>NZ_JBQPRC010000012.1:0-55306 GCF_052266745.1 Jeotgalibaca sp. A127
GTCTACGGTCCCTTTGAGGCTTGCAAGCCCGGAGACTACAGGCTCCGGGCGGTCCCACGGCAGTACACAAGCAAACACGCAGGCCGAAGGGCATTTCCTTCACCAACACCAGATAACCAAGAACCCTTATTAAGCGACTTCTGCCAACTCTTTTGCCAATGAAATCATCATTTCGTTAAATTCGTTCTGGAACTTGTTTTGATGACTATCTTTATTGAGTATCAAACTAATATAAAAAAGTGGTGGATCAGAAAGGGGTATTTTAACTAAATCCTTGGAATCCTTGACCAGGATATCAATCATAAACGCAACCATATCGGTAGATGATGCAATCGAAAGGGCGGTCTGGATTTCTTTCGTATACAAGGTTTTAGGAGGATGGGTAAATTTTCCCTGGCTCCATTTGCTAAAGATACGCTCGTGCGTATAGCCTTTTTCCAGAGAAATAAAGACGGTATCTTTCAAATCCGCAGCCGACAACTTTTTCCTTTGGGCCAGGGGGTTATCGGGCGAAGCCCACAAAGATAATTCTTGCGTGGCAATGGGTATTTGAATCAAGTCCCCATCGTTGAAAAGGGGGACGTCGCTACCCGTAATAGCAATCGGCACTTCACCGGAGCGCACCATTTCATGCATGATATCAGAACTTTCTTCCTCGATAAATTTAACTGAAGAAGTAAATTTCCCCAGCCGAGGCAAAAGCCCAGACATGAAGTGTCCCCCAATCGTTGGCAAGAACCCGAAATAAACGATTTGATTTTTATAATCATGAATCTCTTCTTTTACCTCAGACAATGACTGGAGAATAACCTGCGCATGTTTGAGTAATATTTCTCCTGACTCCGTTAAGCGCAAGCGTTTATGAAATCTTTTCCTGTCAATCAACAGGGTATCCAGCTCTGCTTCAAGTCGTTTTAATGACATGGAAATGGACGGTTGGGAGACATAAAAATGCTCGGCAGTATCAGTAAAACTGAGACTCTCAGCTAAATGGTTAAAGTAAATAATATCTTGTAAATTCATGGGAGTTCACCTCGTGTTTTATAGTATCCTTGCTTTTGTCATTCTAACAAATGGGTAAATCGGCATTATAAAACAAAATTTCAGTTTCTTCTTCCGACTTTTTCAAAAACTCGGAAGAAGAAACTTTTTTCTGCTGCTCTCCTTCCGACTTCATTTAAAACTCGGAAGAAAAACAAAATCATTTTCCGATTCTCCCCCCTAAAATACCTCCAGCTTGTGAAATCGATTTCTTTTAATGGTTACGTTCCCTATTCAGCTATCTTCATCCAACTTGCTTACTTTGTGAAAGTGTTATCATAAATAATATGTATAAATAAACCGTTACATATAAATTATATTTATAATACCATAAAAATTCAATATTTATCTCTAATTCGAATCAAGTGCTATATTGAATGCATCAAACAACTTGTAATTAATAAGCCGAAAGGAGCAGCACATTTGAAAATTTATAAACAGTTATTCTGGATCTTCTTATTTTCGTACCTGGGCGAAATTGTATCCGCCACCATTTCTTCATTCATCGCTATTCCAGGTAGTGTAATCGGTATGGTTCTGTTATTCGTCGCCCTCCATACGAAAGTATTACGACTTGAGCAAGTCGATGAAATCGGAACGTGGCTCACTGACAATATGGGCATATTCTTTGTTCCAGCGGGGGTGGGCTTAATGGCTAACTTTGGCGTACTAGCTAACACTTGGTGGCAACTATTAATCATCATGGCAATCACAACCGTTTTGATGATGGCCTTCGTTGGCAAAATCGTTCAATTTGTCAAAGCCAAAGTTGAAAAGGGTTTCGTAGCGAAAGAAAGAGGTGAAACACATGCTTGATAAATTAATTTCCAGCCCCTTGCTGTGGATTACCTTAACTGTCGGACTGTATCTAATGGCAGCCAAATTAAACAAAAAATGGCCGAATCCTTTATTCACACCGCTGGTATTCGCAATCATCATGGTGATTCTGATCTTACTCGTCACGAACACGCCGCTTGAAACTTACAATACCGGGGGACAATTCCTTTCCCTGTTTGTAACGCCAGCAACGGTAGCTTTGGCGATCAAGCTTGAAAAAAACTTTGTTTACCTTAAACAATACTACTCAGCAATCTTGACGGGAATTTTCTCCGGCGTAGTCCTGCATACTATCATGATTTACCTATTTGGCTTCCTATTCCGTTTCGATAAAGAAATGGTCGCAACCCTGGTTCCAAAATCCATCACCACCGCCATTGCCGTTGGGGTTTCGGAATCACTCGGTGGAATCGTCTCGCTGACCGTCGCCGTCGTTGTCTTTACCGGCGTCATCGGAGCAGTAGTCGGACCAACCGTTTTCAAACTATTCAAAATTGACGATCCTGTAGCACAGGGCGTGGCGCTGGGAAGTTCCTCCCACGCCATGGGAACGACAAAAGCAATCGAAATGGGCGAGGTCCAAGGCGCAATGTCCGGACTTTCCATCGTCGTTACAGGTATTGTCGTCGTGATGCTGGCGCCACTGACGCAGCCCATCACACAACTATTCTTTGGTTAAAAATAATATAAAATAAAGAAGGGAAAGTGGAAATATATGGCAACAGTAGAAACAAATCACTATGGCGCACCAACTGAAATCAAAGCAATCGAGGTCATCAACGCTTACGAACTAGAGGATGCAGCACGCGAAATCGTACCTAAAGGCGGGTTCGATTATATCTCCGGAGCTTCGGGAGATGAATTTACCTTACGTCAAAACAATGAGGTTTGGAATAAAAAAGGAATCGTTCCCCGCGTATTGGCGGATGTGGAAAATCCCGATACAGCGACATCAATCTTTGGTCATGACATTAAAGTTCCGTTCATCATGGCTCCAATCGCAGCGCATGGTCTGGCCCACGAAACAAAAGAAGCCGGAACCGCAAAAGGTGTTTCCGAATTCGGCACAATCATGTCCATCAGTGCATACTCCGGTGCCTCCTTCCATGAAATAGAAGAGGGGTTGAAAGGCAGTCCGCGTTGGTTCCAAATTTACATGAGTAAAGACGACGAGTTGAACAAAAATATCCTGGATGAAGCTAAAGCAGATGGCGCAACTGCAATCATTTTAACTGCAGATGCAACCTTGAGCGGAAATCGCCATAGAGACGAACGCAATAAATTCGTTTACCCATTCGGTATGCCGATTGTTTCGCGTTACTTAACCGGTACAGGTAAAAATATGTCCCTGAACAATATCTACGCACAATCCAAGCAAAAAATTGCGCCAGCTGACGTGAAATTCATTTCTGAGTATTCGGGATTGCCAGTATTTGTGAAAGGCGTACAGTCTGCTGAAGATGCCTTGCTTGCAATTGGGGCTGGTGCAGCCGGTATCTGGGTATCCAATCACGGCGGTCGCCAATTGGATGGGGCACCAGGATCATTTGCAACATTGGAAGAAATTTCCAAAGCGGTAGCCGGTCGTGTTCCGATTGTATTCGACAGTGGTGTACGTCGTGGAGAGCATATCTTCAAGGCGCTAGCAAGCGGGGCAGACATTGTGGCATTGGGACGTCCTGTTCTTTATGGCTTGGCACTGGGTGGTTGGAAAGGTGTTCAATCCGTTCTCGAATATTTCGAACGAGACTTAAAACGTGTGATGCAGTTAGCCGGGACACAAACCATCGAAGATGTTAAAAAAGCACGTTTAGTAGATATAAAATAAATCAAACATTCAAAAAGAGAGACTCGGGAAACTCCCGAGTCTCTCTTTTTGTATAACCGGTTCTAATCATTAACCGCTGTGTTACTGATCGAGCTTCAAAAATACATCGTCTAAGTTTTACTTATACAATTTTTAAGCGCTCAAAACCATTTAAATAGCCGTTTTCAACAGATGGCAAGAGAAAATTAGATTAAAAAACAATGAATTTCATTAAAACGGCACTTATGAAAAACCCCTGAAAACACTTTAGTATCAACATTATAAGTTCAGCTTATACTCAGCGTAATTTTAAGTAAGTTGTTGAAAAGGCTTTCTGGTTCTAAACTGAAGTTACAGAAAAGGTTGAAAGCGATTTCCGAAAAAGGAAATATTTAAACCTAAAAAAATTAAAAACTTGGAAGGAATGAATCAGCATGACAACAAAAATTCAAACACTTAAGGAACTTTACCCAGAGGACTTATTAGGTTATTCACACGACTTAACAGAAGGAGAAATTGCTGTACTTAGTGAATTACGCGTTGCATTGGAAAAACACTTGAGACCTGTTGTAAATGAATATTACGAAAAAGGAACATTTCCTTTTGATGAATTCTACAAAGTTGTAAACGATGTTAACTTCATGAACGACGACCGTCTATTCGAAGGTCGCGAAAATCGCCTAAAAACAACTGAATTATTCAATATGTTCCTATACCTAGAATTGGCACGTTTTGACGCATCAGTTGCAACATTCTTCACCGTACACGGTGGTTTGTGCTTAAACACAATTTTGGTTGGTGGTTCAGAAGAACAAATCAATGAAATCGTTCCAAAACTACGTTCATTCGAATACCAAGGATGTTTTGGTCTGACAGAACCTGATCACGGATCTGATATCGCAGGTGGTTTGGCAACTTCAGCTAAACGCGATGGCGACAAATGGATCTTGAATGGTGAAAAACGTTGGATCGGTGGATCTGATACAGCAGATATTATTCCAATCTTTGCTCGTGACACAGAAGACAACAAGATCAAATGCTTTATCGTTCGTAAAGGTGCACAAGGATTGAATGTAGACGTTATCCAACAAAAAGGTTCGCTACGTATGATCCATAACGGACACATCACATTAGAAAACGTTGAAGTTTCTGAAGCAGATCGCCTACCAAACATCGAAGGCTTCAAATCTGTAAATGAGATCCTAACATTCACACGTGCAGACATCGCACATTTGGCAATGGGTGTTTCTGCGGGATCATTCATCGCTGCTCACAAATATGTGACACAACGTGAACAATTCGGTAAAAAATTGGCAAGCTTCCAACTTGTTCAAGAAAAATTGGTTCGTATGCAATCTAACTTCGTAGCTAACTTGGGATACTCCGTACAAATTTCTAAATTGCAAGAAGAAGGCGCACCATTGATGACCAACTCTGCATTGGCTAAAATGCACAACTCACTAAATATGCGTGAAAACGTAGCATTGGGACGTGAAATCTGTGGTGGAAATGGTATTACGCTTGAAGCAGACGTTATTCGTTTCTTCTTGGATGCTGAAGCGGTTTATACATACGAAGGTACACACGAAATCAACGCATTGATCGTAGGTCGTGCAATCACAGGAGTAGGGGCGTTCTAATACGCCTCTTTCCCCTTAATACATAATGAATACGAAAGTAGTGAAATAGATGGAAATTAAGAACGTAATGGTTATCGGTGCCGGTCAAATGGGCAATGGGATTGCACAAGTTTTTGCTCAAGCTGGATATGACGTTTACTTGAATGACATTAAAGATGAGTTCGTCAGTAAAGGGATGGCAAACATAGACAAAAACCTTGACCGTCTTGTTAAAAAAGAAAAGATGACTGAAAGTGAAAAGGCTGAAGTTTTAGGTCGTATCACTGCTTCCACAAGCTATGAAGAAGCAAAAAACTGCCAACTTGTCGTTGAAGCTGCAACTGAAAACCCAACAATTAAATTTGATATTTTCAAAAAACTTGATGAACTGACATCAGAAGATACAATCCTAGCATCAAACACGTCTTCTATCTCAATTACTTCAATCGGCGCTGCAACAAGCCGTCCTGAAAAAGTTGTCGGACTCCACTTCTTCAACCCAGTTCCAGTCATGAAGCTGATTGAAGTGAACATGGGCTTGCTGACATCAGAAGAAACACTTGAAGCAATGCGTACAGTAGGCGAAAAACTTAACAAAACAGTTGTTGTGGTTAAAGATTCGGCTGGTTTCGTAGTGAACCGTATTTTGATACCAATGATCAACGAAGCTATTTTTGTCCTAAGCGAAGGCATTTCTTCAGCAGAAGAAATTGATGAAGCAATGAAATTGGGTGCAAATCACCCAATGGGACCGATTGCCCTTGCTGACTACATCGGTTTGGATGTTGTGTTGGCAGTTATGAACACACTATACACTGAATTTAAAGACACAAAATACCGTCCAGCACCATTATTGGCAAAATATGTTCAAGCTGGACAATTAGGACGTAAGACAGGTAAAGGTTTCTACGACTACACGAAATAAGGAGAATAATGATGACATTTGAATCAATTATTTACGAAGTGAAAGACTCCCTTGCGTATATTACGTTAAACCGTCCTAAAGCACTGAATGCCCTGAATCAACAAGTGTTAACGGAGCTTGATAAAGCCATTGACATGATTCAAAACAACACGGCAGTAAAAGCTGTCATCGTTACAGGTTCAGGGGAAAAAGCATTTGCTGCTGGAGCAGACATTACCGAATTGCAAAAACTGGATAGTGTTGGTGCAGCCAAACAATCTGAATTCGGGAATGCAATTTTCTCTAAACTGAGTCAGCTCCCACAACCAGTGATTGCCGCAGTAAACGGTTTTGCACTAGGTGGGGGAATGGAATTGGCATTGGCTTGCGACATTCGTTTTGCTTCAACAAATGCGAAACTGGGTCTACCCGAAGTTGGGCTGGGTATTATGCCCGGTTACGGTGGAACACAACGCTTGGCACGCTTGATCGGACTTGGGAGAGCGAAACAACTTGTTTTCGCAGCCGAGACAATTAACGCTGAAGAAGCTTATCGCTTAGGGATTATCAACAAAGTGGTTGAACCAGAAACATTAATCGAAGAAGTTGAAAAATTTGTTTCAAAAATGTTAAGTAAATCAGCAGCCGGTGTCCAAATGGCTAAGAAGACGATGGACCGTGGCTATGATATTCCTTTAGAAAATGCGTTGGCTTATGAAGCCGCAAATTTTGGCACGCTATTCTCAAACGCCGATCAAGAAGAAGGCATGACCGCTTTCCTGGAGAAACGTGCCGCAGATTTTAAATAAAGAAATAGTGATTGAAACCTACAGACACCAATAAAAGTTAAAAGGCGTTGCATATCGCTGACGCAACGCCTTTGACTGTATCAATGAGAGCTATCAAGGAGGGATTACCACATTGGAACCATTTAAAAGTTATGTTGTTAGAGCAAACGAAAATAATGTTGTGACCCATCAGATCGAAGAAGTAACCGAATCATTTTTAGGTGAAGGAAATACATTGATTGCAGTAGAGTATTCTTCAATCAACTACAAAGATATGTTGGGAATGGAAACAAAGGGTGGCGTTATTCGCACCTACCCGATGATACCGGGAATTGACTTGGCAGGAACAATTATTTCATCAGAAGACCCGAGTTTCAAACCCGGCGACCGCGTCTTGGTTACAGGTTATAAACTTGGAACGGAACATACAGGTGGCTTTAGTGAAGTTGCCCGCGTACCAAGTGAATGGGTTGTGAAATTACCAGAGAATTTATCGACTAAAGAAGCGATGATGTACGGTACAGCAGGATTTACTGCAGCTCTTTCTATTGCCGCTTTGGAAAAAAACGGGATGCGCGTAGAAGAACAGCCTGAAATTTTGATAACTGGTGCAACCGGTGGTGTCGGAAGTGTTGCGGCACAGATTTTAAGAAAGCTCGGTTACAAAAATATCACAGCAACCATCCGTAAAGATTACCAAGCAGAAAAAGCAAAAGCATTCGGTGCCACCAAAATTTGGGATATTAACGAAGTAACATCGAATGGTCGTCCCTTAAACCGTCGCGAATTCAAATATGTAGTGGATGCAGTAGGTGGCGATTTAACAGCAGATATTTTATCTAAAGTTGACGAATACGGAAGTGTCGCAATCAGTGGGAACGCTGGCGGCATCAAACTTAATACAACCGTTTTACCGTTTATTTTACGAGGCGTTAATTTATTGGGCATTAATTCAGTAAGTACGGACATGAAAGAACGTCAATTTCTGTGGAATAAATTAGCGAATGAATGGAATGTTACAGAGGAATTGCACTATAACGAAATAGCACTTGATGAAGTGTCGGAAACCGCTACAAAAATCAAGGCAGGCGCACATCTTGGAAGAACCATCATCAAAATAAAATAATCGTGTTAGAAGGGTGATAATATGCAATTTGTAAATGAGTACAGGCAAAAGCTTGTCACTGCCGACCAGGCAGCTAAAGTTGTTAAATCGGGAGATTGGGTTGATTACGGCCAGTTTGTTTGCCAAACACAATTAGTAGACGAAGCATTAGCAAAACGTAAAGACGAGCTGCAAGATGTAAAAATTCGTGCAACGACAAGAACGACACCATTGGCAGTCGTGAATGCTGACCCACACCAAGAAGTATTTACCTACAATAATTTCCACTACAGTGGTTACGATCGTAAATTACAAGATCAAGGCTCTGCTTTCTTTATTCCGATTTTTTACCATGAAAAACCAGGCTACTACAAAAATTACCTGGATGTAGACGTAGCGATCCTGGCAGTAACACCAATGGATGAATATGGTTACTTCAACTTCAGTACTTCCGTGGCATCCAGCCGTGCGATTGTAGAAAAAGCAAAAATCGTTATTCTAGAAGTAAACCCAAACCTTCCACGTGTTATGGGTGGAAACAATGAAAACGTTCATATTTCTGAAATTGACTATATCGTAGAGGCGAACTGGGCAATTCCGCAAATACCGAATGCAAAACCAACGAAAGAAGATGAAATGATCGCAAACTTGATCATTCCAGAAATCAAGAACGGCTCTTGTATTCAATTGGGTATTGGTGGGATGCCAAACGCTGTAGGTTCGCTTATTGCTAAATCTGACTTGAAAGATTTAGGCGTGCATACAGAAATGTTTGTGGATGCTTTTGTGGATATGTACGAAGCAGGTTGTTTAACTGGGAACATGAAGCAATTGGATAAAGGGAAAATCGTTTATACCTTTGCAATGGGAACGAATAAAACATATGAATTCTTAAATAATAATCCGGCTGCTGCAGCTTATAGCGTGGACTACGTAAATGACCCAATGGTAATCAGACAACAAGAAAATATGGTTGGTATCAATAACTGTATGGAAATCGATTTATATGGACAAGTAAGTTCGGAGTCAATCGGCACACGTCAAATTTCCGGTACCGGTGGTCAAGGAGACTTTACAATTGGTTCTTACGAATCAAATGGTGGGAAATCCTACATTGCAATGACATCTTCTTATGTAGATAAGTCAGGAGTGCGTCACTCACGTATCAAAAACTTCCTAACACAAGGTTCAATCGTAACGGTACCACGTTCGCTTGTATCAAACATCGTAACGGAGTACGGCATCGTCAACCTAAAAGGAAAATCAACTTGGGAACGTGCCGAAGATATTATCTCCCTTGCTCATCCAGAATTTAGAGAAGATCTAATCAAAGAAGCGGAACAAATGGGAATTTGGAGACGTTCAAATAAACGCGCGTTTCAATTAAACTAAGAAAAGGAAGTAAAAAAATGACTGAAGTTGTTATAGTTGCAGCGAAACGTACGGCTATAGGAAGTTTCGGTGGCGTTTTTAAGAACGTCACTGCGGTTGAGTTAGGTACTGCTGCTGTTAAAGCAGCGATGGCATCCATCAATCTGGATCCTAAAGAAGTCAAAGAAGTAGTATTCGGTAATGTTTACAGTGCAGGGAATAAAGGGAATGTGGCCCGCCAAGTATTAATTAATGCCGGAATCCCCCAAGAAGCACACGCAACAAGCGTCAATATTCTCTGCGGTTCTGGGTTAAGGGCAGTAGTCAGTGGGGCGCAATCCGTATTGCTGGGTGATAGTGATGTCGTTGTCGTTGGCGGGGCAGAAAATATGTCCCGTGCGCCATACATTCTTCCCAACTATCGTTTCGGAGGCCGCATGGGTAATGGCGAAATTATCGACACCATGTTGCATGACGGTCTCCATGATGCGTTCCATGATTACCACATGGGCGTGACGGCAGAAAACATTGCTGAAAAATATGGGATTACACGTGAAGAACAAGACCAATTGGCACTTGAAAGTCAAAATCGCGCTGAAGCTGCAATCACATCCGGTCGCTTTAAAGACGAGATTGTTCCCATTTCAATCCCACAAAGAAAAGGGAATCCCATTGTCATTGACACAGATGAATTCCCTAAATTTGGTACAACTGCTGAGACTTTGGCAAAACTAAGACCAGCTTTCAAAAAAGACGGTACTGTCACAGCCGGTAACGCTTCAGGAATCAATGATGGCGCAGCAGCTTTAATCTTGATGACTCGTGAAAAAGCAGAAGCGCTGGGTTTGGAAGTGCTAGCTACGATTGCTTCTTATGGTATCGGTGGCGTAGACCCACGTATTATGGGAACAGGTCCGATTCCTTCCACTAAAAAAGCTTTGAAAAAAGCAAATATGACAGTTAGGGATTTAGAACTGATTGAAGCAAACGAAGCATTTGGAGCGCAAGCATTGAGTGTCATCAATGAATTAGGATTTGACCGTTCCATCACGAACGTGAACGGCGGGGCGATTGCACTTGGCCACCCAGTTGGTGCCAGTGGCGCAAGAATTCTGGTGACGTTGGTTCACGAAATGCAAAAACGTGACAGTAAAACAGGTCTGGCAACACTTTGTGTTGGTGGCGGCCAAGGCGTATCAGTGATCGTCAAACGCTAAAACAAGTTAAGAACACTGAGGTGTATACAAATATGAAAGATACAGATGTTTGGCTCGGTGAATGTGAGGTCGGGGACTATTATGTCTCCGACACTTATGAGGTTACGGAAGAAGAAATCATTACTTTTGCCAAACAGTATGATCCACAACATTTTCATCTGGATGCTGAGAAAGCAAAAGATTCTTTTTTCAAAGGTTTAGCTTCAAGTGGGTGGTTGACCGCCGGCATTATGATGAAACTGCAAGTCGAATCAAATCCTTTTGGGTTTGACCTTGTCGGCGTCGAAGTGAAGCTGGAGTGGCCAAGCCCAACCCGGCCGGGAGATATTCTCCAAATCAGAACGGAAATTTTAGATATTAAAATGTCCCGTTCCAAACCGGAGCAAGGCATTTTAACCGTCGAAACAATAACCAAAAACCAAGACGGAGAAATACGCATGGTCATGCAAAATAAAATACTGGGGTTCGTCCGACCTCAACAATAATAAATTATAGATAGAATAGCAATATTTTGTTAATCGCACATAATAAATTGTTCGGTCAAAAATAATGGCTTTATAAGCTGAACTTAGGTAAGATAGAACTAATAAACGAAAACTTAGAAAAGGCATGATAAGAATGGATATTCAACAACTGTATTACTTTATTAACATCGTTGAATGCGATTACAACTTATCGCTAGCAGCGAGGAAAATTCATATCAGCCAACCCGCGCTTAGTCAATTTATCTCAAATTTTGAATATGAAAAAGACGTACTACTTTTCAATCGGAAACAAGGACGCCTTCACAGTCTCACAAGAGCCGGCGAAATTATTTATCAATACGCCTTGCAGATTGTCAAACAGCATGAAGAGATGCAGGAAATCGTGCGTGTTGAAGGGTTGAAACAAAAAGGTACAATTCGTATCGGTCTGCCTTCCTTGATTTTGCGTGTCTATTTTTCCGACTATTTCCCAAGCCTGGTTCTTGATAACCCCAATGTTCATTTGGAAATTATCGAAAACGGGAGCAATGATTTGCGGAAAAAGTTGATAAATGGTGAAATTGACATTGCAATCTTAATAGAACCAACAAGTCTGGATACGAAAAATTATGAACAACATGTTATTCAAATTGACGAGATGGCTGCTTTTATGGATCCGAATAATGCGCTCGCTCAAAAAGGTAAACTCGAATGGTCTGATTTAAAAGGCTATCCAATTGCCACCTTTAATTCGACTTTTATGACGAATCAATTGGTGACACAAAAATTGGAGAATTATGGCATTCAGGACCAATTGCAGTTTACTTCTTCATCGTGGGACTACTTGATTGAAGCGACCCGTAATAAAGATATTGTCTCGGTGCTGCCACGTCCGGTAGAAAAATTCTTCCCTGGCGAAATTATTAAAGTGAAGCATTTTCGTGACTTTATCCCGTTTAATTTCCATTTATGCAGACCTTTTAAGGATAAGTATAGTTCTGTCGAAAACTTCGTCTTCAGTGATATCATCAATCATTTTTACCAACCGATTGATAACTAGCCAGGGTTATAATGCTGACTTATAGATGGGATAACATATTACAAAGCGATTTCAAAACCTTATCGTTTCATTCACGTTTCATGGTTTATATAATAGGAGTAATGTTCAGTCAGACGAATATAAAGATCTTTATCAATTGAAGTATATCAGGAGGAATTTTTTTTATGAAAGAAGTAGTAATTGTTTCAGCACTACGTTCACCAATGGGTAAATTTGGTGGCGCGTTTAAGAATGTCTCAGCCGTAGATTTAGGAGCTAAAGTTCTAAAAGAATCTTATGAGCGCATCGGCCTGGATCCAGCGAAATTTGATGAAATCATCATCGGAAATGTACTGAGTGCAGGCTTAGGGCAAAACGTGGCGCGTCAAGTATCCATGCATGCAGGCGTTCCGAAAGAAGTGCCTTCATTCACGATCAACCAAGTATGTGGATCAGGCGTTAAGACTGTCATGTTAGGTGTTCAATCCATCGTAGCGGGCGATAACGACATCGTTGCTGTTGGGGGAACTGAAAACATGAGCCAATCGCCATTCGTCATGAATGACTACCGTTGGGGTGGCCGTATGGGAAATGGTCAAGTTATCGACACTTTGGTTAATGATGGTCTATGGGATGCTTTTTATGATTACCATATGGGTATCACGGCAGAAAACATTGCTGAAAAATTTGATATTTCACGTGAAGACCAAGATGCATTTGCATTGGAAAGTCAACTGCGTGCAGAAGCTGCCATCAAAGCAGGTAAATTCGCTGACGAGATTGTTCCAATTGCCGTGCCACAACGTAAAGGTGAGCCAATCATGGTAACCCAAGACGAAGGCCCACGTTTTGGTGCAACTTTAGAAGGTTTACAAAAACTTCGTCCAGCCTTTAAGAAAGATGGCGGTACAGTCACAGCTGGTAACGCATCAACAATCAACGATGCAGCAGCAATCATGATCTTGATGTCTAAAGACAAAGCAGAAGAATTAGGAATCAAACCATTGGCTACAATTGCTTCATACGCAAGTGCGGGTGTAGATCCACAAATTATGGGAACAGGTCCAATCCCTGCTTCCAAAAAAGCGCTTGAAAAAGCCGGCTTAACTGTTGCTGATCTAGATTTGATTGAATCAAACGAAGCATTCGCATCAGAAGCAATCTGTGTGAACCAAGAACTAGGCTTGAATACGGATATCGTTAACGTAAATGGTGGAGCTATTTCTCTAGGTCACCCAATCGGAGCCAGTGGAACGCGTATTATCACGACGCTATTACACGAAATGATGAAACGTGATGCGAAGACTGGTCTTGCGACATTGTGTATCGGTGGCGGACAAGGTAACGCGTTGATTCTTAAACGTGACTAATTAAAATAAAAGGAAGGTGCAACTTGATGACTTCTTCGATGCCCTCAGACCATTCAAAATCCCAACCATTTATAGAAGCCGTGGAAGAGTATGCAAACCAGACACTGGCTCCCATTGCGCGTCATTATGATGAAACGGATGAATTTCCGCACGAAGAAATGCGTTATTTCTTCCAAAATGGTTATTTCTCATTGCTTACTTCAAATTCCGCTGAAGATTTATCAGCTTTTTTTGAAACCATCCGAATTGTATCCAAGAAATTTGCTGCCTTAGCAAGTATCTTGTTGACGCAGGGATTTTATGCTGTCACGCCCATCGCGCAATTCGGAACAGAGGGACAAAAAAAGAAGTACTTAACGGGTTTGGTTAACGGTGAACTTTACGGAGGATTTGGTCTGACGGAGGAGAATGAAAGAGGCGATTCCTTTTATATTCATACCACAGCTACAGAAACAGAAAACGGCTGGGTTATTGATGGCGTCAAGAAATACATATCCAACGCACCAATCGCAGATCTATTGTTTATCACTGCTAAATGTAAACAAAGTGACGGTACGGAGGAACTTGGTATTTTCTTGATTGATTCTAAAGCAAATGGGGTAAAGATTTCAGAACCAATGGCAAAAATGGGGATAAAATCTTTACCCGTAGCTTCCGTTACGCTCGAAAACGTAAGGGTTTCACGTGATTCATTACTCGGAGATACCCTAAACGGATCAGCTCAAGTGGAATTTACGATGAATCTGATGAAATTGTCAGTAGCTATGCAGGCAGTTGGTATTTCACAAGGAACCTTTGAAAAAGGATTGGATTATATGAGCCTGGTTCGTAAATTCGGCAATCGACTCATCGATAACCAATCCACCCAACAAAAAATGGCGGACATAAAAACGAGTATCTATTCATCGGAAGCATTTGTGAGGATGGTTATTAAGGAAGATACACAAAATTCAATCGAAGTTGCAATGGCAAAACTCCTGACCGCCAATGTTGCGGTTGAAGCGACCGAATCAATCATCCAGCTCACGGGTGGCTATGGCTACATGAAAGATAGTGAAATCGAAAGATATACCCGCGATGCGAAGGTGACGGCTATCTATGGTGGTTCATCTGATTCTCAAAGAAGGATGATCACAAAACCATGGCTTGAAGGACAAAAGGAGTATTAGTCGCCTTAATGGATGCAAGTAAGGAGAGAGCTCATGGAGAAGTTTAATACCCTCTTATTAAAAGTAGAAAAAGGGATTGGCTTATTGACGATTAATCGTCCCCAATCGCTTAATACCTTAAATACAGAAGTACTAACCGAATTAGCACGGGCTCTTGATAGCATCGCACGTAGCGAGGCGATTCGTGTTTTAATTATCACGGGAGCGGGGGATAAATCATTCGTAGCTGGAGCAGACATTAACGAAATGCTGGCGAAAAATACAATCGAAGCACACACGTTTTCGACATTGGGGAATACTGTTTTCTCTAAAATCGCTGATTTGCGTCAGCCTGTGATAGCAG
Organism: Jeotgalibaca sp. A127; assembly: GCF_052266745.1. Classification (NCBI taxonomy): domain Bacteria; kingdom Bacillati; phylum Bacillota; class Bacilli; order Lactobacillales; family Carnobacteriaceae; genus Jeotgalibaca; species Jeotgalibaca sp. A127. The sequence goes on from NZ_JBQPRC010000012.1 coordinate 15,075, forward strand.
CTATCAATGGTTTCGCGCTCGGTGGTGGTTTAGAATTGGCACTCGCTTGCGATATTCGCATTGCTTCTACCAATGCCCGTGTGGGACAGCCGGAAGTGAAAATCGGGGTAATTCCCGGATTTGGATCGACAAAACGTCTCAGTCGTATTGTCGGTTTATCCCGGGCGAAGGAATATATCTTTACCGGACGGACCATCAAAGCGGACGAAGCACTCCGTGTCGGGCTTTTCAACCGTGTCGTTGAACCGGAAAACTTGTTGGATGAGGCGCGTTTGATGGCATCTGATATTGTCCGTAACGCACCACTTGCTGTCGAAAATGCCAAACGTACGGTTAATACCAGTTATGAAATGCCCGTTAGCGACGCGTTGACGTTAGAAGAGAGTGTCTTTAGTTTCCTTTTCAGTACGCAGGACCAAAAAGAAGGCATGCAAGCTTTCATCGAAAAACGTGCTGCTTCATTTAAAAGACAATAATTTAAAGCCGTACGGTCCATCATTCATTTTTTGAATGTGGCTGTACGGCTTTTATCATATAATGATAGAAGAGAAGGAGTGAAAAAATGGCGGACACCTATACATTTCATGACATGGTTTTTACTTGGCTGGATGGGACGACAATGTTAAGTGACGGGGGAATTATATTTGGACCCGTTCCAAAGGCTGTTTGGAGTCGGTACTATCCTTCAGATGAACAAAATCGTATTCCAGCAAAAACGGATCCCATTTTAGTTCAGTATCACGGAAAAAATTACCTGATTGATGCAAGTCTGGGACCGGACAAGATGGACGAAAAAGCAAAACGGAATAACGGCATTCAAAGGATAGGAAATATAGCGTCGAGTCTGAGCACCCTTGATTTAACGCGTGAAGATATTGATGTAGTCATGATGACGCATATGCACAACGATCATGCAGGCGGCCTGACTTTCTTGGAAGAAGGGAAGCTCCATTCTACCTATCCGAATGCCATCATTTATGTGCAAGAAAAAGAATGGGATGACGTCAGGAACCCATCAGATCGGACACGTAACGCCTACTTAAAGGAAAACTGGGAACCGATTCAACATCAAGTCCAAACGTTTGGTGAAAGGTTGGAAGTGGCTCCGGGCATCACCATGATTCATACTGGTGGCCATAGCCGTGGTCATTCCCTGATTCGTTTTGAACAACAGGACAAAACACTCTTACATATGGCCGACCTTTTAATCACATCTGTCCAAACGAATCCGCTTTGGGTTGGTGGCGTCGACGATTACCCAATGGATTCCATTGCGGCGAAGAAAAAGTGGATGGAAGAAGCACTTGCTAATGAGTATGCCTTTATATTTTATCATGATCCATTTTACCGGGTTATCACCTATACCAAAGACGGCAAGGCGATTCAATCCGCCATGCCATGCTCGCAGGAATCGGTTATTCCGATGACCGGAAAACAGGATAAGACCCATAGGATTGTTTAATATCAAAAAATACCGGCTCAAATTTTGAGCCGGTACAGTTATTTCTACTCCCATACCCCTGTTATAGGGTTCATGTGTAAGGTAGTTTGTTCAGTTGCATCATATTGATAGATACCGATGAGATTGACATGAGTGCCATCAGGGGAGTCAGCATAAAAGTCATACTGGTAAACATTGTAGGATGGAGAGGAGACCATAAAGAAGTCATAGTCCGTTAACCCATAAGCAGCAATGATAGCTGCTAATCCGAGTGTCTCTTGATCTTCAACCGATTCTTCTTCAGAAATTTCAGGTTGAACGGATTCCACTTCCGCCACATCGCTTTGATCGGTCTGGTTAAATGTTACAGGTTCCTCCGATTCTGATTCCTCTTCGACAACTATTTCAGTTGAAACAACTTCTTCAACAACCTCGACACTTTCCTCAATAATTTCCGCAACACTTTCTTCTTCAGGTTCCGCTTCAATCACTGCTTCGACTTCCGATTCAGACTCTTCTATATATATATCTTCTTCAGGTAAATAAGATTCTTCGATTACAATAACTTCTTCAACTAAAGGGGGCTCGGTCAGGTATGCCATGGCGCTGATACGTTCCATTGAACCACCCGATAAAGTGCCCCCGGAAATAGAAATTCCAATAAGTGCAGTCAATAATAAGTATGTTTGCATAACTTTCCCTCCTATTGAGAAAACGAATGAACGAGATATTTGGCATCCTGATCTAAACCTACCTTTCATTAATGGAATCGCTTACAACTTTATTATAAGCTATTTTCTGAATTACGTCATCTCAGATCCCAAAATTGAACAGTCAGTCGTGTAATCTCATGAAACAACCCATTATGAGTAATTAAACCATTTAGTCGATGGATTTAGATCCAAATGGTTTAATAATGATTAATAAAACCATTTCAAGGAAAAAATTGCGGTCAAATGGTTTAATAATGGTTAATTAAACCATTTCAAGAAAAAATTAACACTCAAATGGTTTAATAACCAAATTCAAGAAATAAACAAACCATTTTTCTTATTAAAATAGATGAAAAACGTGCCATGGTTATGTCATAATACACATATTGTGTGATTGGAGAGGAAGATTGGCATGAAGATTATCATCGCAGGTGGCGGTAAAGTCGGTTCCGTCCTATGCGCGGAACTTGCGACTGACGAAAATGATATTATCATCATTGAAAAAAACGAAATGCGTCTTGAACAACTTATTAACCAAGTTGATATTTCCGGTATTGTCGGAAATGGGGCGAGCATCGATATTCAAAAAGAAGCAGGTGTTGAGAATAGCGATATTTTTATTGCAGTTACACCGCAAGATGAAGTAAACATTATGGCGTGTATCTTGGCCCAGAAATTAGGTGCTAAATATACCATTGCACGTGTTCGTAATCCAGAATATTCCAGACATTTTGATTCTTTCCGTGAAAGTCTCGGAGTGAATCTGATGATTAACCCGGAAATGGAATCAGCCCGAAGCATTGCCAGAATTATTAAATTTCCAAATATATTGAGCATCCAGTCGTTTGCTAAAGACCAGGTTGAATTGATTGAATTAGAGGTTCGAAATGACAGCCCTATGGCAAATATGTCCTTGAATGATTTTAGAACGCGATATGGTGATGTTCTAGTTTGTACCATTCGTCGTAAGGACGAGACGTTTATCCCATCCGGTCAAAATACAATTCGTATCGGTGATCATATATTTGTTTTGGGAAATAAAGCCACCATTCGTAAGTTCTATAAAAAGATTCGCCGTAAAACAAGAGACGTTCAGTCTGTTTTAATTATTGGGGGCGGACGTTTAACGTATTATCTGTTGGATGTGCTCAAAGACCACCATATGGCCATAAAAGTCATTGAACGAAATCGAGAAATCGCGGAAGACTTAAGCGCGAGCTATCCCGATGTGGAAATCATTCTCGGTGACGGTACGGATCAAGATGTCCTGAAACAAGAAGGCATTGAAAATTATAGTGCTTTTATCAGTTTGACCGGGGTAGATGAGGAGAATATTATTGCCTCCCTCTATGCCCTACAACAAAATGTTGATAAAGTCGTTACCAAGGTAAACCGGGAGATTTTGTTGAAAATTTTTGATTCATTAGGAATGGAGTCCATCATCACGCCCAAGCGCGTCATCGCCAACTCCATTCTGCGCTTTGTGCGTAGCTTAGGCAATACGTCGGTGTCGGATGTCGAGGCGTTGTATCGTCTCGCCAACAACGAGGTAGAAGCCATTCAGTTCAAAGTCAAAAGCGGTAGTAAGGCAGTTGGTATTCCTTTGGAAAAACTTGCGACCAAGGAAAACCTGTTGGTTGCCTATATTATCCGCAACCGTAAACTAATCATCCCGACAGGACAAGATAGCATTCAACCTTCGGATCAGGTCATTATCATCACCAAAGAAAAATATTTCGATGATATTGATGATATTTTAAAATAGGGGGATGCCAGTTTGAATAAACAAATTGTTCGTTATGTAGTTGGACGATTATTGCAAGTCGAAGCGCTTCTCTTGATTCTTCCATTGATTGTGAGCTTTATTTATAAAGAAGCATCCATTTATAAAATGAGCTTCTTCGCGGTTATTATTTTCTTGTTGGTTATGGGACAATTATTGGCGTTTAAAATGCCAACCAACACAAGGCTGACAGCCCGGGAAGGGTTTGTTATTGTCGCATTGTCCTGGATTCTGTTTTCTTTTTTTGGGGGACTGCCCTTTGTCATTAACGGGGATATTCCATCGTTGGTGGATGCCTTTTTTGAAACGAGCAGTGGTTTTACTACGACGGGTTCCAGTATTCTAACGGATGTGGAAGTACTTGCCTATTCCAGTTTGTTCTGGCGCAGCTTTACCCATCTAGTCGGTGGGATGGGGATTTTGGTTTTTGCCCTGGCCATCCTTCCAAAAATCGATTCTCAATCCGTCAATATCATGAAGGCAGAAACACCAGGTCCTACCTTCGGGAAGCTGGTTTCCAAATTATCTACATCTGCCCGGCTACTCTATATTATCTACCTAGCTATGACGGCGGTGGTCGTGCTACTCCTGTATATCGGGGGCATGAGCTTCTTTGATTCCTTGCTCCATGCATTTGGTGTGGCCGGTACAGGAGGATTTGGAATTCGAAATGGGAGTGTAGCGCCTTACGAAACACCTTACTTTGAATGGGTAATCGGCTTCGGGATGTTGGTCTTTGGGATAAATTTCAATCTTATTTATCTCTTTTTAATCGGGAAGTTCAAACAAGTATGGCAAAGTGAAGAATTGAAGTGGTATATCTGGATTGTCATTGGGGCAATCGGCTTAATTTCTCTCAATTTGTTAAGTACCTATGATTCTATCTTAAAACTCATTCGGGATGTATTCTTCACTGTTTCTTCCATTATTACAACTACCGGGTTTTCAACAGCTGATTTTGGTCAATGGCCTCTGTTTTCCCAGATGATTTTGTTGTTGTTGATGTTTGTGGGAGCCTGTGCGGGTTCCACTGCTGGTGGGTTGAAGGTGTCACGTGTCGTTGTTTACGCAAAAATATTTGTAGCGGAAATTAAACGAATGGCCAATCCGAGCCGCATAGTGACAGTCTTGTACGATAAAAAATCATTAAACAAAAATACGAAGCATAGTGTTGCAAATTACCTTGTCATTTATTTCCTCCTTTTTGCCGGGATACTTGTATTGATAACGTTGGATGCACCGGATTTCCTATCTGGATTTAGTGCGGTTGCCGCCACTTTCAATAATATTGGTCCTGCATTGGGAGTAGTGGGCCCCGCGCATAGTTTTGCGGAATTGAATGATTTATCTAAAATTATTCTTTCCTTCAGTATGTTGGCCGGCAGATTGGAGATATTTCCGATCTTAATCTTATTTGCTCCGCGAACATGGAAAAGATAGTGGAGAAAGACGCTCTCAGGAGTGTCTTTTTTCTTTTTTTGTGGATAAATAGGAGGAAAAGTATAAATAGCATGTGAGTAACCTTTTGAAAGCCGAGTATTCGGGTGTTTATAAGAAAAAAAAGTTATCCACAGTTTTCCACAAACGATGTTGACAACTTCACTTCTGTTGTGAAAAAACGGTATCAAACGTTGAATAAACAGCATAAAGATTGTGAAAGTTGTCTGGGCATAACTATTTTTTATCATGATAGAGTGATATTTTCAGAAAACAACATCTTGATTGAAATCAAAAATAGTTCCTAAATATAGTAGCGAACGTGTGTACATGTGGATAACTTCTGTGCATAACTTGTGGGGAGAGGTGGAAAACTGAGCAGTTATGCACAAAATAAAAAGCAGTTAAGAACTTTATAAGTTCCCAACTGCTTTTTAACATGATTAATTTAATTGATTCAAGTAATCGATTTGCTCAAACTTGTCGGATTCCGTGATTCCCACCAAAACAAAATCTTCAGTAATGGGTTCATTGGGATCAAAAGAGACGAGTAATTTGCCATTTTTAGTACGGCGCATGCCAATGATATTGATATCGTATTTACGGCGTAGGTCTAACTGGATTAAAGTTTTACCTAGCCAACGCTCTGGTGGATAGAATTCCACCACCGATGTTGACTCATCCAGACGCACAATATCTTCAATATTCGTCCGTAACAGGTTTTTCGCCACGCGAATACCGGCTTCTTTTTCCGGTTGAATCACGACGGTCGAGCCGATTTCTTCCAATACTTCACGGTAATTCTTGTTTTTCGCTTTGGCAATGATACGTTTGATTCCCAATTTCTTGCAGTTCAAAACACCCAGCACACTCGCTTCCAAATAGGTTCCCGTTGCGATAACAACCGCATCACAGTCTTCCAAACCGATTGTTCGTAATAGTTCCAAATCAGTGAAATCCCCGACTACCCCTTTAGTAATATAAGGTTCAACGCGATTTACATTATCCTGATCCTTGTCGATGGCAATAACGTCACTACCGAATTCAGCCAAGGTTTTGGCGATGGTGGATCCAAAGATACCAAGTCCCAGGATGCCGATTAATTTACTCATAGCTTGATTCTCCTAACCAATGATAATGTTACCTTTTGTATAGGCAATGTCTTTAACAGCTCTATTTTTTCTAACCAAACTATCCACTAATGTGATGGGACCAATTCGGCCTGCAAACATGAGGAACATGTCAACAAACTGGCTTGGTGTATCCAAGTTAACAGTCACGTTAGCTGAAACACCTACCGTCGCTAATGCCGAAACAGCTTCAAACAATAAATACAGTGGATTCATTTCCGGATTAAACATTAACAACAAACTTGTCCCCAACGCCAACGTGCTTAACAAGGCAACAAAAATAATTAATGATTGACGCACCACGTTGCGGGGAATCGTATGATTGAACACATTCACATTACTCTGTCCCCTGATTTCATTATAAATCATTAACAGGACAATCGCGAATGTGGTTGTTTTCATCCCGCCGGCCGTACCTCCTGGAGAACCACCGATGAACATGGTAATGACACTCATGAACATGGAAATAGGGGTGATAGTCGTATAATCAAGAGATGCAAAGCCTGCGGTACGCATCGTCACCGTATGGAAGAAACTTGCCAGTACTTTTTCCCCGAAAGTAAAAGTGCCGATGGAGGCATCGTTTGAATATTCCAATAGTAGAAACAATATCGTCCCACTTACCAACAGAATCGCCGTCACCGTTATAGCGAGACGCGTGTGAAGGGTCAAGGAACGGAGGCGACGCATCAATGATGGTGTTTGCTTCATTTTGACGGAAGCATGGACCATGTTGGAAACGTCAAACCAAACCGAGAACCCGATTCCGCCCAAAATAACTAAGGCAGCAATAACCAGGTTAATGAGAGGGTTGTGAACATATTCGATTAAACTTATATTTCCCATCGTGTCAAAGCCCGCGTTACAAAAGGCGGAAATTGCCAGGAACATGGAGGTAAACAAACCTTTTGCCCAACCAAATTCCGGTACAAAATATAAACTAAGCAAAAACATGCCTGTCCCTTCAATAACGGCTGTGTATTTGATGATGGTGCCGATGTAGGTCCGGAAATCCTTCCCATCCCCGCGGTTGATTCCCTCCTGGACAGCAAGTTTATTCCGGAAACCAATTCTGTGTTTGGAAATTTGGGTGATGAAGTAAGCAATCAAGGTCATCAGTCCCAACCCGCCGATTTGAATAAGTATCATCGAAACGATTTGCCCAAATAGCGTATATGAATCCGCTATGGACTCGGTAAACAACCCCGTCACACATACCATCGAAACAGCTGAGAAAAGATTATCTATATAAGTAGCGTTTGAGGTCGGGAGTTGACTGATTGGTAAAGATAGTAAAAGCGAACCAATGAATATCACGGTCGCAAAACTGGAGGCAATTTTTTGTGAGGCGGTCCAGTTCTCCATTCTATTTAGCAAAATGAACATTCCCTTTCTTTCTGAAAATGTTTTAGAATAGATGTATTTTAATACGAAAAAATGGAAAAAGATAGTTAAATATTTTCCTGAATAAGTTTATCCTAAAATGATTTTTCCATCGGTAAATTGGATGTTTTTTGTTTCTTTATCCTTACGTGCCAACGTTTCAGCCATCGTAATCGGCCCAATCCGCCCAATGAACATCATCAGCATCAAAATAATCCGGCTGAGAACGCCCAAAGTCGGCGTCAGTCGCGCCGACATCCCAACTGTTGTAATAGCCGAAACCGATTCAAACATCAATAAGATAAAATTAACTTCGGGATTCAATAACGACAACAAGCCCGTTCCGGCGATAAACGTCGCCAGGAAAATCAGGAAAATCACCACTGCGTTTCGAACCAGATTAACAGGCAAAGTATAGTTCCAGATATTAACGTTCTTTTGCCCCTTGCTCTCATTGATGATCAATAAAACAACCATCGCAAACGTCGTGGTTTTGATTCCACCAGCCGTACTCCCGGGCGAACCACCCACAAACATCGAAAGTATAAATGAGAACAGCGTAAAGGAATGGACTTCAGTAAAATCGATTGTAGTCATACCGGCTGTCCGCATCGTGATCGTTTGGAAAAAGCTGGCCAATAATTTTTGTCCGGTCGTAAAATTGCCGATGGTATCCGGGTTATTGAATTCCACCAACAAGAAAGTAAGGGTCCCCGAGACAATTAAATATAAACTGACCGACAAAGCCAATCGGGAATGGAGGGTGAGTTCCTGGAAAAAATAACGCAAACTCTTGCGTCGGCTTCGTTGCGGCCATTTGCGAATGAGTTGGGAAACGTCAAACCAAACATGGAAACCAATCCCACCGAGGAAAATCAGTAGGGCTATGACAATATTAACCAAGGGGTCATGGACATACGCAGTAAGCGACACCGCACCTAACGTATCAAATCCACCGTTGGTAAACCCAGATACCGCTAGGTACAAAGCGGTAAACAAGCCTTTTCCCCAACCAAAATCAGGTACGAAACGGAATGATAACAAGATAAAGCCAATACCTTCGAAAACAAATACGTACCTTAAAATCAAACGCATGAATGATCTGAAATCCGTCGCATCTTCGCGGTTGATGCTGGCCTGCACGACCATTTTGTCCCTCAGATTCATTTTTTTGCCCATAAAAGCAATGGCGCTGGCCACGATGGTCATGAGTCCCAGCCCGCCCACCTGCATCAATATTAATGAAACAATCTGGCCGAAGAGGGAATAGGTATGGGCGACTGGATGAATAACCAGTCCCGTCACGGTAACGAGTGAAACGGCATGGAAAAAGTGGTCAAACAAGGTCGCTTCCGAACCGGGAGCCTGGCTGAAAGGTAGAATCAGGAAAATAAAACCGATTAAAATCATGACCAGAAAACTGACACTAATTTTTAAAGAGGTGTGCCAACCATCCATCCAATTGCGCAAAGCCTTCACTCCTTTCGATTTGGTATTGCACGAACGCCCAAAGTTCTCTAACATGAAGATGAATTTAAAAAAGGGGCGTAATCATATGAATATCAAAATTATAACAGTTGGAAAGTTAAAGGAAAAATATTTGAAGCAAGGCATCGCCGAGTATGTCAAACGTCTGGGCAGCTACTGTAAACTCGAAATCATCGAGGTCAACGACGAAAAAGCACCCGAAAATTTGAGTGACAAGGAAATGGAAATGATCAAGGACAAAGAAGGCGAACGCATCCTCGCCAAAGTCAGCGATCAAAGCTATGTTTTCGCCTTGGCCATTAACGGCAAACAATACGATTCCGTTGATTTCGCTAAAAAAATTGAAAACCTCGGCATCACCGGTAAAAGTGATATCACTTTCATTATCGGCGGTTCGCTGGGATTAAGCAAGCAAGTACTCAAACGCGCCAATGAGGAGATCTCGTTTGGGAAGTTGACGTTCCCACATCAGCTGATGCGGTTGGTTTTGGTTGAGCAGGTTTATCGGGCGTTTCGGATTATTAAAGGGGAGCCGTATCATAAATAGACACAAAAATTACTCATGATTTAGGTTGGGCGATGCCTTATAGAGCACCACTAACCGGTCGTGAGTAGGTGGAACAGTCTGTTTACGCAAAGGTTAGGCGATTTAGGGTGACCTTTGCGTTGAGAAGCCATTTAGCGCGCAAAGGTCTGGCTTGGGAGGTGGACCTTTGCGCAGTTGTGAGGCTGTTTAAGCAAAGGTCGGCGATTTTGGGCTGACTTTTGCGTAATCAAAAAATGCTGCTGGTTGGGATATTCAAGAAATGACTTGAAATAACATGGAGATAATACTAGGTAGACTACTCCTCACTGAATTGGAGAAGGCCTTAGCGTTATTAGCAGGCGTTTTTACTCGGTAACAGAATATCCCTGTAGAGTTAATTGATATAGATACAAAATTAACCCGATTTGGTGTTGTGCAAAGATTGACACGGAAATGGTCGATATAGGAAGATATGGATGCAATTCGTCTTGATAATAGAACCTAGTTATATCTTAATGCGATTGACGGTGCTCAAGTGATATGATATTTTCAGATTAGAAAATCTTTTAAACATACAATTCCACGGTATTGTGTTCGTTAACTGTAGTATTTAATTACTTAACAAAGGAAGGAGTCTTATGCGAGTATTAAATTTTGGTTCGCTGAATTATGACCGTACTTATCAAGTAGAGGCGTTTGTTGAGGCTGGCCAGACGATTTCAAGTTTGAAGTATTCGGATTTTTTAGGTGGTAAAGGCCTCAATCAATCTGTTTCATTGAGTCGCGCTGGCTGCGACGTGTACCATGTTGGCGTTGTGGGCCCGGATGGTAGCGAATTAAAACAGATGCTTCATGAAAATGGCATTCATACGGATTATATTTTTGAAAGTCCCATTCAGTCTGGACATGCCGTCATCCAAATTAGCCAGGCTGGAGAAAATGCCATTATTGTTGATGGGGGTTCGAATTTAGAATTATCAAAAGATTTAATCGATTTTGTTTTTGAGCAATTCAAAGACGAGCCTTGTTATGTGCTTGCACAGAATGAAGTTTCAAATATTGATTATATTATCAGTCGTGCAAAGCAGTTTGGGCACACGGTATTTTTAAATCCATCGCCTATGAATGCGACTTTACTACAAGCACCTTTGGATCAGGTCAATTATTTTATTTTGAATGAAACAGAAGCGTTTGCGATTACAAGTTTGGAAGATGCAGATGCGAGCATTCGAAAAATGCATGAAGTTTACCCAAATAGTCATATCATTTTGACACTCGGGGAGCATGGCGTCATATATTTTGACGGCCAAAGTACTGTGAAGCAAGCTGCTTTCAAGACAGAAGTTGTGGATACGACTTGTGCGGGGGATACATTCACGGGTTATGCGATGGGTGGCATTATGCAAGATAAGCCCATGGAGGAAGTGTTGCGAGTCGCAAGTATCGCAAGCAGTCTCTGTATTGGTATTAAGGGAGCGTCCAACTCCATTCCTACATTAGAAGAGGTTTTGGGCAAAGACTGATGGCAAAACCCTGCACAAAGCCCATGATTGGTGCAGGGTTTTTGCGTGTGCGTACGAATGAGACGAGCGAAATTATAGGAGAATGATAAAATGACACATAAAATTATTATTGATTGTGATCCAGGGATAGATGATGCAATGGCTTTGTTGTATGCCATTGCTTCTGAAGAAATTGAAATTCTGGCCGTTCATACCGTAGCGGGAAACGTAAATGTTGATCATACAACCAACAACACGCAGGGTGTATTGGCCTTTTTAAATCGCCATGATATACCTATTTGTCGGGGAAGTAATATGCCATTAGTGGTAAAACCAAGTTTTGCCGATGATATCCATGGTGCCAATGGGATGAGTGGGTACGAATTTGACAGCTTTGCACCTTTATCCGAAAAAACTGCTCTTGAATCATATGTTGATATCTTACGAAATACAACGGAGAAAGTAATCATAGCAGCGGTTGGACCGCTAACGAATGTCGCCATTTTACTGAAAGCTTATCCAGAACTGGCAGATAAAATTGAAAAGATAATCATTATGGGTGGCGGACTCAAAGGCGGAAATATTACAACGACAGGTGAATTTAATTTCTACGTTGATCCACATGCTGCGCACGTCGTTGTCAACTCTGGTCTTCCTATTGTCCTAGCAGGTTTAGATGTAACTGAATTAGCAAGACTCTATAAAGAAGATTTAAATGAAATTGCGTCATATGATGAGAGACTAGGGCAGTTTATGTTGACGATTAATGAGAATTCAATGTCTATTTATAATAGCTTGGGTTTTGGCATGAGTTGCACCCCGAATGATGTTGTCCCTCTGGTACACCTACTTCATCCTGAAGTTTTTGAAACAGAGGATTTGAAAATTGATGTCAGTTATGACAGCTGTGAAACAAGAGGTATGACTTATGTGGATGCTCGGATTCGCGCTCCCCAAAAATCGAATGTACAAATGATTACGGGAGTTGACTTAGCACGTTTTAGAGCTGAGTTTAAGGAGACTGTAATCAAGTATGTCCAAAATACCAATAATCATTGATTGTGATCCAGAGGTGTCCGGTAATCCGTCTCCCTTTCTGCGACGTTCTTGATAGGACAGGTTGGTTGTGCAAAAGTTAAGCGATTTAGGATGACCTTTGCGTCGAAAAGCCATTTAGTACGCAAAGGTTTGATTGTAGGAGGATGCCCTTTGCACAATTGTGGCATTCTTTACGCAAAAGTTGGTGATTTGGGGCTGACTTTTGCGTAATCAAAAAATATTGCTGGTTGGGATATTTAAGATAGGATCTGAAACAACATGGAGATAATACTTGATAGACTACTCCTGGCTGAATTGGAAAATGCCTTAGCATTATTAACGGAGCCGGGTACGCCTGTGACACTAACGCGAGATGCTTTCGTAGCTATGTAGGCTATTTAATAACTGGATAGTTAAGCCGCTGGGGATTATATGTGTAAAAAAATTAGAATATAAAAGACCTTGTTTTGTGAGAGTTACAAAATAAGGTCTTTTATAATGTGTTAAGTTTATAGGAAACACAGGAAGTTGAAATTAGAAGATTCACTATTCCTCTTTTCTGTGATCAGTTTCAATCATTAAAATTGTTAGCGTCTCATTTTTGATATGATATAATTATCGAAAAAATAAAACGCTCTCATTGTATGCGAATTCGTAAGAAATACACATCCTATAATAGAAAGAGAGATTATTAATGAAAAAAAGGTTTGATAAAAATTCATTCAAGAAGAAAAAACAAGAAGATGGAGAAGAAGTTATTATGGAAGAAACCAATGAATTTTCCATGTTCTTCAATGAAGTACTAAAGAAGCTGCCTCAAAAGACAGCGACGATAATAATGGGATCATTTGATAAATCTAAACAACAAGCTGAAAAAATATTATCGAACAGTAAAGAGCAGTATGAAAAGATCTTTGATGAGTTTCTTGTAGGGGTTGATCCTGAGATCCGGAATAAATGTTATAAAACTATTCATGCTGCGACGTTGACAGCTGCAATTATTGGTTGTTCACCAATTCCTTTCTCGGATGCGTTTCTATTAGTCCCTGTTCAACTGACAATGATGTCACGCCTGCATAAAACATTCGGGCAGTCATGGTCAGAGAACTTAGGCTCTGCATTATCTAAAGAGCTTGTTGTCGTGGGATTAGGCAGAAGTGTTGTCGGGAATCTTTTGAAAATGGTACCGACTGTAGGGACTGTTGCTGGGGCAGCGATAAACGGTGCAGTGGCCAGTACGATTACAGCTGCATTGGGCTGGGTAACTGTCAAATTATTGAACGAAGGTGAAGATATCTTTGATGATATCACGTCCTTCAAGGGGCAATTTGATATCCTCTTGAAGACCCTCCAAGCATCAAATAAGAAGAGTAAATAATGCAAGAAGCCCCACTGTAATCAACAGCTGATTACGGTGGGGCTTCTTTCGTTTATTCTACGCGGACACGAGCGTCCTATCCTCATTGAGGTACGGCTTGAACTGGGTTTCGTACATCAATTTGTACATGCCGTCATTTTGCAGCAGCTGTTGATGCGTGCCTCTTTCGACTTCTTGGCCATTTTCCAAAACGATGATTTTATCGGCAGACATGACTGTCGATAAGCGATGCGCAATGACCAAGCTTGTTTTGTTTTTAAGCAAGGAACTTAAGGCTTCTTGGATCAAACCTTCCGAAAGCGAATCTAAACTGGAGGTTGCTTCGTCCAAAATCAAGATTTTTGGATCTTTCAGAAACACGCGGGCAATGGATAGGCGTTGTTTTTCACCACCGGACAGCTTAATGCCGCGATTTCCAACTTGTGTGTTGTAACCATCCGGCAGATTGGAAATGAAGGTGTGGATGTTGGCTTCTTTACAGGCTTGAATCAGTTCTTCTTCAGTCGCATCACTCTTGGCGTAGAGTAAATTTTCGCGGATGGATGCGTTGAAGAGGTACGTTTCCTGGGTAACCAACCCGATATTCTGTCGCAGGAAATGAAGATCCAAGTCTCTGATATCGTGACCACCCATTTTAATCTCGCCGCCAATCACATCGTAAAGGCGGGGGATAAGATTGAAAATAGTTGATTTACCAGCGCCGGAAGGACCGACAATCGCGAGCGTTTCGCCTTCGTTCACTTGGAAATTGATATCTTTTAGAATAGGAGACTGTTCGTTGTAATGGAACGTGACAGCGTTAAAGCTGAGGTCACCGGTAAGAGTGTTTGGAAGCGTCGCATCGGGTTTATTTTCAATATCTACCGGCATATCTAAATAATCGAAAATACGCGTAAAGAGGGCGAGTGAGCGGATAAATTCAATCTGGATATCCATCAGTTGCATCACCGGTCTGTACATGCGGGACATCAAGGCAACCAAGACGGTTATATCCCCAACTGTCAGCCCTTGGTAATTATTTATGAGGATCATAAAACCACCGACCAAATAAATGAACATCGGACCGGCTTCGACGAAAGTTTGGGCAATCATCCTGAACCAACGGCCGACTGTAGTTTCTTTTATTTTAACTTTTGTCAGATTTTCATTAATCGAACTGTAACGCGCGTACTCCGCTTCTTCTTTGGTAAATAATTTGACGAGCTGCTGGCCGCTGACACTCAAAGTTTCGTTTAAGAGCTCGTTGGCTTCATCATTTAAATCTTGGGATTCGTTGGTCAGTTCCCAACGTTTTTTCCCGACTAATTTAATCGGAAAAATTAATAGCGGAATAATGAGAATGGCTACGATTGCTAAGGCCCCGTTTAGTTGGAACATAGCGATCATGGAGGTAGTGAGTGTTGCGAGATTGGCGATGGTTTGCGTCAATGTTCCCGTGACGAAACTTTGAACACCGCTGATATCACTGGTCATACGCGTAATGATTTCGCCTTGTTTGCCGGAAGAGTAAAAGCCTTGCGAGAGTTTTTGAAGGTGGCCGTACATGTGGTTGCGCATATCTTTTCCAATGTTTTGAGACAGCCAGGAACCCAAGTAACTTTGCAAAAGACCGACCAGTCCTGTCAAAATTAAAACGAAAAACGATGCTGCGATGAGGGTGACGAGTTTGTTGAAGTTTCCGCCGATAAAGCCTTCGTCGATGATCCGACCGGTCAGCATGGAGGGCAGAACACCGAGGAGAGAAGCAAAGAGAATAACAAGAATACTTAAGCCGACTTGAAGTTGATAAGGTTTCAAATATAAATAGATGCGTTTCAGTAATTGGCTTGTGACTTTTGGTGGCTGCGCAGTAATTTCTTTGTCTAGTTCTCTTGTGTTGATTCTTCTCAATCAATCACGCTCCTCTATTAAAGTTCCCAACCTTGTTCATCGATAACTATTTCCAGTGCGTCCAATACGCGGATAAAAGCCTGGATGTCCTGTTCATCGACCCGACTCACCAGCGTTTGAATAAGCTTTTCCTGTTGGGCTTTTTTCTCTGCGGCCATCTTTCGGCCTTCATTACTCAAGGTAATAAAAACATTGCGGCGATCTTCAGGTGAAATTTTACGTTCAATCAGGTTTTTAGCTTCCAGTTTATTGAGAATAGTCGTGATACGGGGCGTAGAGACATTCATCATTTTTCCGAGCTCGCTGGGAATGACGTTAGTGTCATTGTCATAGAGGTAAGAAAGAACGATGCCGGTTCCGCGCCCAGTTTTTTGTTGGGAGCGACGTTGTAGCTTTAAGCGATTGATGTGTGTGAGGATTTCAGTGACAGGTGTATTCGGATTGTTTTCCATCGAACCATCCTTTCGTTCATAGTTGTTAATGATTAACTTGTGTTAACTATTATAAATGATTAAGTATGCTTTGTCAAGGTAACTAACATGGAAGTCTTCTTATGATTTATTCATGCAGTAACTAATAAAAGTAATAAGTCTTCACAATTTTTTGTAAGACCGGAAAAATTGTGGAATCAATTCAAGATAGTCTGTAACAGTTCATAATTAAGGGCTTTCTACTTTTTAAGGTTATAACACTCTGCTGATTTCCGATTATTTAAGTGCTGATGGCATTTGTGAATATACGCATCATTAACATCAATAATCGCGACCGATTTCCTTAACTTAATAGTTCCAAGTAATATTGATTAAGTTTAATAATATTGAGATAATAAAAATAAAATAAATTACCCGTTTTGGCTTATTGCGAATGGAGCATAATAAAGTTATCCAAGTCAGCTTGCTTATAAGTGTAGGCATAGTTATGGATTAAAAATTTGTTTTCTTGCTTTTAAATAATACAGTACAATTTTACAATATATGTATGTTTACAATTGAACATACAGTCGATTTTAATTCAAATATGACGATAATAATGCAAGCAAGGAGAAGTGCGTGATGATTCCTAAGTATGATGAAATTTACTATGATTTTTTAGAAGTTCTTTCCGACGGGAAAGTACACACTTTGAAAGAAATTCGAGAAAAAATTGCAGGAAAATGGAAATTGTCAGAAGAAGAACGTATTGCGCGTATCCCAAGCGGAACTCAATATGTTTTCGATAGCCGGGTAGGTTGGGCTAGAACGTATTTGAAAAAAGCGGGTTTCATTGAGAGCCCTAGCAGAGCAATATTCATAATATCACCAAGAGGCCGGAATGCTTTGAAAGAAAATCCTCATGGTTTCGGTAATAGTTATTTAGAACAGTTCTCAGAATTCAGAGAATTCTTTAAACCGGAAACAGAGAGTCTTGATCCATCTAAACCCACAGCGGTATCCAATAATGAAGGAGAGAGCCCTGAAGAAAAAATGGATCAAGCATATGGTTTAATTTTTGAGGGCTTGGTAGAGGAAGTATTGACTGAGGTAACAAAAATGACACCTGACGCGTTCGAGTATTTGGTTGTTAACTTGTTACTATCCATGGGTTATGGGGGAAGTTTGTCTGAAAATGGATTGGTTACCGAGAAGAGTGGTGACGAAGGGATTGATGGCATCATTAAAGAAGATAAACTGGGATTTGATCAGATTTATATTCAAGCAAAGAAGTGGGCCAAAGACGGGAGTGTCAGCAGGCCTGAAATACAAAAATTTGTAGGAGCTTTATTAGGGCAAGGAGCTAGTAAAGGATTATATATTACCACTGCGAAGTTTAGTAAGCAGGCGATAGAATATGCAACAAAACAGTTGTCGACCAAAATTGTTCTGATAGATGGTGATAAACTTGCCCGTTTGATGATTGAGAATAACCTAGGGGTATCCGTAACGAATACTTATGTAATTCGAAGATTGGATTCAGATTTTTTTAATGAATCTTAATGGAGTATTTTAATTGCGAGCCGTGGTCATACAGCTATGCGATCAAAATGTCCCTTTTTATAGTAAGAAGGAATTCCATTTTTGAAAATGATTTTTAGATTTGTATTGCAATAATCATCTTTATTCAATTCCATGTGTAGTTTATATATTGAAAAATAGAGGAGATAGATTAAATGCTTGAAGACAATATGCCTAATAACTTAAATCAAATCAATGAAATTATTATCTCTAATCCTATAGGTGGAGAACTCTTTTTGGAAAAAGTTACTGACTATAAATTGGAAGAAGACACAAAATACAAGGAAGTCTTTGTACCTGACGTATCATTGATGATGGGTAACGTTTCACAGTCTGGACTGCATGTCGCTAATCAAGGGATGACGTTAGCGCAAATTGTTAAACAAGCACCTAATGGATTATTTACTGCCACTGCAAATCCCGCCAATCTATCAAAATTCGCAAATGGAACTACAACAACAATGGTACGAGATACATCGGGACACTTAGTTGGACACGCTGGTTTTGCTAATGTTGGTTTAAGTGCGTCAATGAATCCAGCAATTATTCTTTCAGCAGGCATGCAAGCGATGTCTGCTGTATCAGGCACTTACTATTTGCATAAAATTACGGCTCAAATGACAGAAATGGATGCAAAGTTAGAAGAGCTTCTAAATATTCATCATGATGCTAATATTGGGCGTTTGATTGCAGCAAGAAAGAGTTTGACTGAAATTGCAAATAGAGAATTTGTTGATGTTATTGATGTATCTTCGATTAGAAACTATAAAAAAACAGCAGATGAAGTTCATGAAGAATATATATATCGTTTGAAAAGGCAAGAAAGAGAGCTGAGCTTGAAGCTTGATTCTAAAGTTGAAGAAGAAAAACTGAGGGATATTAATTTCACAATGACAATTGCTTTTGAAGCTAATAAATTATCTTTATTCGCTGAGTTAATTGAGATAGGTACCAGAATGAAACTAGGGAATTCAATAGAAGTTATTAATGGATTAACAAAGCAATTAGAACAGAATTATTCTAATGGTTTTTATCATAATATCGATAAAGAAGTTGAAAAGATTTATTCGAATAAACGTCAGCAGAGTAGTGAAGAATTGGCTGATAAAAAGAAAAAACATGAGGAAAGCCTAGATAAATTAACAGATCTTCATATTTTTAATGGTTGGGGTTTTCTATCAGAAGTTGGGATTAAGACGGGGTTTTTTCTTAAAACAAAAAGCGATGTTAATAAGGTAAAGGAAAAAATTGTTTTAGAGGACCAAAACTTGAACAGGGTAAAAAAAGATATGAAACAAAACAAAGAGAGCGATGGAATTGATAATATTATTGATGAAGTCGTTGAATTACAATTCAAAGAGGCAGAATTACTATATATTCTTACCGATAATAATAAACAAAGAGTATTTGTACCAGTTGAAGATATATAGAAAGTTAATAGTAACACTCTATTAAAGGTATTCGTAAGAAAGTTAGGGTAGTAAAAAGCGCAGTTATATATGATGAAAAGTGAACGTATGTAGGAGTCTTATATAATAATTAAGGAGGAACAGTATGGAAAAAAATATTGAAGAAATAGTTGGTTTCCTGTGTCAACAATACGAGCGTTTAAAAAGTTCTATAAATTTTGTGAACGATGATTTATTAGCAGAACAACGCAATTATTTTACAACCAAATTTTCGAAAGAAGTATTAGAGAGGATGACACCGGAGGAAGCTCTTGAAAACTTGATGAACTCAAAAAATAGAGATAGTCTGGTTTATCATTTGGAATTTAAAAATGATGAGGATTTCAATACAAGTAACTTTGGCGGCATCGGTGGGGGAACGGCTGGTAAATTCACGATTTTTCATTCTAATAAGTTCGATCAATGGGTAAAATGGGAGGGAAATTCTCAAGTTCCTATTTCCGATCAGGCGGCACAAGAAAGAGCTTATGAAATTAGCCAAAACCTAGTTAAACTACATCATCACATTGAGAATAGCCCGCATGAAACTTTAGAAGATGTTCGCGAAATGATTAAAGCGATTGAAGTGGATCAAGAACTTGCTCGCTTTTATCAATATGGGTGGGTTCATAAATATTTCCATCTTTTTTATCCAGAAAAAGTTACAGATTTTTCCTCAACGAACACTTTCAGATCCTTATTGGTAAAGCTCAAGCATCCATTTGTAAATGAAATTTCGGTGGAGGAAGAAAACAACACCTATATTCTTGACTTCCTTTATAACGAACTTGTAAAAAGGATTGGCTTGACACATCCAAATTTAAGCAAAATTGTTTATTCCGTCTTCGAGTTAGGTTCAACAAATTACTATAAAGTGGAACTCAACAAATATTCTGTATCAGACCTTGATAAAATGATTCAATCAGAATATTTCTTCCCACCTATAAAATTAAACAGAGACTTATCTGACTTTACCTCCACAAAAGAGTTGAGAGAGTTTACTAAAGGAATTGATTATCGGGAGTATAGTGCTACACAAATCAATTCATTAACGATAGGCCTGAAGCGTAACGATGTACTTTTGCTTGTTGATGAGCGGGAAGCTAAGTATGTTGGCGTTTTAAAGGGGGAGTATGAATTTATAAGCGAGGAAGCCTTTCAACACCGTGTGCCCATTGTTTGGCACAAAGTCAAAGATACTTTTGAAATCAGTGGAAAAGTGCCAAAACTAATCAACAGAATCTACCCTATAAAAGATCAAGTAAACGTGGAACTGGCAGTTGAGAAGGGCGACACGGTTTGTTCTACAATCTTGCCAAACAGAAAAGAAATAAAACCACTTAAAGGGATTATGAGGGAAATCAACTCGCTACTGATGAAGAAGAAGCAAATTATACTGACAGGCGCACCAGGAACCGGTAAATCGTATTGGGCCTTAAATACGGTGTATGAATTAGTGGCTCGACAAAACTACCAAAATAGTTTTGTTAATTTACGCTTTGAGGAACAAGACCAAGTTAGAAATTCTGAACAAATCAAAGTAGTTGTCATGCATTCAAACTACGGTTATGAAGAATTTGTAGAAGGCTTACGTCCTGAAAATATCAATGGTGGTCTAGTTTTTAATGTAAAAGAAGGTGTATTAAAAGAATTCGCAAACAAAGCTGCATTGAAACCCGATAAAAATTATTACTTGATTTTAGACGAAATCAATCGGACAGATTTGACGAAAGTTTTTGGTGAATTGATTTACTCAATCGAAAATACCAAACGTGGTGAGTATATTGCCCTTTCAGTTTCAAAAGATAGGTTTACGGTACCTAGTAACCTCTACATAATTGGAACAATGAATAATGCTGATAAATCAGTCTCCCTGATTGATTTAGCTTTAAGACGCCGCTTCGGTTTTATAAACCTGGAAACAGATTACGAACTAATAAATCAAGTTATCCAAGAGTCCCCAGTGTTAGTGGATGAAGAAGGAACGGGTGAAGACCTGGAGCTTGAACAAGTAACAACCGGAGCTGAAATCAATATAAGTGACTGGCTCCTTGCTGTTAATGAACGAATTGTAGATACACTGGGATCAGAAGGCAGGGATTTACAAATTGGACATTCTTATTTCCTTTCAAAAGGAGCGGTAATTTCTGAACCCGCACAGTTCGTTGATGTTATTAAGTATGAGATTATCCCATTACTGGAGGAATATACCTACAACAATACCGATCAACTAAAAAAAATATTAGGGCGAAAAATATTTGATTCATCAAATCGTCTTAGAAATGATTTACTGTCAGAGACGAAATTTTCTGACTTGGTCGAAGCCTTAGATGAACAGGTGCTATGATGGTCTTAAAAACAATCCATATGAAAGAATGGGAGACAGTAAAGCTGTCAGATTATGATAATGCGACACTTCAGGAATTGCTCGATTTACAAAAAAGAAACATCATCAAAACGAGTCTCACTAATGAAGGAATCCTAATTACTGCTAATTCAAATGTCGGATTTGAAGCGAATCAGTCTTTTTCATTAGTAATCGAGCCTAAAATTACCTCTCTCTCGATGATGAGAATGATTGGATTCCTGCATGGGTTTATTCCAGCTAATGAAGAAAATTTAGCCCAATTAGGCGTGGGAGAAAACTCCTTTCGTGATTTATTAATTCTTCAATGGCTTGATTTAGTTGAAAAGCTGAGTGCTCAAATCAGAAAGAAGTACGTTTCAGTGCACAACAATGAAATGTACATCAAAGGTAAAATAAACCTTAAAGAACTCGTAAAACAAGGAGTTGTCACAGAACGGACACCGATTGAATACCAAATGCTTCAAATCAATCAACCACTGAATCAAGTAATCAAATCCGGGCTATTGTACTTTAAAAAAGAGAGTAACAATCCCTTTATAGTCAATAAAATCAATCTATTGTTACGAACCTACACTTCCGTTTCAACTGTCCCCCTCAGTATCAAATTTCTTGATGGGATAGTTTCTCGATTAACAAGACTGGAAGAGGCCTACAAAATTCCGCTGAAGTATTTAAGCTGGTTATTAACGGTTACTGGTATCGCACAAGGAAATCGACTCGGTAAATCGATTTGGGTTAACATGAACAGCTTATTCCAGAATTACTTAACCAAGGTTTTTAATGTTTATGTCCCTGAATTTCAATTTATGGCTGAGGTTTCCAATCGAACGATTTTTAAATACGAGGATGATTCAAATCCTTTTAATAAAGCGCCGGTTTCTATCCGACCTGACTTGATGGTTTTTCAAGGTGGTAAACTACATACTATCATTGATTTTAAATATAAAAATTTGATTGAGAATAATGTATCCACATCGGATTTGTACCAACTCTCTAATTATGGTTTGTCCATTGGTGAAGGGAAGATTAATCCCATTATCTTGTATCCGACCATGTGGGAGGTGCCTGATCAAGTAATCCGGGTAAACATCTCGGTATTGGAAAATAAGCAACAGATTATTGTGCGAGGCGTGAATTTAATGGAGTTGGAGAGGCTTATTGAGAGTGGTAGGTATGAAGGGATAGTGGGGTTCGCTCATGGGATGTTGAGGGATAGTATGTAAAATTTGTATTTTCGCATTTTTTAATATTAGATGTAGTGAAAAAGCTGGTCTACTGATGACGAAATAACCTATTTCAAAATACCTTTTCAGTTATGAATAGTTATTTTAAATAGGTTTTTTCTATAAGGAATGACAGGTTTTCAAATATTTACTGGTATAAATTTAAGGGTATATTAATAAATAAAATTAGAGTATTTATATTTATCTTAAGCTGATATAATAAATGTAAGCGAATTCATTTTAACTAGAGCTTTACGTTCGCCAATACTAAAATCGAGAGAACGGAGAGGAACAAATGAGTAATCAGTCAAATAATGGTAAACGAGAGTATTATGAATTCAACAAAACTTACGATTTTAAGGTAGAAATGTCTCCTTCAAATGTTATAGGAGAGCCTGTCAATGAAATTATCGAAGGGGAAATCAATTTTTATTCTGATATAGATTGGGATCCCGAGAGTGGAGTGTATAACGTAAGCTATAGTTGGGACGAATCTACAGGAAGTTTCGATAATGAGATTTCTAGTCCGCCAGATAAAGAAGATGAGTTTTTTGATGACTTGAAGAAATATCTTCTAAGTCAAGGGGTAAGTAGCTCGGAACTTGATTGGTAATTACATATTGTATATTAAGTTTATCTAAGTACGGATATATTAAAACATTACTATTAAATTGGAGGAAGAAATATGCCTAAAAGATTTCCAGATATCGATTGGTATTGCGATAAATGTGGTGCATACCTTAACAATCAGAATAACTTTGATGATAATAAATATCTATGGAAATGTACGGAATGCGGATTTAAAAGTAGCATATCCAAAGATAATATTTTAGAGGAAGATACAGAAGCATAGGTGAATTTACTGTATAAAAATTAGAAACACTATATCCTAAATTGTTCGTCAGTATTAGACGATTTAAAACTTGTTTTAGAAAAATGAACAACGATGGGTTGAAAAGTAATTTATATTGTAGTGAGAGCATTAGGTATACCAACGAATTATTAATGATATACGGGTATACATTTAATATTAATCTACGAAAATTTATAGAGCTAGGAGTTTAAAATATGAAAAAGTATACGTGTCAAGAATGTGGCGGAGAATTTACTAAAAGAGAGCTCGACTCTGATGGATTTGAAGATGGAGATTACTATTGCAAAAATTGTAGTAATTTTCTAGCACAAGCGGGATGGGATGCTGTAGATCCTGACCATAACTTCGACTCTTATAACGATTGGGATGAAAACGGACACTAAAGTTTTTAAGTGGTTATAAAAATCAGATTACCGCAGCTATTTATGAATAGTTACGGTAATCTGATTTTTTATTGTGTGCTTTTTATAGTACTGCTTTTTGTCTATTTTCCAAACTAGTATAACGTTATAAACATGGGTGAGCAGTTGTTTGTAACTTTTGAATATGGAAAAATCTTCTTCAGGTAGAAGCATGTCATCCAGTTCTTCATAATCAAATACGTTCGACTCATAGCCGATTTCATCGATGGTTATTGTCCGACCTAAGTATTTGCTGAGCCATTCAAGGGCAAGTGATTCATTACTCATGTGATATCCCTCCATTGTTTAAGAAATCATTGGCTAGAAAAGAAAAATGGTTGGTTGGTGAAACGATAACATGGTCGAGTAATTCAATCCCAACTAATTCGCCTGCTTTTTCAATCCGATTTGTAAAATCAATATCTGCTTGAGAAGGGCTGATATCATAACTAGGATGGTTGTGTGCCAATATGATTCGGGAACAGTTTCGGATAATGGCGGTTTTGAAAATCTCTCTAGGTGTCGCAACCGTTGCATTGAGTGAACCGATAGAAGCAATTGAGATGAAATTGATGGCTGATTTTGTGTTGATACCGATGACAATCAATGTTTCTCGATCGTTATCACCGATAAAATCACGTGCAAATTCAGCTACTGCTGTTGTAGAGGTTAACTGCACTAATAAAATAGTATTCATAATATTTCCTCCTAATATTAATTTGAGCAACAAAATACCCACATCGACTTTTGCCGAGGTGGGTATTTACCGTTCATTTTTGAGTATACAGTGAATAAATGATACTAATCATTCAAATTTATAATATCGTAAATTTCAATTTTAAGTTAGCCACTACAGGTAACTCATTTGTTTGATACCGTAACTGCCTCGTTATTCTAAATCAGTGAGGCCTTGATAATGAACTGAGGTATGATAGTCTTCAGACGATTCTGGCCCCAGGCCAGCTTTCCAGACATGAAGCCATGTCCCGAGGGAGGATCGTTATCAAGGAATAATGGGTCAAGCCACCAACCGTTCTTGCTTGAATGCCTGGACGAATGTGTCATGTGGTGTCGCATAACACAAAATTTTCCGCGGGTAATCGTTCATCCAACGCTGGATCCGCAAAATCTGGTTCTCGCTCACCTCACTAATCGGGCTTCCCTTGGGGACGAAACGGCGAATTAATTTGTGCTGGTTTTCGCTCGTCCCACGCTCCCAAGAAGCATAGGGGTGGCTGAAATAGACGTCATCTACATCTTGCAGAGCATCGTGTAGCCCCGAAAACTCCGAGCCATTGTCGGATGTAACGGTCTTAAATAATTGATCGAAGTTAGCGCCAGCCCGTTCTCTTAGCTGTTGAACCGCTTGGTCCACCGATTCGGTGTCCTTCCCGTTCAACTTTAGGATGACTTCAAAGCGTGTCTGCCGTTCAGCCAGCGTCAGCAGCACGGCATCCGACTTGGTCTTGTTTCCCACTACCGTGTCGATTTCCCAATGACCGAACGTTTCCCGTGTTTCAACTTCTTTAGGGCGTTCTTCAATTGACGTCCCGAGAACACGCTTGTTGGGACGGTGTCCTGGGCGGACCGCTTTGATTTTACGGGACAGTTTTTCAAGCAAGTCCATGTTCTTTGTTCGCATGATTCCGCGGTCAATCCATTGATAAAGAGCGGTTGTGCTAGGAATGATGGCACAATCGAACAGCTCGTGTTTTCTGGCAAATCCGACCACGACGTCCGGCGACCATTTTTCATTTAACATTTTGTCATCTGCCCAATCAATGAAGGCATTTGTGTTCGCCCATTTGGGGCGTCTGCCACAGTTCAGTCGTTGCTTTTCATAGAAGGCCTGTCCTGCATCAGCGTCATAAACAGAATAGTAGGTGTCATACACTTTTCCATTTTGCGTTTGGCGTTTTAACTGGGTGATGGTTCCGCGATCAATCTCATTGTTTATGGTTTGCGGAACACGTCCCAGCACTTTGGCAATCTGACGGTTGGAATAGCCTTCCTTTTTCAGGATAGCGATTTGGCAACGTTCTGAGTAGGAAAGATGTTTTCCCTTGCGTGAAACAGTGTTATCATGGGTTTGCGTCATGTGAATTCATCCTTGTCTATTGAGAGTTGTGGTAACTTCAATATAACATGGAATTCACGTGGCGTTTTTTTTATTTTAAATGGCTAAGTTCATTATAAAATCCGCCACAAAAAATGAATTATTTAAATTGGCCCGTTTTCTTATTAAAAGAAGCGGGCTTAAGTTCATTTGATAATCAACCCATAACTGATTATAGAATTTATTCGTTTCGAGTGATACCCACATGCGTATTGCACGTAAATGGGGATAACAGAATAAACCGCAGTACAATATGATGCGCAGAACCGTACCATAAGTAAATGAGGTTTTTTAATTTATGATGAATTCTAAATAACTAATAGATAATAAAATTGGATGATGAAGGCAAACTGATACCTCCCTGTATAGTAGACACTTAAAAGTGAAACTACTTTATAAGGAGACTTTTTGGTTTAATGAATTTTATCAATTTTAAGTTTTGAGTATATAAAAAAATTAGAATAACAGCTTTCTCTGATGTTTTATATGGTATATTAAAAGGGTGTAAATGTTTATGAAATTAAACTTTTATTCTATATATTGATGCACAAGGAGGAACCCGATTGGGCTACCGATATAACAGGCTTTGGAAAATACTAATAGATAAGGAAATGAATAAAGTAGAATTAAGAGATGCAGCGGGAATTACTTCTGCAACGTTGGCAAAACTAGGGAAAAATCAAAATGTTAGTATGGAAGTATTAGGACGAATTTGTAAAGTGTTAGAGTGTGATATTGGGGATATAGTCGAATACCTTAATGATACAAAGGAGGAACATTTATTTGAATAAGAATAAATATTCAGCCGATTTAGTGAATAAAGGCTTCTGGTTTACCGAGTTCAAGAAAACCATCGAACTATTTAATGAAGGTATGAGTGGCAAAGATATAAAAATAATCCAAAAAGTAGAGAACGTATACTTGGCGCCTTCAGCGGATACTGGCAGAAGAATGGCTTCGACGTTAGTAAAGCGAGTAGACGCTTTACCGGATGAAGTCATAGAGAATTTCCTTTCATTCGACATAGGCACTCAGAAAATGATCAATTTGATAGCCATTATGGAAAATAACAGACTTTTTTTTGAATTTATGTATGAGGTATACAGAGAAGATAGGCTAATCGGTAAAAAAGAACTAGAAGATAGCAGCCTACGGATTTTCTTCAAGAATAAAGTGCAACATAATGAAAAGGTGGCTTCATTTACTGATGCGACCTTAAAAAGGTTAGCAGGTGCCTACAAAACATTTTTACGAGAAGCAGGTTTCCTTGAGGTGAATGGTAAAATCAATCGCTATCAGCTTCCAGTGATGGATCAAGCTCTAGAAGACTTGCTTCAGAACTCTGAGTGGCAGCCGTATTACAAAGCGATAATGGGGGTAGCTTAATGGTCAAAAGTTTAGAAGAACGTCTCAATTTAATCCACACAGAGATTATAAAGCCTTCCTTTCGTGAAAATAAAGGACTAGGTAATGAGGTAGGTTACTATGTGTTTGATTATCCAGCTGATACAGAGCTAAGGGTAAGAGAACAGGTTGATTATTTAAAGAGAAAAAACACTCCAGGATTGGATGGCTTCGAATTAGTTGTATTTGATGTTTACGACATCATGCTCGATTTTATTGAAGCCGAGGGATTATTAGAAGCTTGTTACGAGATGGAAGCTGAAGATGGCATGGATTATCTCATTGAATCAGTGAGTGCCTTATTGGAAATGAACCAAAATGACAATTATTTTGCTAGATACATTGAGGAACATAGTCCAAAGGATGCGGTGGTATTTATAATCGGCATCGGAAAAATATTTCCTTTTGTTCGGTCACATAAAATATTAAACAACCTTCATCAAGTCTTTGATCGTGCACCAGTTGTTTTATTTTATCCGGGCAAATATGATGGTCTTTCATTAATGCTCTTTTCAGAATTTAAAGATGATAATTATTATCGAGCGTTTGAACTCGTAAAATAGGAGGCAACTAAACTATGTTAATTAAAGATATGTTTGCAAAACCAATCGACAGAGATATTAAAGGCGTCATAAAAGTCGGTCAAGACGACAACGAGAATATCCGGCAAGAATTGGAAGAATACGTTGTAACCAAAGAATTGCAAAAGCACTTTAGAGATTTCTTTTCTAGTTATAAGCGGGGCATTACAGGCAATACAGATAAAATGGGTGTCTGGGTGTCAGGTTTCTTTGGGAGTGGTAAATCTCACTTCTTGAAGATATTATCTTATCTCTTAGAAAATAAAGAAGTAGCAGGTAAACAAGCCCTAGATTACTTCTTGGATGACAATAAAATTATGGATCCTATGGTCGTGGCTGATATGAAATTGGCCAGTACTATTTCGACCGATGTCGTGCTCTTTAATATTGATTCTAAAAGTGAAACGGCTGGGAAGAAGAGCAAGGATGCAATTGTGAATGTTTTCTTGAAAGTGTTTAATGAGATGCAAGGCTTTAGCGGCATCTTCCCTTATGTGGCTGATTTAGAAAGACAATTGGTTCTAGACGGTCTTTATGATGAGTTCCAAGAAAAATATATCGAGCTTACTGGGA
Organism: Jeotgalibaca sp. A127; assembly: GCF_052266745.1. Lineage (NCBI taxonomy): Bacteria > Bacillati > Bacillota > Bacilli > Lactobacillales > Carnobacteriaceae > Jeotgalibaca > Jeotgalibaca sp. A127. The sequence continues at coordinate 43,763 of NZ_JBQPRC010000012.1, forward strand.
AAGAATGGATCGAAACTCGTAATCGCTTTAACTTCTATAAAGACAAAGTAGCAAAAGTGCTTGTAGAGATAAACATGATGAGTGAAGAGTCTGCCCAAGATTGGAAACGAGAATCTACCAAACCGTATCCCATTAGTATCGATCGTCTAGCAGACCTGGTAAAAGATTACCTAGCTACTAAACCAAAAAACCATCATGTCGTCTTCTTAGTAGATGAAATTGGTCAGTACATTGGGGAAGATTCCGAGTTAATGTTGAATCTGCAGACCGTTACGGAAGATTTGGGGACTGCCTGTAAAGGGAAAGTCTGGATTGTGGTAACCAGTCAACAAGACATTGACCATATCACAGAGATTAAGGGCAATGATTTCTCCAAAATCCAAGGCCGTTTTGATACCCGCTTGAGTTTGACATCTGCCAATGTGGATGAAGTGATTAAGATGAGAATCTTGAAGAAAACAGACGCTGCCAGCGACACGCTGTCTATTCTATATGAGACAAAGGAAACGATTATTCGAAATCTGATTCTGTTTAATGATGGCATCGAAAAGAAATTATATGCCGATATGCATAACTTTAGTGAAGTCTATCCTTTCATCCCGTATCAGTTCAATATTTTAGCTAGTGTCTTAACGTCTATCCGGACGCATGGTGCTTCAGGGAAGCACTTATCGGAAGGGGAACGTTCCATGTTAGCTCTATTTAAAGAGTCTGCCGAGAGTATCAAAGACAAAGAAGACGGCGTATTAGTTCCTTTTAATATCTTTTATGATGCCTTGCAACAATTTCTAGATCATAGTCATGCTGGGGTTATTTCTCGTGCTCTAGAGAACGAATACATCAATCCCAATCATGAGTCAGATAACTTCAATGTCAATGTATTGAAGACACTCTTCATGGTCAAATATGTTAAAGAAATCGAAGCCAACGTTGAAAATCTGACTAGTTTAATGGTGTCTAACCTGAATCAAGACCGTCGTGATTTGAAGGAGAATGTACAGTCCGCCTTAGACATTCTTGCGCGTCAAATGCTGATACAGAAGAACGGCGATATTTATATCTTCCTGACAAATGAAGAACAAGAAATTAATCGTGAAATAGAAAGTCAACTGATCGAAACGGGAGAGGTTACTAATAAAATAGCCGAACTTATTTTTGAAGATATTTATCCCGAAAAGAAATATCGCTATCCAAATTTTAATAACCGTTATGTTTTCAGTTTCAACCAGTTTGTTGATGACAACGTATATCGTGCTAATCAACATAACGATTTCGGTATTAAAATCGTGACCCCTCAGTCCGGAATCAACGGGGATGATCAGATGCTGCGGATGGCCAGTAGTGATGGGCAACATGTCTATGTCAACCTGCCAAATGATGCTGGTTTTCTGAATGAAATGCGAGCTGCCTTAAAGATTGATAAATATATTGGCTATGCGAACGCCAATAATATACCTCAGTTTGACGAGATCAAGTCCATTAAACAACGAGAATCAAGAGAACATAAGAATCGCGCTAAGTTATTTTTACAAGAAGCTTTAAAAGAAGCCGATTTATATATCAATGGGGATCGGATTCAGACTCCTGTAAAGGACTTCAAGATCCGTATCAACGAAGCACTCGATCGGGTCGTTAATACGGTATATCACAAATTACCTTATATTGATGCTCCCAAAGACGACATAGATGTTCGTAACTTATTAAAGCAGGATATCAGTAACACGATATCTTTGGATATGGAAGTGATTGAAAACTCATTTGCCATCAAAGAAGTTACCGACTTCATTCACCTCAAGACACAGGGACATTCAAAGGTTTCATTGAAAGTAATCAAAGAACGGTTCTCTAAGGCACCTTATGGTTACACGGATACAGATGTTGCATGGATCATTGCTAAAGCCTTTCATAGTGATCAAATAGGGTTAATTATGAACGGTGAGTCTGTGTCCTTATTGAGAGGCACTACTGATAAAGTGTTTGATTATTTAACGAAAAGAACGTATGCCGAAAAATTATTGATCGAAGAAAAAGAAACGATTCCAGAACGATTCAAACGAGCACTCAAGGATGTCAGCTTGGACTTATTTAAGCAGTCCATCACGACAGCTAACATGGACGAAATGGTTTATGCCTTCCTGGAGTCATCGAAAAAAATGATAGAGAATATGCAGCAACTGAAAACATACTATTCTATGAATAAATATCCAGGGAAAAGAATCATTGAAAGTGGTATCGAACTGTTATCTCAACCCTTACAAATGAAAAATACCGCTAAAATCTTTAAATATATTGATGAACACCAAACGGATTATCTAGATTTAGCAGACGACTATCCACCACTTCAGACTTTCTTCAGTGGTAAACAAAAAGAACATTGGGATAATGCGTCAAGTAAAGTTCAGATCTATGAAGATAGTAAAACTTTTATTGTCAATCAGGAATTAGAAGACTTAATCGTTTCGATAAATAACGTCCTAAACAAACCGATTAATGCGAATCTTATTAAAGACTTACCAAGTTATATTGAGCAATTTGTGGAAATATATTCGAATCTATTAGATGAGCATACTGTCCCAGTATTGCAAGACATCGAGAATGCCAAACAAAGGATCGATGAGGAGTTAATCGGTACTAGCTTAGAAGATAAGTTAGTACATCGATACCGTCAGGCGTTCAAAAAGCTAGTGGATAAAGCGCAAGAATCTGTAGATGTCGCAAAGGTGAATACGGTTTCGATTGAAGCTGATACCTTAAAGGTTCGTTTCTTGGCAGAAATAGCCAATGAAAAAGAAAAATTGGCGAGAGTAATAGAACCTGAATCTAAAGGTGGAACTGAACCTCAAATTACAGTGAAAAGTAAAACAAAAAAACACGTCAGCATTAAAACAATCAATCCTTCCACTACCTGGCAAGTCGAAACCGAGCAGGATATTGAACGATATCTACAAGCCTTACGGACACGACTCATGGAGATGCTACAAGAGGATACCATCGTAAACATTGAATTTTAATTATTTATTTAAAGGAGCAGGTTATGGATAACACAATCGTCAAGAACATCACATCTCAAAGTATCGATAAAGCAGCAATTAAAATCTTTGCGGTTTATGCGAGAAATAAACTCATCAATGATATCAAGAATAAAGCAGCCATGATTGGTGTCACTGAGAGCGGCATTCAAAAACCACTCTCGACCTCTACTGGGAATCTTCAGTTATTTGATATTGGTATGCAAGAACCTTATCGGATTGAAGGAAAGGCAATCGAGCAGCGCAATGGACTCATTAGAGAACTAGAAAAAAGAACGCAAGGATCCAGCTACTCTATAGCTTATGAGACATTGATCGAAGAAGTGGCCTACACATGGTTTAACCGGATTATTGCGATTCGGTTTATGGAAGTGAATAACTATATGCCTGATCGGATGCGAATCTTGTCTTCTGGAGTAGAAGGCGTCAACGAACCAGAGTTCATCAGACATGTATTTGAAAGCAATTTTCAATTTAATGCAAAAGAAAAAGAAACCATCATTGAGCTCAAAACAGATGGCAGTAATCTTGCTATGGATGAACTATTTCAATACTTATTTATCAAACAATGCAATGCTTTGAATTCAAATTTACCTGAATTATTCGAAAAGACCAATGACTATACCGAACTGCTACTTACTGTTTCTTATAATGATGTAGAAGGAGTTATCTATAAATTGGTTCATGATGTTCCTGAAGAGAACTTTGATGTGAATAGTGAGAACGGAAATGGCCAAATTGAAATTATAGGTTGGCTGTATCAATATTACAACACAGAACTTAAAGCAGAAGTTTTTGGAAGGCCAAAGTCTAAGAGAATAGAAAAACATGAGATTCCCGCAGCGACTCAATTATTCACACCAGAGTGGATTGTTAAGTATATGGTAGAGAATTCATTAGGGCGATTGTGGTTAGAAGGGCATTATGATATCGATCTTAGAAACGGGTGGAATTATTACATTGATGAACCTCAACAGGAAAAAAAGGTTAAAGAAAGTTTAAATAGAATTCGTGATGAATATAAGAATATTAAACCAGAAGAAATAAAAGTAATTGATCCTGCAATGGGTAGTGGACATATATTAATTTATTCTTTCGATGTACTCTTACAGATTTATGAAAGCTGTGGTTACACAAAGAAACAAGCTGTGAGAAATATAATAGAAAAGAACCTTTATGGTCTTGATATAGATAATCGAGCCTATCAATTATCTTATTTTTCTATAATGATGAAGGCAAGACAGTATGATCGAAATTTTCTAGACAGGAAAGTTAATTTAAATATTTATGTGATTTTGGAAAGTAACAAAATCAATAGAAGCCATTTAAATTTTTTTGGTCAATCATTAAATGATAATGAAAAAAATAATGCTATTCATCAATTCAATTCTTTATTAGACTCATTTAGAAATGCTAAAGAATATGGATCAATATTAAATATAGGTAGCTATGCATGGAGTTTGCTCACCCGATTTTCAAATAATTTAATCATCGATAAACAAATTTCCTTTGACAACATAGGAATTGAAATTACACAACAGGAACTAAAGAGACTTATATCGCTTGGTGAAGTAATGACCCAGAAATATGATGTCGTAATAACTAATCCGCCTTATATGGGATCCGATAAGATGAATTCTACAATAGATACGTATGTTAAAAAATATTTTCCGGTTAGCAGATATGATTTATATGCTGTCTTTATTGAGCAGTGCATGAAAATGGCAAAAAAACACAGATTTGTTGCCATGATAACTCAGCATTCTTGGATGTATTTAAGTAGCTATGAGAAATTAAGAAAAAGAATTTTCACTTTTGATATTCTAAACATGACACATTTAGGGTCAAGAGCCTTTGAGGAAATACAAGGTGAAGTAGTTCAAACAACATCATTTATTTTAAGAAACAGTAATTATGCAACATACACAGCAAAATATATAAGATTAAATGGTTATAACAATCCTTTAGAAAAAAAACAAAATTTTTTCAATGCAAAGAATTTTTTCACTACATCTAAAAAAGCTTATGAAAAAATACCTGGTAATAACATAGCTTATTGGGCGACAAAAAAAATGATATCTTATTTCGAAAATTATCCAAGTATCGGAGAAATTGCAAAACCAAGGCAAGGGCTTGCCAGTGGGGATAATAAATTTTTCTATAGATTCTGGCATGAAATAGATTTCAAACTTTTTATTTATGATGCTAAATCTAAAGAAGATATGTGGAATAAGGAAAAAAAATACGTTCCTGTAAATAAAGGGGGAGGGTATAAACGTTGGTACGGTAATAATTATGAAGTTTTAAAGTTTGACGAAGAAAACTACAACCTCTTATTAAGAAGTGGAAACAATTTACCATCGAGAGATAAATACTTTTTGGAGGGAGTAACATGGGGGAAGATTTCTTCAGCTAGCTTTTCGAGTAGATACTCACCTACAGGATTTTTATTTAGTGATTCTGGAATGAAGATAACTGGAGAAACAGATAAGATTAAATATATATTAGCGTTTCTTCAGTCTTCTGTAGCTCCCGAATTCTTAAAAGTGTTCTCTGAGACAATCCACTATGAAACAGGTAATATATCAAGAATACCTATAATAATTAATCAACAAAAAATGGAGGAAATTAATCAAGTTGTCGATGAAAACATCTGTTTAGTTAAGCACGATTGGGATAGTTATGAATTTTCTTGGGATTTTAAAAAGCATCCTTTAATAAATGGTAATGATAGCATAGAAGTTTCTTTTGAGAAATGGGATAAGATAACACAAATAAGGTATATAAAACTAAAAAAGAATGAAGAAAAATTAGATAGAGGATTTATTGAGTTGTATAGTATGGATATTAAGTTAGATCATGAAATTGAAGAGAATCAAATCTCCATTCGTAAAGCTGATAGTAATCGGGAAGTAAAAAGTTTTATATCGTATGCGGTTGGGTGTATGTTTGGCAGATACACTCTTAATATGAGTGGATTAGTTTATGCAGGCGGAAAATGGAATGATAATATATATAAGACCTTTATTCCTACTAAAGATAATATACTCCTTATTTCTGAACATGAATACTTTGAAGATGAAATTACAGAGAGATTTATTTCTTTTGTCAAAGAAGTGTATGGAATGAAAACTCTTGAAAAAAATCTTGAATATATTGCTGAAAATTTAAACGGCAGAGGAGCAACTCCGCGCGAAATTATTAAAAATTACTTTACAAAGGACTTTTTCAAAAGCCATTGTAAAGATTATTATAAGAGACCCATCTATTGGTTATACGACAGCGGCAAGCAAAACGGCTTCAAAGCCTTAGTCTACATGCATCGATACGATGAAGACACAACCGGTAAAGTAAGGGTAGACTATTTACATCCAGTACAAAGAGCCTACGAAAGAACGATTGTTAACTTACAAGATGACATAGCCAATAGTAAAGATGCTAAGGAATCCACTCAATTACAAAAACAACTGGAAAAAGTAACCAAGCAACTGAAGGAATGTCGCGACTATGATGAACGTTTAGGTCATATGGCCTTGGAGCGTGTTGGGATTGATTTAGATGATGGTGTCAAAGTAAACTATGACAAAGTACAAACAGATAGCAAGGGTAAATTCCATCAAATTCTAGCGAAGATTAAATAAATGGAGGTGAAGAAGTGGCGCAATTAAGTTTAAATCAGATTTCTGATAAGTTGAATCAAGAGTTTAACGGAGATACTCGTAATATCGTGTTCTGGTATGACGATAAAGGTGAATTTGAAGCGGATATCACAGACTTACGATTGGAAAAAGCTAAGGTGATTCATCTCACCAAAACCAATCTGTTCCAAACCAAAATATTATTAGAGCGAACAGACCCAGAAGGCAATTACTTGGTGTATGCGCCTTATCCAAAGCCACCTTCACGGGACAACCATTTGGCTGACACAATTAAATATTCCAAAGAGTTCTTTGCTGACCGAGCTTCTTTATTGATGGTGGATTTAAATATTCCAGAGACTTACAAGCATGTGATTCAAAAATACTTGAAGTTCTTTGCGGCCAAAGATCGGACCCAGCGCTTCTATGACTTGGAATTGGATCACTATACAACCGAGACCATTGAAGTTGGTTTGATGAGCGCGTTGACGAAATCAAAAAACCCCACTTTTGAAGAAGTGGTACGAACGATCCTAGTAGAAGATGATTTGGAAAATTCAGGCTACTTGGCTGAATTTGAGAAGTATCAGTTAGATGAAGCATTCTGGAAACTATGCAGCCAAGAGTTTGGTTATATAGACGAGAACCCTAGTATTGTAAAGCTCCTCATGACGTTCTTTGTCACGTATACATCAAAGACCATTAAAGGAGACTTGCCCAATTCTCTAAAACCTTATTTGGCTACCAAGGCAGGGAGTGTCCGGTCCTTCATGGATCAGATGATGAATAGCATCTTGTACCGTGAGAAGTTCAATGGCCTCTCAGAGAAAATCTTTAGATATATCGATGGGGAAAGGACACTATCCACTCTACCTTCTCAAGAAGTAGTCGATCTGGAGGTCTTTCCGATTGCGGACGAAATCATGATTAAGTGGATGATTGGAAGGCTACTAGCAGAAGACTTAAATGCAGAGATTGAAGGAAAAACAATCCCGCAACTAACAAAGTACCGTGATACCAAGCATTTTTCGGAGCGCTATACACGGGAATATCACATGTTGAAGCATGCCTACTACGTTATCAACTCTGCAACCTTTGTGCCAGAAAATGATATTTTAACCCTTATCAAACAATATGATGAGCAAACTTATTTCGTTGATACCCATTACCGTAAGTTTTACTATTACTATGACCAGTTAAGTGACGTGCATAAGTACGATGACTTGAGAAGCTTGGTAGAGAATATTTATACGAATCGCTACTTGGATGTCATTATCAAGAAGTTCAATGAGCTGTTCTCCTATGAAAAAATGAAGGACCAGTTTAAACTTCAAAAAGACTTTTACAAGAACTTTGTCCGTGGCAATCGGGAACGGACCATTGTGATTATTTCAGATGGACTGCGTTATGAAGTAGCCAAAGAATTGGTGAAACGATTCCAGCGCGATGAAAAAACGTCAGCTACCATTGAACCACAGATTGGTGTCTTGCCTTCTTATACGCAACTAGGAATGGCTTCGCTCCTGCCTCATCGCGCCCTTACCATTTCAGAGGACTATGCAGTAAAAGTAGATGGAAAACCAACGGATACACTGAAAGCGCGGCAGGACATTCTACAAGCGGTGGATCCTGATTCCCTTTGCATTCAATTTGACGAAGTAAAACGGATGAAGCAACAAGACCTACGCGACACGTTCCAAGGAAAGTCAACAATCTATATTTACCATAACCAAATCGATGGCCGAGGCGACAAAGCGGTTTCTGAAGATGAGGTATTTAATTCCTGTGAAGAAGCGATTACAGAAATTTTTACTCTAATCAAACGTTTGACAACCCAAATTTCCGCCAGCAGCTTCCTTGTGACAGCCGATCATGGCTTTATCTATAAGCGAGAAAAGCTGGAAGAGGGCGCTAAAATCGAGAAGTTTTTCGAAAAAACGGATCAAATAAACCGACGTTTTATTGTTACGGAAAACATTTATGAAGAAATTGGGACACAAAGCATGTCTTTAAAGGATGTCATCGATGAGGACGACGGGCGCTACGTTGTTTACCCTTCTACTTCTAATGTATTCAAGATACCGGGCGGTGGACAAAACTATGTGCACGGGGGCTCCTCACCACAAGAGCTGCTGATACCGGTTGTCCAAGTAAAAACTCAAAGAGGATACGTAGAAACAGAAGATGCCAAGATTTCACTTGTCAGTTCCTTGCATAAAGTCACTAATTTGATTCTTAACCTTGATTTTATTCAAAAAGAAGCAATCAGTAATGTCGTCAAACCGGCAACTTACAAAGTCTTCTTCATGGATGAAGAAGAAAACCTAATCTCCAATGAAAATATTCATGTTGCAAACAATAAGGAATCCGATGCCTCAAAACGACTATTCAAATTACGTTTTAGCCTTAAGAATCAAACCTATAATCGTAGTAATAAATATTATCTAGTAGCCATAAATGAACAAACGGGTTTAAGAATAATGCGGCATGAGATTATGGTGGATATTGCATTTGCCGGGGATTTTGGGTTCTGATATTAGCATGAAGGAGAGGTGAGAAGATGGCTATTACGTTACAAGAAGACGGTAGTAATCTTGCTACCATCAAGTTACTCCATAACTTCCCTGGTAAAATTGTCCGTAAGGATTTAACAAAAAAGATTAAAGAAGGGGCCAACGTGCCAGTCTATGTCTTGGAGTATCTGCTCGGCATGTACTGCTCCTCTGTTGAGGAAGAAGTCATTGAAGAAGGCGTTAAAACGGTCAAGGATATCCTGGCTCGTAATTACGTACGTCCCGACGAGGCTCAAAAAATCATTTCTAAGCTAAGGGAAACAGGAAGTTATACCGTCATAGATAAAATATCAGTTAATTTAAATTATAAAGAAGATATTTACGAAGCAGAATTTTCGAATCTGGGTATTAAAGGGGTCCCTATTTCGGAGTCCTATCCTTCTCAATATGAACGGTTATTGAGTGGGGGGATTTGGTGTATCGTGCAAATGGATTATTTTTATGATGAAGCTGATAAACGCCGAAATCCCTTCTTGATTAATAAATTAACCCCTATTCAAATGCCGGGAATAGATATGGACGAATTAAAATCTGCACGGGCAAGCTTTACTGAAGAAGAATGGATCGACGTTATTTTAAGAAGTACTGGGATGGAGCCGAATCAGTTCACAAAAAGGGAAAAATGGCTTCACTTGACTCGTCTCATTCCTTTAGTCGAAAATAATTATAATTTTGTTGAATTAGGTCCTCGTGGAACCGGTAAATCTCATGTCTACAAAGAAATAAGCCCGAATAGTATTTTAGTTTCGGGTGGCCAAACAACAGTCGCTAACCTTTTCTATAACATGGCTAGCAGACAAATCGGCCTGGTAGGTACGTGGGATTGTGTAGCATTTGATGAAGTCGCAGGTATTACCTTTAAGGATAAAGACGGTATTCAAATTATGAAAGACTATATGGCCTCCGGATCATTTGCTCGTGGAAAAGAAGAAAAAAATGCCTCAGCTTCTATGGTATTTGTTGGTAATATCAATCAAAGTGTCGATGCCATTTTAAAGACATCTCATTTGTTCGAACCTTTTCCTGATGCTATGGCGAATGATACAGCTTTCCTTGATCGGATTCACTGCTACCTACCAGGATGGGAAATACCTAAATATCATCCTGATCATTTTACAAATGACTATGGGTTTATAACCGACTACCTGTCAGAGGCTATGCGGGAAATGAGAAAAATATCCTATGGTGATGCTTATGACAAGTACTTTATGATTGGAAAACAGTTGAATCAGAGAGACGTTATTGGCGTTAAAAGAACCATTTCCGGTTTAGTGAAATTAATTTATCCGGATGGGGAATTTAGCAAAGAACAGATTGAAGAAATTCTCCGTTTTGCAATGGAGATGCGCCGTCGCGTGAAGGAACAGCTCAAGACCATTGGCGGAATGGAATTTTACGATGTTAATTTTTCTTATATTGATAAGGAGACCTTTTCTGAAGAATACGTCCCCGTTCCTGAACAAGGTGGGGGTACTCTTATACCGGAGGGAATAAATAAACCGGGACACATCTTTACCGTTTCACGCGGAAAAAGCGGCATGATGGGCGTTTTTAAGTTAGAAACGCAAATGACTGCTGGATCCGGTAAGTTTGAACGTACCGGATTGGGATCCAATTCTCAAGCTAAAGAAGCGATGGATACAGCCTTTAAGTACCTCCGAGCTAATGGAAATACTATTAGTAATAGCATTAGTACCACTGTTAAAGATTATTTAGTGAACGTACAAGATTTGAACGGTATAGGTATGACACATTACCTGACTCTCTCTACGTTGGTTGCGATTTGTTCCACTGCTCTTAATAAGCCAGTCATTAGTTCAGCAGTTATTTTAGGAGACTTGAGTATTGGTGGAACCTTGCTAAAGGTTGAAGAGTTGGCCAATACTTTACAAGTCTGTTTGGATGCAGGAGCAAAGAAAATTTTACTCCCGCTATCCTCTGCAGCTGACCTGGGAACTGCCCCAGCTGAGTTGATTGGGGCATTTAACCTAATCTTTTACAACAGCGCTGAAGATGCTGTATTTAAGGCGTTGGGAGTAGAATAAAAAAGCTATCTGATAATAGTTGAATTAAGAAGAGATACCTTAAAATAGTTAATGTATTTTTTAGAGAGTAGTATGAATAGAGCCTCTAAATAGTATGTAGATAGTTTAATCTGTCTTTTGAAATATATATTATAGGTTCTATGTCAAATAGTGTTGGTGGACCAAATGAAAGTCAAAGCGAAGACTAACTCGCTTTGGCTTTTTCTTTTTCTTCTTGTCGGCGCTTTTCCTCCTTGTAATGGAGTGCCTTCGGCTCAAA
>NZ_JBQPRC010000013.1:0-43287 GCF_052266745.1 Jeotgalibaca sp. A127
CCCAAAACATGATGAAGAACCGGAAACTTTCCCGCTCCATCGCGGACGCCAGCTGGGCGATAATCAAGTCCATGCTGGCATACAAGTGCGCGTGGTATGGAAAGAACCTGGTCCTGGTTAACGCGTCTTACACGAGCCAGGATTGTTCTGCCTGCGGGCGTCCGGACGGAAAGAAGCCGCTCCACATCCGCGAATGGACCTGTCCGGGATGCCACGCGCATCACGACCGGGATATCAATGCTGCAAGGAATATCCTTGCCAAAGCGTCCGCCGGACGGTAAACGGCACGAGCCGGGGACTGGCTCTGGTCAAGAGACGTACCCGCTGCCCGTTGGAAACCCATCGGGTAAGGCAGCGTTGTTCCCAGAAGCTCGGGCATTCATGCCCGAGTAGTTCACGTTTATGTTTGGTAGCGACAAAAAGGCTCCAGTTTTGATTAAAAGATTGCGCGTGGTTATAATGGCATTGAGAAAGCGGTTGCTCGTCTGGTAAGTGAGAAGGGTGAGTATGGTGAATGATAAAAAGATAATTTTTCATATTCAGCTGTGGTTTCTATTGTTGGTTCTATTGGGGGCTTGTGGCCCAACTCAAAACGAAGCCGAATCTTCTGAAGTGGTTATTTCTGAAGAAATGACTGCCATTCCGATGAATGAAGAAGTAACGGTCGCGAAGATGATGGTATTGGTTTCATCTGCTTATTCTACCAATATATTCATCAATAGGGAGTTTGGAATGGCAGGTCAACCACTGGAAGAAGTCATTGATGGTACTTATCTTTTCATGAATGTGAAAGTGACCAATTATTCTGATTCAGAGCTTGAATTATCACAGAGATTTGGGGTCTTAGGGGTCCCTGAGGATGGTTATATTTGGCCAAAGTTCGCTGACATGACGGAGCAGGTAAATAAAAATGATGTAACTTATCATCTGGATGAAGAATTTTATGATAAAGATATGACACTGGGAGCAGGGAAAACAAAAGAAGTGCAGCTGTTTATTGCCTTATCAACGCGCGCGTATCCCGTCTCTCTAGTTCTATTTGACCCCGAGAGTGGGGAACCGATAGAAATGATAGAAATCATCTCTACAGAAGAATGGTATGTCATAAGTAACATGGAAGCCCAAGAATTGATTGAAGAACGTTTCCCTAGCAGTCGTATTGTGGCGAAGGAAATAATGGGTTATCAGTTCGAGGACGAAGCGGAAGGTGGTTTCTATTATCCTTTCGAAGTCACCACTGACGGAAATGTGTCCTATTACTTCGTCAAACGCGATACGAGCGAAATCTATTCTGCAACGTTTGATGAAAGATATGCTGATTATCCAGCTGTTCCGGGAGAAATTGTTAAGTGACAGATTAAGAGGATAGTCTCTAAGGAGGGAGTGGAAGAGATGGGCGAAAATCCGAAAGAAGTTGAAACATTACACCTTATTCTCTTGGCTTTGGTATTCGTCGCTTATGTTGTATCTGCCATTAACCCTTTAGATCGTTTCGCCTGGATTGGACAGACAATTGGTGCTGTATTACTCATCGTATTTATGGTTATTCTTTATCCTCGGTTCCGCTTTTCGAATTTCGCCTATATAATGGTTGTTCTGTATGTATTGTTATTGTTTTATGGTGCGCACTATACCTACTCCCTCAATCCCTTGTTTAATCAATTGAAAGAACAGTTTGGATGGCAACGAAATTATTTCGACCGCGTTGGTCATTTTTCTCAAGGGTTCGTACCCGCTTTTTTATTTAAAGAATTGTACTTAAAAGGTGGCTACGTGAAACGAGGAAAGATGGCAACCTTCATCGTCATCATTTCATGTTTAGGCTTGAGTGCCGCTTACGAATTGGGAGAATTTGCATTGGTTAAAATTTTAAATGTACCGGTTGATGCTGTCATGGGAACGCAGGGGGATATTTTCGACAGTCATTGGGATATGGTTTGGGCTTTGATTGGAGCGAGTTTGGCAACGATTGTATTGGGGAACTTCCATAATAAAAAAATGAAAATGTGATTGAAAGAGGGATGAATAAATGAAAGAGCCTGCCAAGAAACTTCAGCTCCGTTCCAATTTAGGATGGTTTTGTTCGATGCCACTTCCAGGCGAAGAAGTTGAACAGCAATTAATTCGTGAATCTATTGGGATTCCTAGTCGGTTTGTTTTTGGTGGCGGAACGCCTTCAGACCAGATTGAACGTGTATATCTGGAATTCGATGATGAGACTGTGATGATTGATCGCAAAGGTGGCAGCTTGGAGTATGCCAAGCGGAAGAATTCACAGAAGTTTTTTTATCATCTGTATCAAGATTCAAATGAGGTAAGTAAATTGCTAGATGCTTTGGGACTGTCGAATGTGCCTAAGGATAGTGCAGAAAATTCCTGTAAGTTGACGATCGACTATTATGCTGAAAACCAGCGTATGATTAAAGGACATCTCGAAGGTGAGAACTGGTTTTCTTTTTTGGAAAAAATAAAAGACTTCATTGTCTCCCAGGAAGGCAACCAAGTGTTGTTTAAGTGAATTCAGCTCATTCTGTGATGGTTAAAAGCGATAAGGAGTGTTTCAAATGGCAGAAAAAATAAAAGTAGCAACGATGGTCGATGCACCTATGAAAACTGTTTGGGAAACATGGAATGATCCCAAGCATATCGTAAAGTGGAATCAAGCATCCGAAGATTGGCATACCACCGAAGCTAAAAACGATTTGCGTAACGGAGGGAAATTCCTTTCCAGAATGGAAGCAAAAGATGGTAGCGTAGGCTTTGATTTTGAAGGGATTTACGATGAAATAATTGAACATAAAAAAATCAGTTATACGATGCCGGATAAGCGACAAGTTGAGATTCGTTTTAGTGAAGCAGACGGTAAGGTAAAAATCGAAGAATGGTTTGACGCTGAAGACGAGAACCCCGTGGAAATGCAAAAAGCCGGGTGGCAAGCAATCATGGATAGTTACACCCATTATACTGAAAGCATATAAAAAAGCGCAGCGCAGCGCTTTTTTATAGTTGCGTATTAGAGCTTGTGTTCTTTTTTCCAATCTACCTCAAAGTAATCATTACCTTGTTGGATGAAGATAGGATAATTGGTCCGGTAAATACTTCCCTCTGAATCCTGTTCCAAGTACATGACAAAATTCTTGGGATAAAGTGAAATTAACTTAGAAAAGACATGATCTTGATCAATAATGATTGTTTGAATTTCTTGATCACTTTCAAACCAGTCTGTTTTCAGATGGAAGTAAGCACCAGGAGCAATTTTCGTTTCATAACAGCAAATAGTCAATACCGATTGAGTCATAATAAACCATCCTCTCCAATTATTTATCATTTTCCGCACAACTCCCTAAAAAATCAAAAAAGTTGTGGACTGTTTCTGCTTACGCTCACTCTGAATCATGTTGGCTTCCCCAACCGAATTTTAATTGGTAGGGATTCAAGTTAATTATATCACATGAATGTCATGAGGATACATATCTATCTCATCATTACGCGGAATGTAAAGAAGGAGCTACAAATGATGGAAACCAAAAGACGATTGCTTGTATTGGCGGTAATGGAGCTTGTTTTGATGACACTCGCCGTACTGTATGACTTTCTCATGCCAACTATTGTTGTTTCGGCGATTGGGGCTCTCTTCATCTTCCTAAGAAAAGAAAAATTCGCGAATATGGGCTTCAAAAGGCAGCAGGACTTTCCCAAAATGTTGCTTGGTATTTTTGGGATGGCATTCGGTTGGTCATTCGTGAATTTCGGATTCTTTCTTCCCGTATTGAACAAGGTTTGGAGGGTGTCATAACTACATTTATCGATGCACTGTTCTTCAGTTACATCCGGTATAAGTATGATAATCTGTGGGTAGCTGTTTTGGCACATGGATTTTTGAATTCAAACGGCATCATTACTTTCTTTTTCACCGGACCGCTCTACGGACTATGGTGAATTAATTAGAGAAATGCTGGATTTACTCAGTGTGGAATGGCTACTTTTCTGTACATAAAGGCTTGACTAAAGGTAAAAAAATGTATAATAAACCCAAAGACAGATGGAGGTAATTTATGAACTGGAGTAAAATGAAACAACAATTGGAGGGTTTCCTCTATCCGGCCTTAGCGGGCAGAGTGGCATATATCGCCACCAGCTACCGCTATACACCGGAAAAAGCTGGTCAGTGCTACCTCACTGTTGATAAGAAGAAAGTGTTCAACATGAAAGATGCAACAACCGGGATTCGTTGGTTCCAATCAGAGCAAGAGATAAAAGGCGATTCTAACCTAAACATTCCTGTCAGTCAGGATGATATTGAAAAGGTCAGAAAAGATATGGGTGAAAAAGTACCCGAGGAACGTCTGGTCGTGATTGCCAAAGACCGTAAATTGCAGAGTTATGCAAAAGAAATGATTGCAGCCCAGACAGCTTTAAGCAAAGCTGATTTCAATACGGTTGCGAATACTTTCTTGACGCGGTCCATTGAAGAGAGTCTTGCGAGCCAGGATATTCTGTTAAATGTTTTGGCTTTGGTTGACAGGCGTGTCGGAAAAAAACGAATTTTGGACATGGAGAATAAGATGAAACTGAAACATCCTATCGTACAGTACTTTTATAAGCTTCGCCGCAATGCGCTTTAGAAAATATTTGTTTAAGAGAGTCATCCTAGCAGTTCCGATAGGGTGGCTCTTTTTCGAGTGGAGTAAGTGTCTGTATGGTATAATAAACATGTGAAAGTAAGCGGTTGCAACAGTGTGCAGATTAGGATAAAGTGTTGAATGAAAATAAATAGGAAAAGAGAAGATCACATGGAAAAAGTATTGTTTATAATAGCGCCAGATGACTTTCAGGATGAAGAGTTGTTCTGGACACAACAGGAACTGAAGGATTGCGGTTATGAGACATGGATAGCCAGCCACAAAGCGGACACCTGCAGAGGTGTGAATGGCGGCATCGCTCAGTCGGATATGGTGTTGGAGGATGTCGATACCAATGATTTCGAAGCCGTCATTTTTGTTGGCGGAAAAGGCAGCCGCGTATTTTTCTCTGACCCTCATGCCTATAAAATCGCCCAAGCCATGCATGGACTGGGAAAAACAATTGCGGCTATTTCCATTGCTCCGGTTATTTTAGCTAATGCGGGTATCTTGAAGAAAAGATATGCGACCGTTTCAGAGAGCGAAAGTAAGACGCTTGAAAGCAAGGGAGTCCATTATTCGAATGAAGGAGTTGTCGTGGATGGGAACATCGTTACAGCGGCTGGTCTTAGAAATGCGAAAGAATTTGGGCAAAAAGTATGTGAACGATTGAGTAAACGTGACTAGCAACGGGCCTTGCTAGATAAAGGCCTAAGGGGGCGAGAAAATGCTGACAAAAAGAATGAAGATTTGTGTTGCAACAGGTGCTATTTTGGGGATTATCTGTATCATCGGTGCCCAACTGCGTTCAGGGTTTGGCAGGGATGCTGGCTATTTGTTTGCCTTCTGGTATAACCGGTTGCTCATGAGCATCGTCATCGGATTGCCTATAGGGAAATTGGGTTTGCCCAAAGCCCTGGGTAGGGGTGCCTTTTTGGGAACCATGATTTCTTTCGCCTTTTACGGTACTACTGGATTCGATGATTTGGTCGGTTTCCTGGCTGGAATCGGCTACGGTATTATTATTGAGTACGTTGCGGAAAAATATGTTGCGTAGCTAGAAAGTAGGGATTACGAATGCGAAATAAAATAGGTAATAACAGTGTGGCATCTAAACCTAAACATCTACTCATTTTTTGGATGCTGCTACTGGTAGTTTTATTTTTGTCCGGTTGCGGCACCTCCAATTCCAGTGATGCGGAAAAATCCAGTATCGAAGAATTGGTAAAGGTGGAAGTGACCGAATACGAAGGCAAAGACCTATCTTCGATTGCTGATTTCAGGGAAAATTCTATCAAAGGACCTCAATATATTGATATAAGTACCTATAGACTGAAAATAGACGGATTGGTTGAGAAAACAACCGAATGGACCTATGAGGAAGTATTAGACAATAAGCCCTACAAGAAATTGGTGACGTTGAACTGCGTCGAAGGATGGAGCGTCGACATCCTCTGGGAAGGCGTCTTACTCCAGGATTTATTTGCTACGGTCGACGTCAAGGATAGCGCCAATACTGTCATCTTTCATTCCGAAGACGGCTACACCACTTCTTTACCCCTGCAAGCCATTCTGGACAGGGAGATGTTGCTTGCTTACAAAATGAATGATGTCGTTCTGCCTCCGGAAAGGGGATTTCCTTTCCAATTGGTTGCAGAGGATAAGTTGGGATATAAGTGGGCCAAATGGATTACGCGCATCGAACTATCGGATGATGTGAACTACAAGGGATATTGGGAACAACGTGGATTCGATAATGACGCAACAATCAATTGACAAAATGACAAACGTATAATTTTAAAAGGGGGAATTATGAAAATCCACAAATGGCGAAAGAAGAAAATGCTGATGGTGATATTAATGATCATGGGATTCGTTGCTGCTGGAGTGGGTGGATATATCATTTATAGTTCCTATAAAATCAATGAATTATCAAAGATGACTTTTGAGGAAATGCTTGATTTTACAGTCAAAAATAATAAAGACGCGATCATTACAGTAGGGATTATCCAGAACGGCAAAACGACCTATAAGGTGTACGGTGAAAATGGCATGGAATTACCCCAAGAGGAACATATTTATGAAATTGGGTCTGTTACCAAAACATTTACAACCTCCCTGCTTTTCAAATCGATAAGTGAAGGCAAGGTTAGTCTCGACGACTCCATAGATGAATACTTGGATCTCCCAGAGAAGTCCTATTACCCAACAATTAAAAGGCTAGTAACGCATACATCCGGCTATAAAGCATCCTATTTTGAAATGCCCATGGTAGCTAATTTTCTGCAAGGGAAAAATGATTTTAATGGGATTTCCGGGACCATGCTGATAAACAGACTCAGTAAAATCAATTTGAACGATTCGGATTATTCATACCGATATTCCAATTTTGGGATGGCAACTTTGGGAGCCGTGCTTGAACAGATACACGAAGAGGATTATACAGCATTAATGAATGCGTTTATCAGAGAAGATTTAAGACTTTCAAATACAAAAGTTTCAGAAAGCTCGGGTGATCTGGATAACTACTGGGAATGGTCAGAATCAGATGCCTACATTCCTGCCGGTGGAATCCTGTCGACTATCACGGATATGCTGGCGTATGTCCAGACCCAGTTGAGCAATCGTTTAACTTATTTGTCTTTGGCGCATGAACCGTTGACTGATATAAATGCTTCAAGTGAAATGTATCAAAAAATGGGAATACATATGGACGCAATAGGAGCGGGCTGGATGATTGATAATGGAAATAACATTATTTGGCATAATGGCGGAACGGGAAATTATAACAGCTATGTCGGATTTGATAAAGATAATCAAATAGGTGTAGTCATATTGTCAAATTTGCCACCAAACTATAGAATCCCGACAACTGTAATGGGTATTGAACTCCTGACCTCATTGCAAAACTGACTATCTCTGTAGCTTAAGGTTGTATATTTAGAACCTTAGAAGGAGACGAACAACATGACATATATAATCGAAATGGTGGAAACACAGGAACAACCGACATTGGTGCTGAAAAAAAATACTTCCGCTCAGGAATTGCCCAAAATATTGGGCGATTCCTTCATGGCTGTCCTGAATCATGTCTGGGAATTGGGTGAACAGCCAACTGGGCCAGCGTTCGTAGGTTATTTTAATTTGGACATGGCACACTTGCAGTTGGAAATTGGTTTCCCGGTTTCTAAAAATCTTCCGGGAAAGGGTGAAGTCCTTGCTGGGACGATTCCGTCTGGAAAACAAGTGACGTGTCTATATAAAGGCCCCTACATGCAGATGACATCTGCCTATCAAGAAATAGAGGACTGGATAGAGAAACATGGCTATACAACACTTGGTCCTGTGTACGAATTTTATTTAAATTCCCCGGAAGAAGTGCCGGAAGAGGAATTGCTGACAAAAATCGTTTTTTTGGTGATATAATTTATTCATTTGTTGGCTTACATTTGGATCTTGTTAAATATAGGCATGATGGCGCGTTATGACACAACGGGGTAACATTTAGGGAGTGGACAAATGGACAAAGAAATTATTGGTGGGGCTGATGGGGCAACAGAAATGTTTGTATCATCACCTGTTAATTGGTTTTTGATTGCGGGAATCGTAACGGTAGCTGTGGGTCTTATTTTATGGGTAGTCGGAAGGAATAAAAAATGAAGCGGGTTTATCTTGATCGAACCGCTCACTCAGGGGCGGTTGGAGTAATAGTACCGGATGCCCAAATTATTCCCGTAGGTACCACGATATATTACATGCCAATCGCACTGAAGAGTGAAGAATATGATAATTTTGCGGACAAATATGGTATCCATTTTATCTTCGCGGATGATATTCCGGAAATAGATTTCTATACGGTGCCACATATAGATATTTTTGCCACAGATGGAAAAGGTGGTTTCTTGGGAACAGTGGGAAATACGTCGGATTTAGAAAGTGATTCGCCTATCTGTTTTATTTCCAAAGAAAAGATTTGTTATTTGCTGTTTGAGAACGGTAGTGAATTTTTGGAAAAAGTTGAGAATTGGCAAAAGCAAATGAAATTATATGAGGGTATTAAATTTTATAACAACAGGACAGACGCTGAAGAAGAACTGGAGTTTATAAACTAAAAAGTATGGCAGAAAGGGTTCATCCCATCTGCCATACTTTTTTAGTTTAGATTTTCTTCACGAGTTCTGACTTCAAGTACATGCGGCCAAAGCCGTCAATTGTACACTCGATGTCATGACCATCAACAGGGTCTTCTAAAATACGGAGATTTGTTCCTCTAGTACCTTGTTTTAACTTGTTGGCACCTTTCAACTTTATCTCGCGCACAACAGAAACATTGTCACCATCAACTAATTCAGTACCATTTGCATCACGGACAATTTGTGCTTCTAAAGCAGCAGCTTGTTCTGCTTCCGTCCATTCATGACCACACATCGGACAAATCATCAATGTTCCGTCTGTATAGGTCAAATCACTGCCACACTCAGGGCAATTTGGCAAACCACTCATTCTTATTACCTCCCGTAACCTAATCCCAAAAGGGTCTAACTCCATTGTACCTCTTTCTAAAGTTTTCACAATCCCATATTTGGCACCTTGTAGAATGAAAGTTATAATAGATGGAAAAGGGGTTGAAGTAATGGACGGGAAAAATAGAAGTAATATTAAAGTAGGCACAAAAGTACGTGTTGTACAAAAACAAGATCAACGAACTGGCAAGCTAACGGAAGGGACTGTTGCACGTTTGTTGACAAAATCGCCTAATCATCCACACGGCATCAAGGTTATGCTGGAAGACGGGATAGTTGGAAGAGTGAAAGAGATTATTTAGCGTTACAAAAAATTATAAATGAAATTAAAGGAGTCTTTAAAAAAGGATGATAAATGACCTGATTATTCGAAAAGTAACACCAGAAGATTTGGCTATTGTTACAAAAGTAGAAAAGGAGTGTTTCCCTGAAGCGGAAGCTGCAACAAAAGAATCTTTTGCAGAACGGATAGCAACTTTTTCAGACAGCTTCTTTTTAGCGGAAATAGAGGGTGAAGTCATCGGTTTCATCAACGGAAATGTAACCGATGAAACAGTTATTGCCGATGAAATGTTTGAAGATGTCACATACCATAATCCTGAAGGGGCCTACCAGGCAATTTTTGGATTGGACGTTATTCCTAAACACCAAAAGCAAGGAATCGCGGCCCGGTTAATGAACCATCTAATTGAAACGGCACGTGAACAGGGAAGAAAAGGTGTCATCCTGACTTGTAAAGAGCGTTTGATTCCTTATTATTCGCGCTTTGGTTTCAAGAATATGGGACGCTCCGCTTCAACACATGGTGGCAGTGTTTGGTACGATATGCTATTGGAATACAAGGATTAAAAAAGCCTCCAACGGTTAGATTAAAACTAACTGTTGGAGGCCTAACTTTTCTTTCACTATAGACGCCGTCTCCGCCAATTTTTCTGGAAGATTGCTATCATTGCCACGGTTGATATTATCACTAAATCAATGTCGCGTCTATTGATAAGGGTTGCGGCAAGCGAATGAATGGTTCCACAAAAGACAAGCGCAAGAAATGAAAACAATGCGACACAATATTAAATACCGACATTGAAATGAAAGTATATGGGTGGTAAAATTAATGTCAGCAATTGCGTTGTGTTTTTTATTTACGTTTATATGTGATTTAAATCACAACTATTTTGCTGAACAATTTAATTACTGCTATGGGAACCGAAAAGTTCTTGATAGTCACATATATAGGAATGGATTGTGAGGTGCAAAGTGGGACAAGAAAGTAAAATCATCCGTTTGATGGGGACGGTGATTGAAGTAACGTTGGAACATGATGCTCCAGAGATTATTATTGCGAATGTTGAGCAAAAGCTAAAAATGTATGAGCATCGCTTTAGTGCAAATAATCCAGCTTCAGAGTTGGGGCAAGTAAACCAAGCAGCAGGGCTTCACCCTGTAAAAGTGCATCCAGATTTGTTCAAACTCGCACAAATAGGAAAGGAGCATAGTTGTGCTTCCGCCAGTAATTTGAACGTTGCCATAGGGCCTCTGGTACAAACGTGGCGCATTGGTTTCGCGGATGCAAAAGTTCCATCAGCAAAAGAAATACAGGAACTCTTGGCCATCACCGATCCAGAAAACATTGTTCTGGACGAAGAGGTGCAGACGATTTATCTATCAAAACCAGGGATGAAATTGGATCTCGGGGCTTTGGCGAAAGGGTACATCGCGGACCGAATCATAGAGTATTTGAAAGAAGAAGGCGTCACTTCGGCACTCATCAATCTCGGTGGCAACCTGGTAGTTTCGGGAAATGCTCCGCACCGCGAAGATGGTTATTGGCGCATTGGTATTCAGAATCCTGCCAAAACACGGGGGGATTCCCAAGTTGTTCTCAAGGTTTTAAATCAATCGGTGGTAACCTCGGGTATTTATGAACGTCACCTGGAAAAAGACAGTCGATCCTACCATCATATTTTGAATCCTGATACGGGATATCCCCTCGAAACGGAAATAGCCAGTCTAACCATCGTTTCCGATTTATCCATTGACGGTGAAATTTGGACGACACGATTATTTGGGAAACATGTTTCCGAAATAATGCAACAAATAGAATCATTACCCGGAATTGAAGGTTTGATTATCACTCAGACAGGCCAACTACTCCCATCCAGTGGTTTGAAAGAGATGTTAGCTTAAGGCGCAAGCGTCAGAAAGGATTGTATAAAGATGAAAAAATTAATCGGATTAGTAGGTACAAATTCAGATAAATCTACAAACCGTCAGTTATTACAATATATGAGCCGTCATTTCCAACATTTGGCAGAAATTGAATTGGTGGAAATAAAGGAATTTCCAATGTTCAATAAACCGGATAGCCAAGAACTGCCTACAATCGTCAAAGAAGTTGCTGCAAAAATCGAAGCTTCGGATGGGGTTATTATTAGCACACCGGAATATGACCATACCATTACAGCAGCACTTTCAAATGCCTTAGCTTGGTTGTCTTATGGTATTTATCCGTTTGTCGATAAAGCGGTCATGATTACCGGAGCATCATATGGGAAATTGGGATCTTCCCGTGCGCAACAACATTTGCGTCAAATCCTTGATTCTCCTGAGTTAAAAGCCCGTATTATGCCAAGTTCTGAGTTTTTGTTGGGCTATTCTTTACAAGCATTTGATGAAAATGGCGATTTGGTGGATGCAGAAAAAGCAGAACAATTAGAACGTATCTTTGATGATTTCTTGTTCTTTATATCCATTACCAGTCAATTGATGGAAGCGCACGCTGCAAATAAAAAAGAAGCTGAAAACTTCTCTTGGGATAAGAAATAGATAAGGAGAAACATCACTATGAAATTAATCGGTATTGTAGGATCAAACGCGGAATTTTCATATAACCGCCTTCTATTGGAATTCATTGCTAAAAAGTTTGGAAATTTATTTGAGTTGGAAGTTATGGAAATCAAGGATGTTCCACTTTTCAATCAAAGTGATGATCAAACAAACAACCCGGTCATTCAAAAATTCAATCAAAAAATTATGGCTGCAGATGGGGTTATCATCGCAACACCCGAACACAATCGGACAACGACTCCAGCTTTGAATAGCGTCATTGAGTGGTTGTCGTTTAAGATTCATCCAATGGACAAAAAACCCGTTTTAATCGTGGGAGCATCTTGGTATGACCAAGGTACTTCAAGAGCACAATTACACTTGCGCCAAATTTTGGAAGCACCTGGGGTTGGAGCATTTGTATTCCCGGGGAACGAGTTCCTCTTGGGAGAAGCAAAAGAAGCATTTGACGAAAATAACAATATCAAAGATGAAGGTACAGTTAAATTCTTGGGCACAACGCTTGAAAAATTTATTCGTTACGTAAATTTGATTAATGAGTTGGAAAAACCAGCTAAACCTGTAGCAAAACCAGAGGATCTATATGCAACAGGTAAAATTGATACAACCATCGAAGGCGTGGATATGTACGCGGAAGACTGGGTCGAACAAGCCGCAGCGAAAGTGAATGCGGTAGAAGGCAACACTTACGTGAAATTAGACCGTGGTATTTTGACCGTGGATCAACTGAATCACTTTTTGAATTCCATGCCAATGGAACTAACATTCGCGGACAGCAACAACCAATTCCTGTACTACAATCATACAAAACCAGCTGAAGAAATGCTGGCTTCTCGTACACCGGGGCAAGCAGGTAATCCTTTGGCAAAATGCCATCCAGAAAGTAAACATGGAAGCGTGCAATGGGTTATCCAACAATTACGTTCAGGTGCAACCGATGTAATACGCGTTAACGTACCAACACACGGACCGGACAAATATGTTGTCCATAACTATCAAGCAATCCGTGACTATGAAGGTAATTACGTTGGAATCAACGAGTATATTCACGACTTAAAACCAACGATTGACTGGTACTTAAAAACAACTGGTCAGGAACTTGTAGGTGGGAAAGCAGATGGTGTTTCAGGTGCATCCGCACATGACAACACAGCTGACAGCGTATCGGGTGCCACTGCACACGATGCCCACGCAGAAACAGCTGATAGCATCTCAGGTGCCTCTCAAACAAACCCGGTTGAAAAAATCGATAGCGTCTCAGGCGCTTCCGAGAAATATTAACACCCTTTTTGTGAAGAAGCCTATTTCTGTAGGCTTCTTCTTTTTTGGGTTAAAATAGGCTGTAAGGAGGGATACTATGAACGATGTTTATCAAGAATTTAAAGCAGCTATCATGAAAGACCCAGCCAATGCATCCTTTACCGAACAAAACATCGAACCATTATTTTCCGCACCCAAAAATGCCAAAATAGCCATTATCGGCCAAGCTCCAGGAATCAAGGCACAAACAACCGGTAAATTTTGGAACGACCAGAGCGGTGTCCGTTTACGTGAGTGGATGGGCGTAACGGATGAACAGTTTTACGAAACGGATCTCTTTGCGATATTGCCCATGGATTTCTATTATCCTGGCAAAGGAAAATCCGGCGACTTACCACCGCGTAAAGAATTCGGATCCAAGTGGCTTCCCAGGATTTTTGCAGAACTTCCTCATATTGAACTCGTTATCCTAGTTGGTAGCTATGCCCAGAAGTTTTACTTGAAAGAAACAAAATACCGAACATTAACGGAAACAGTCGCGCATTACCGCGAATATTTACCGGAATATTTTCCAATCGTGCATCCATCTCCGCTCAATGGTCGTTGGCTGAAGAATAATCCGTGGTTCGTTGAAGAAGTCGTGCCGGACTTAAAACAAACCGTAAAGAGCATAATCGATTAATAGAAAGCATATTAATTTCAATATCTTACAATTTTTTAAAAATTAGACTTGCATTAAAAAATATCTCGGGTATAATTTGGATAATTTAATCCTTTAACTTGCGTCCAGAGAGACGAAGAAGGCGAAACCGTTACGGAATCATGTTATCTATGAGGCCCCTTCTTTTTGCGCGCAAAGAGAAGGGGTCTTTTTCAGGAGGGAAAACATGGGAAAAGTAATCATGAACGAAACAGAAATGATGCGCGCTTTAACACGCTTGTCCTACGAAATCATAGAGAGAAACAAAGGCGTCCAGAATATCCTTTTGATGGGTATCGAAACACGGGGTATTCATTTGGCGCGTCGCCTTGCTGATAAAATCGCCCAAATTGAGGGAACCGTAGCAGTAGAAAGCCTGGATATCAAGCCTTACCGGGATGACTGGGAAGGTGAGTCCCCAAAGCCAGCTGTTTCCAAAGACCTTACTGGAAAAAAAGTAATTTTAGTAGATGATGTTTTATTTACCGGACGCTCCATTCGTGCCGCACTTGATGCTTGTATCGATCGCGGTCGTCCCACCGAAATTTCCTTAGCTGTGCTAGTAGATCGTGGGCATAGGGAATTACCGATTCGTCCAGACTACATCGGCAAAAATATTCCAACCTCCCGCAAAGAGCATGTGAGTGTTCACGTTGTGGAAGTGGAAGGATACGATTCAGTCGAAATTGAATAAGATAATTTTGTGATTTCACTTTAAGTGGTTCAGAGAGACCAGAAGCGAGAACACCTTCTTAAGGTGCGCTTGGTCTCTGGACCAGGCGCATTTTTATATAGATGTTCCAGGCAATAAACGTTGACACGATTTGGGAGGAAAAACATGAGAAATTTTTTATCGGTAGAACAATTCAACAACGATGAGGTTATGCACTTACTTGAACGTGCATGTGCATTCAAATCAGGCCAAGACATGTTCAAAAGTGGTGCGACTGTCGTCAACATGTTTTTCGAAAACAGTACCCGAACCAAACACAGCTTCGAGATGGCACAACATAAAATTGGCATGACGCCATTCAATTTCGATGTGGGCAGTTCTTCTGTCAAAAAAGGTGAAAGTTTGTACGACTCTGTTTTAACCATGCAAGCACTGGGGGTGGATATTGCGGTTATTCGCCATCCTGACAGTAACTACATGGATCAGCTCGTGAACCTCAAAATTCAAGTTGTAAATGCCGGTAGTGGGAATGGACAACACCCCTCGCAGTCATTTTTGGATATCATGACGATTTACGAAGAATTCGGTAGTTTCCAGGGTTTGAAAGTGGCCATTATTGGTGATATCGTCCACTCCCGAGTAGCAATGAGTAACATGACCTTGTTGAATCAGCTCGGAGCCCATGTCATTTTTGCCGGACCGATGGATTATTTTGATCCCACTTTTGAACGCTACGGGACGTTCATGACCATGGATGACGCCATACGGGAAGCCGACGTGGTGATGATGTTGCGCGTGCAACTTGAACGCCACGAAACGGAAGAATTGGAACGCTTTTCCAAAGCATCCTATCACGCTGAATACGGCTTGAATCGTGCACGCTATGAAACGATGAAAGACCATGCCATCATTATGCATCCTGCCCCGGTCAACCGCGATGTCGAACTGGATAGTGAACTTGTCGAATGTGAAAAAAGTCGCATTGTACAACAAATGAGCAATGGTGTGTATATGCGAATCGCGATTTTGGAATGGATATTGGAGGGACGTTACGAATGAAAATGATACTTAAAAATGGGCAACGCATCGTGAAGGACAACCAACTGGAACGGATTGATATTGCCATCGAAAATGGGAAAATTATTGAAATTGGCACGGACTTAACGGGCGATAAAATCATCCACTTGGATGGAAAACTGATTACTCCTGGCTTGGTTGATGTTCATGTTCATTTCCGTGAACCGGGTTTTACCGATAAAGAAACAATCAAAACGGGTGCGCAAGCTGCTGCACGTGGTGGTTATACAACCGTCTGTGCGATGCCGAATACCAACCCCGTTCCCGATACAAAAGAAAAAATCGAAGCCATTCGTGAAATTATTAAACGCGACGCCTGTATTGACGTGCAAACTTACGCCCCCATTACCCGTGGCCTCAAAAGTGATGAAATAGTAAGAATGGATGAAGTGGATGCTTTCGCATATACAAACGATGGCGTCGGTGTACAAGACACGGGTACCATGTTCTTGGCAATGACTCAGGCAGCCAAATATAACCGCCCAATCGTCGCACATACCGAAGAAGATAGTTTGTTATTTGGAGGGGTTATGCATGAAGGTTTCAAGAGCAGGGAACTGGGGCTTCCGGGTATCATGGGCATTGTCGAAAGTGCACAAATCGCCCGCGATATTCAACTGGCTAAAGAAACCGGTGTGCATTACCATGTTTGTCACGTTTCTTCCAAAGATTCCGTTGCCGCCATTCGCGAAGGCAAGCGTCAAGGCGTTCACGTAACGGCAGAAGTTGCCCCGCACCACCTGATTCTCAATGAAGGGCATATTCCAAGTGATGACGCTACTTATAAAATGAACCCTCCGTTGCGGAGTGAAGAGGACCAGCGGGCGCTTCTGGAAGGATTCCTTGATGGGACCATTGATATCATCGCAACGGATCACGCGCCCCATACTGAAGAAGAAAAAGAGGGTGGGTTCTTGCATGCACCGTTTGGCATCGTGGGTATCGAAACAGCTTTTGCCTTGCTTTACACGCATTTTGTTAAACCAGGTATTTTTACTTTGGAATTTTTGATCAATCGTATGAGTACCATTCCATCACGCATGTTTAACTTAAGACAATCCGACCTGCGCGTTGGCAGTGCGGCTGATTTGGCCGTTTTTGATTTGGATACGGCTTACACCATTGCAAAAAAAGATTACCTATCCAAATCTTCCAATACGCCCTTCAACGGCAAAACAGTACATGGCATGTGTGCCTTGACTCTATATGATGGTAAGGTGGTTTGGACAAATGCAAA
Source organism: Jeotgalibaca sp. A127 (assembly GCF_052266745.1). Classification (NCBI taxonomy): domain Bacteria; kingdom Bacillati; phylum Bacillota; class Bacilli; order Lactobacillales; family Carnobacteriaceae; genus Jeotgalibaca; species Jeotgalibaca sp. A127. Next base: position 16,937 of record NZ_JBQPRC010000013.1, read on the forward strand.
TTGAATGGTTGGAAGTAGTTACTAATAAAGAAGTTGCCCATAACATTTTCGAATTAACGCTAAAAGGGAAAATGGTAAGCAACATGAACCGTAGCGGCCAATTCTTGCACATCAAAATGAAGGACCCAAGTCTCGTGTTGAGACGTCCTATCTCCATCGCATCCATTGACGATGAAACTTGTACCTTACTTTACCGCGTTGTGGGAAAAGGAACACTGGAAATGACCGAGTGGCAACCAGGCGACTTGGTGGATACATTAGGCCCTTTGGGAAATGGGTTCCATCTTGATTTTTTGAAACGAGAGGAAGAAGTTTGCATTATTGGTGGGGGAATCGGGGTGGCGCCTTTGTATGAACTGGGCAAGGAAGTGCACGCACGCGGGAATAAAATCACGTTCATTCTCGGATTTGCAAATGCTGACGATATTTACTACCTCGAAGAATTTAAGCAGCTCGGTGCTGTTATTTTATGTACGGATGATGGCTCGGCAGGGTTAAAAGGCCATGTGGGGGTTGCGTTGGACCAAGTGAATCCAACAGCAGTTTTCGCATGCGGACCTACACCATTATTGCGATTGGTGCAAAGTCACTTCAGTCATCTGGAGCATGTCTATTTATCGCTTGAAGAGCGTATGGCGTGTGGCATTGGTGCTTGTTACGGTTGTGATACGAAAGATAAAAAGAAACGGGTTTGTTCAGATGGCCCGGTATTCCAAAAAGATGAGGTGATGGTATGAGTCGTTTAACAGTAACTTTACCAGGTCTAGAATTAAAAAACCCAATCATGCCTGCTTCAGGATGTTTTGGTTTTGGTGAAGAATATGGAAAGTTTTATGATTTAGGTCAGCTGGGTGCCGTGATTGCAAAAAGCGCGACATTAAATGAGCGGGTAGGGAATCCATTGCCGCGTATTGCCGAAACACCAAGTGGTATTTTGAATGCCATTGGTTTGAAGAATCCTGGTTTGGATGTTATTTTGTCAGAAAAATATAATTATTTGGATCAATTTGATGTACCCGTCATTGCGAACGTAGCTGGTTCAACTGAGGACGAATATATTGAAGTGTGCCGTCGTATCGGGGCAGCATCCAACGTGAAAGCAATTGAATTAAACATTTCTTGTCCAAACGTTAAAGAGGGCGGGGTGGCATTCGGAACCGATCCAGAAGTTGCTGCACGCTTGACCCGTGCATGTAAGGCCGTAACAGATTTACCGATTTACGTAAAATTAAGCCCGAATGTGACGGATATTGTGGTTATCGCGAAAGCAGTTGAAGCAGCGGGCGCCGATGCCATCTCCATGATCAATACCATTACGGGAATGGCTATTGATATCAAAACGGGAAAACCCATTCTAGGGAATGTGACCGGGGGATTATCTGGTCCCGGAATCAAGCCCATTGCACTGCGGATGATTTATCAAGTATCACGCGCGGTAGATATTCCAATTATCGGCATGGGTGGAGTTTCCAGCGTGGATGACGCTTTGGAGATGATAATGGCCGGCGCAACAGCCGTTGCGATTGGAACAGCGAATTTCTCCGATCCAATGATTTGCCCTAAAATTATCGAAGGTCTGGAACCACGTATGGATGAATTGGGCATCGAATCGATTCAGGCATTGGTTAATAAAGTACGGGAAAGCAGATAATAACAGTAAAAGCCAGGCGGCCGCCTGGCTTTTTTACAATAATTCTTTTACGAAAAACTCGGTTACTTTTTCCATCGTTTTGGTACGCACAAGATGCGCTTCTTCTTCGTCAAGGAAAGTGATGTTTGGTGTATCTTTCTGTTCCATCATGAATTCCGCAACGTGATCATAGGGAACGACTTTATCCTCGGTACCATGCCAAATAAGTAGGGGGCGACCGGCTAAGGTTTCGGGGTTTAGCGAAAGGTCATAGGCTGGAAGCCAGTTCACTAATTGGTCATAGTCCGCTGGCAAGTAACGACCGTACTCCGCTGCAAAATGTTTGATACGCTCTTTGTAGGCAACGGGTTTGGGAGAACCCATCACGCACGCGGCGGCCTTGATTTCGGGGTGATGGGTGAGTAGGGCACAGGTCGTCATACCTCCCATAGATGTACCACCAACCCCGATAACATCGCCAACCACACCAATTTTACGGAAGTGGTCAAGGATAAAACCGAACTCAAATAAATTTGATTGAATACTTTGCCAAAAAGTCAGGGATGGGATTTTGGATATGGGTTGCTTGCGATCCCCATGATTCATGGCATCGGGCAAGAGCACCCGAAACCCTTCGCGCGCCAGATAACGGGCTTGGGTTAGATTCAATTCTTTGGACGATTGCCAGCCATGATAATAAATGATCAACGGCAATTCTTTGTTGCGATTTGCATGTTCAACGACCTCCAGAATGGGAAGCGTTCCTAATACTCTTTTGCGAACAGTCATTTTCACTGCTTTCACCTCATGAATATAATAGCAAATGAAGCAGGCAGTGACTATTAAGTTGTTTGGGAATGCAACGGATGATTAATCGTCGTCATCATCATGATCATCGTCGTACTCATCATCAAAATCGTCATCGTCGAAATCATCGTCATCAGAATCATCGAAGTCGTCATCGTCAAAGTGTGAAGCATTGTAATGGTTAGATTCAGCATGGGAATCACTGACGTCGTCGCCTTCATTGCTGTCATCATTAAGGTGCGATTCACTAGAATGGTTTGATTCGTCATTCGAATCATCGTGTTCATTCACAACGTCCGTTTGTTTCACTTCTTCAACTGGAGGAGAAGTTACCGGAGCCTTCCAGCCTTGATTACTTACTACGTCGCGTACATCTTGAACGATATCACTCAAGAAATCGGTACTTGGTAGAATAGAGCCGCGTTCAAGTTCAATGGTAACCTTACGCGCTTTACCTTCAACTTCTTCTATGAAGTAACCCGCTTCACCAATGGTTGAGACAAGTTGCATGACCACATCACGTACTTCCAGACCTTCAAAGGCCGCTAATTGTTCCACGATTGTTGTACCATCATCATTTTTACCGGAAAGCGCGGTTACTTTGCCTTTTTCATCATAGTAAACCGCGACCTCTGGGTTAACACGTACGTAAAGGACGCCTGTCTTTTCAACCTGGGACTCAGAAACAGTAGCTACAGACTCACTTTCTGTAGTTGGGGATTCATTGGCGCATGCCGCCAAACCTCCTGCCACAAAAATAATGAGTAAAACCGCCGCAACTTTGTTAAGCCATTTATTAATCATCTTCTTCACTTCTCCTTTTCTATATAGGGTCTATATAGAGAGATTACGGATTAGTAATGGCAAAAGTGGGGTCGAGTTAAATTTTTTTTAATCGTCGTCCAAATCATCATCACTATCATCGTCCTCGGTATCATTATCGTCGTCCAAATCATCATCGCTTTCCGATTCCGGGGCAACGTATTCAGGTTCTTCAAAAACATTTCCACCATCGTTTAAGTCATCATCCAAATCGTCGCTTATATCATCCGCTTCATCCGATTCAACCGGCTGGGAAGGGATGGAAATATCGAATTCCATCGTTGATTCTGTTGTTGGAAGTATTGGTTCTTCTGGTTCCTGTTCTCGATTTTCTACGGTAATCTTGAAACGATGCTGGAAGTTTTGATCCAATTCAGCCATCAATCGATTTTCCGTTGCGTGTATCCATTTATCATCATCCCCAACCACAGTTAAATGAATTTCGTCGCCATTCGAAAGGAAGCCAAGTTCAAGCGCGCGTTCGGTCAATGCATTAGAAACTTCATCCACGTCGCGGCCGAACGTTTGAATATCCTTGACCAACACATCACCATCCGGATTCAAACCATCCAATCCAATCACGTTATCAAAACGGTTTACAGTCATTTCCACATCTGGGTTGATTTGCATCCTGACTGTTCCAATCGAATGGAAGAATAGCGGCCAAGAACCCACAAATAATAGGAAAACGCTCGCCACAGCGAACAGGATATGTTTCACTTGTCGGTTCATGGGAAGGGGTGTCACTTTCGTATCTCCTGCTTCAACAACGAAGTCAACTTTTTGCCCTACCTCGTAACCTAAGTTCGCGACTTTCAAAAAACGCCCCTCATTATCTAAAACGATTGCATAGCTACGCTGTATTTCCATTACGAGATAGCTCATTCCGGTTGCCCTCCTTTCGGAACAATTTGTTTCAAATGGCCCCTGATAATTTCAAAGCCATTCGTATAGGCTAATAGTATGGCAATCATATATCTCCTGTGCCTTTCTAGGGTTTTCTTGCTGACATCCGCACCGTGCGATAATTGTCGGATAGGTAGTTTTTTCGTCTCAATCAATGCCTCAAAAATCATAGGGTTTGCTTTCGCATATTCAAGAGCTTGATGACAAGCTTTCAAGGTACGCTTTTGCTTAGGGCAGTTGTCCGCGATGTCAGTTAAGTTCAAATCGTAAGCGTTCAATTCTTCCGCAAAATGGTCTATTTCGTTTTTCGCGACATTTCGTTGTGCGTACTCTGCCACATTGTTCTCGCTAAGGCCCGCTTTTTCCATCATGGTCCGGTCGTCATCATCATTGTTAGAATCATCCAACGGAATCAAGTTCATATGCCTTTTTTCGCGACGGCTGAAATCAATCAACCGATTGCGGATCGCGCGCGCCGCAAAGGGTAAAAACGCCCCTTTTCCTTTTTGATAAGCCACCGTCGCTTCATGAAAAGCAAACATTGCAATCGACAACTCGTCATCATAGCCTTCCCGAGCTGGGCGTTTGATGAATTTGGCTGTTTCCGATTTTATAAAAGGTAAATACTGGCTTAACAGTTCATCTGCGGCCGTATTGTCTTCTTTCGCTGCATAAACCTTCGCAACAATCTCATGTTCTTCACTCATCCTTAAAAGTCACCACCTCTACTCCCTATATAAATAGATTACGAAAATGGCTGTTCATTTTCGGGGTCGGGAGTCCTAATTTTATTTCTTCTATCATAACTTCTCAGCTAATTAGAAGCAAATTGAGTCGAATATAAGGAAAGTAGGAATTATAATCACTCATTTTCATTTATAATTCCGAGTATTTCTAAAAGTCGGAATTAAATAGGGGAAAAACAACTTTTACTTCCGATTTCGCATCATTTCTCTTTTCATTTAGTCACATGCTAAACTAGAGAGAGAATAATCAAAGTGGGGAGTTGGTGCCATGGAAATTAGGGAAGCTGCCAATCGCGATATCCCGGCAATTGTAGAAATGGCCAAAGTTTTGTTTGACGAATCAGACGGCGATATGCTTCAACAGGAATTCCAGCAATTCCTGCGCAATGAAAATGATGCTCTTTTCGTTGCTACCGTCAGTGGTATTTATGCGGGTTTCTTGCATATGTCGCTCCGGCATGAATACGTTGAAGGTGCGGTTCGTTATCCGGTTGGTTATATGGAGGGGATTTTTGTGGAACCAGAATTTCGCCACCAACATATTGCCCAAGCGCTAGCTGAGGTAGGGCAGACCTGGGCTTTGAAAAAAGGTTGTTACGAAATGGCTTCAGATGCCGAACTCACAAATACCGCGAGCCAAGCATTCCACCAAAAAATAGGTTTTCAGGAAGCCAATCGCACCGTCAACTATATTAAAACAATCAGAAACGGGGAATAAATCATGATTGAAACATTCATTCAAAATCTCTCTGAAGAGAGAAAAGGCCCCTTTAAGAAAATTCGCCAAACGATTCTAGAAAACTTACCTGAAGGATTCGAAGAAATTGAAGCGAATGGCATGCTCTCGTATGTCGTTCCTCATTCTATTTATCCAAAAGGCTACCATACTAATCCTGACCAGCCGTTACCTTTTATAAGTCTAGCTTCGCAAAAGAAACATATTGCGGTATATCACATGGGGCTTTACGGGTCGCCTGAACTGCTGAAATGGTTCGAGGAAGAATATAAAAAACAAGTTTCCACTAAATTGGATATGGGGAAATCATGTATCCGCTTGTCGAAAATGGAAGCTATTCCTTATGAACTTTTAGGAGAACTTTGTCAAAAGATGACACCACAAGAATTCGTTGCTCAGTATGAATCATTCATTAAGAAATAAGGAGCAAAACCATGCGCACTGAAAAAGAAATGTATGATCTTATCTTGGATTGTGCCAAGAGTGACGAACGCATCCGCCTCGTCACCTTGGAAGGATCGCGTACCAACCCGACCATTCCAGATGACGAATTTAAGGATTACGACATCTCTTATTTCGTAACGGATATGGATTCGTTCCAATCCGATGACATGTGGCTAGATTATTTTGGTCCCAGACTGATGCTTCAAAAACCAGAAGCCATGACGCTTTATCCACCCACCTTAGGCAACTGGTTTTCCTACCTCATACTTTTCGAAGATGGTAATAAGTTAGACCTGACATTGATTCCGATTGAAGAAAAAGACACCTACTTCACCAATAGCGATGGTTTAGTCGCTATTCTTTTAGACAAAGACGAAAACAATCCCGAAATCACACCAACCGACGAACAATACTGGATTCAGCCACCAACCTCAAAAACTTACGATGATTGCATTAATGAATTTTGGTGGGTCAGTACTTATGTTGCTAAAGGACTTGTCCGGGACGAAATCCTGTTTGCCATCGACCATCTGAACAGCATCATAAGGCCAGCTCTCCTGCAAATGATGGCTTGGGAAATCGGAAGTCGTCAGGGGTATACCTTTAGCCTTGGTAAAAATTATAAATTCATCGATAAACATTTACCCGCTGAACAATGGCAACAAATGCTTTCGACATATCAAACGCGCACCATCACTGAAACCTGGCAATCCTTATTCACGGTGCAAGAGCTGTTCCGAACCTACAGCCATAAAGTTGCAACGCAAAATAACTTTGTCTATCCCGATTATGATGAAAAAATCACCCCGTATATTCAATCGTTATTTATCAAATCTGATGTACAATAGAAATAACGATTGAGAAAGGGGCAAGATTAAATGACAGTAACAACTTTTGGCGAAGTGATGATGCGCCTAAAACCACCAACAAATGAAAGGATTTTACAAGCCCATTCCTACGAGGCAACTTACGGAGGGGCAGAAGCGAACGTCGCAACTTCCCTTGCACTCCTGGGTGACACTGTTTCATTTATAACCAAACTACCGAATAACTTACTTGGCGAAGCAGCCCTGTCAACACTGAGAAGATACGGCGTCGGCACACATAATATTATTCTCGGTGGCAACCGACTTGGTTTATATTTTTTTGAAAAAGGGGCAAGCGTTCGCGCTACAAATGTCGTTTACGACCGGGCAAACAGTGCGTTTGCTACAGCGACAGCTGACGAATTTGACTGGCCCACCTTACTGAAAGGCACCAAAGTTTTCTATTTCTCCGGCGTAACCGCAGCTGTTTCCAAAGAACTGGCTGAAGCGATTCTTTCTGCCTGTCATTATTGTCAGGAAAATGATATCCAAGTCGTATGTGATCTCAATTACCGCGGTAAAATGTGGACGCCGGAAGCATCCCAAGCTTTCATGAATGAAGCCATGCAATATGTGACCATTTGCCTGGCACATGATGAAGATTTCGAATCTTCCCTGGGAATCAAGGCTTTCGATGGCGACATGACACACGGCATTGCCCAAAAAGACCAATACGAAGCGGCAATGAAAGAAATTACTACCCGTTTCCCCAATTGTCACACTGTCGCAAGTGTCTTGCGGAATATTCATTCTGTCGAAGACAGTGAATGGATGGCCATGCTCTATCGAAACGGTACTTTCTATGAAACGAAAACGTATCAGATGCATATTATGGAAGGAGTTGCCTCGGGCGATGCTTTTGGTGCCGGCTTCGTTCACAGCTTGCTTCACAACTTCGATCCCCAAGAAACAGTGCAATATGCCCTGGCAGCTTGCGTGTTAAAACTGACGATTACGGGCGATTTAAACTTGGTTTCCGATGCTGAAATACGTGCCATAATGGGCGACGGTGACGCGAACGTCAAACGGTAATTTAAAGAATGGGAACTGGAAGAAATGAGGAAATATAATGAACAAAGATACACTATTCGAAACATTAAAAACCCGTTTTGAAGAAAACATGCATCGTCATGAAAATACGAAATGGGTGGATGTAAAAAAACATCTCGAAGCGAGCCCAGATGCAATTAAGTCCTTGATTGCGATGGAAGAGACCGGGGGCGAACCAGATATAGTCGGAGATGACTTCACCTTCGTTGATTGTGTCAAAGAAACACCGGCTGGCCGTCGCAACACGTGTTACGACCGTGCTGCCTGGGAAAAGCGTAAGAAGAATAAACCCGAAACGGATGCCATGACGATGGCGGAAGAAATGGGAATCGAAATGCTGACTGAAGAGGAGTATCGCAAACTTCAAACTTATGAAGAATTTGATGTAAAAACATCCACATGGGTTAAAACGCCAGAACACATTCGCAACAAAGGCGGGGCCATTTTCTGCGACCGCCGTTATGACACGGTCTTTACCTACCATAACGGGGCGGATTCCTACTACTCATCGCGCGGATTCCGCGGAAAAATAACCATTTAATAGGGGTGGGAAAAATGGTGTTTGATTTTAAAAAAGAATACAAAGATTTATATCAGGCGAAAAAGAAACCGACCATCGTGGATGTACCCGAAATACCGTACCTTGCTGTACGGGGCCAGGGTGATCCGAATGATGAAAAGGGCGAATACTCGCAAGCCGTTTCTGTTCTTTATGCGATTGCCTACACGATTCGCATGAGTCATAAGAGTGGAACAAACCTCCCGGGCTATTTCGAGTACGTGGTACCGCCCCTGGAGGGAATGTGGTGGTTGGCGGACGGATCCCCAGGGATGGATTACGGGAATAAAGGCGGACTTGCCTGGCTTTCCTTGATTCGCTTACCGGATTTCGTGACGCCCGAAATAGTTGAGTGGGCGAAAACGGAAGCGATCCAGAAAAAGAATGTCGATACATCCAAAGCAGAATTTTTGAAGATAACGGAAGGCTTGACCGTTCAAGTTCTTCATCAGGGGCCGTATGATGAAGAACCGGAAACGGTTGAGGCGATGCATGCATTCCTGGAAACGACCGAATACCAAATCGATTTGGGGCCAACCCGTCACCATCATGAAATTTATCTGAGTGACCCACGTAAAGCAGCACCCGAAAAAATGCGGACCATTATTCGGCATCCAATTAAAAAACGCTAAATTCTTATTCCAGAAACTACTCCAAATCGGGGTAGTTTTTTTATGTTGCTCTCACATTGAAATATATTGTTATTTTGTGTACAATCTATAATTGTTAAGATAATTACAAAAGAATGGGTGGAGCGATTGAAGAAAGAAACTGGAATGAAGCTACTATTGTTGCTAGCCAGTTTGGGGTTATTACTTTATTTATTTTTTAATCTTGATTTTAACACGCGAACGACGTCCTTAAATCAGGCTTGGGAAACCACAGCTGAAATGAATCAAATTAAGGATGAACGGCAAGAGCGAGCTGAAACCATAGAACTAGACATTTTTTTTAATGAACAACAACTTATTTTCGACAAGCAATCCCAAACCTATTTCTATCCTATAATTGGAGAGAGTGAAAATGCTGCAAATCCAAAAGTTAGTTCACAAGCACATAACGGGAATGATTATCGGATTTTATTTGAAGGCGAAGGAATCAGTCAGGAAACAATTGGACAAAATAAACAGCATAAGATTTTGGTGTATGGAGATGAGTGGTACCAAGAATTCAATTTGGTTGTGACTACCCTCCCTATTTTTTCGATTGATTTGGATGATCCGTTTATCAACAAGGGAATTGGGGATCATGATAAAGATGCGATGGTCACGCTCTACGATACCGACTCACAAGCAACACCATCACAAAGGAAAATCGTCTCCAAAGCCCAAGTACGCTACCGGGGAGCATCCAGTCGTATTTTTCCCCAAAAACAAATTCGGGTTTCTTTAAAAATCATGTCTCTTGGTAGAAACATCCGAAATAATCATCTCTCATTGCTGAACATGCGTGAAGATGATGACTGGATTTTGTACGCACCTTATAACGATCCGGAAAAAATGCGCAATACTCTATCGAACAATCTTTGGTACGACACAATGGCGGACAATAACCGCTTCGCCATCAAAAACGGGACACAAGGCCGTTTCGTTGAAGTGTTTATCAATGGCGATTACTGGGGAATCTATACTCTAATGCACCCGATTGATGCGAAACAACTGGAATTGGAAGAGAACGAGGATCCGCGCAAGACGGATTATTATTACCGGATGGTATCCAATCATCCGATTGATTACACGCAATTTGATGGTTCGGTAAAGGATAACGTCATTCTCCCCGTGGAATTGCGCTTCCCAGAGAAAAATACGGACCATAAAGCCAAATGGGACCCTGGCATTCGCCATTCCGTCCTGATGCGTCAGTTTTCGGAAGAATCGCAGGCATATCTGTATGAACAAACGGATATTGGTAACCAAATTGATTATTGGCTTTTTCTTACACTGACCCGAGCGGTTGATAACTACCGTAAAAACCGCAACTATATTGCAAAATATGATGGAGAACAGCATGTGGTACTGGAATCGCCTTGGGATTTGGATTTGACTTGGGGACACAATTGGTCTGGTGAAGAAGAATTGCGGGCTATATTTGTGGATCAAGTCAATCAATACACCATGTTTTATCCATCTTTTATTTCCAGCAATGTGGACCAAAACAACCAGGAAATAATCAGAATGATCGTCGAACGTTACACAGAATTACGTCAAGGTGGTTGGTCGGATGAAGCAATGGCGCAAAGGCTGGATGAAATGATTGCAGATATCTATGGATCCGGTGCGATTGAGAGAAACCATGATCGTTGGGAGCGTTCGGCTTACACAGGTAATCCTGAACCATTCAAAGACTATGTCTTACAACGGCTTCAAGGCATGGACCAATTCATTTATGAACAAATAGGAGGCAGTGAATGAGTCAAAATAATCAAAATGTCGTTTTACGAAACGAAATGAAATTTCTGTGTCACGACTCTACTCTGCAGATTATTCGGCAAAGGCTCCAGCCTCTCTTGCGTATGGATGATTACACCGATAAGACGGGCGGATTTTACCAAGTGAACAGCCTTTACTTCGATGACTACGACAATACTTGTTTTTATGATAATGAGTATAGCTTGGGCGAAAGACGGAAGTTTCGCGTACGGACTTACAATGACAATGGACAATTTATCAAATTAGAGAAGAAGGCGAAAGATAATAACTTGAGCCAAAAAACGAGCTGTACCGTCTCGGTAAGTGAATTCCAACAGTTATTCAGTGGGGACGTAGGTGCATTGTATTGGCAGGCGGATCGCGAGCTGTTGCAGGAATTTTGTCTGGAAGTCATGACAAAACTGTTCCAACCTAAAGTAATTGTCACTTACGAACGCACGGCATTTGTCGATTTTCCCGGCAACGTCCGTGTGACATTGGACCGAAATATAAGTGCTTCCTACCAAAAGGACCGTTTTTTGACGAATGATTATCTGAAAGTGCCGGTTTTAGATGCTGGAATGAATCTTCTGGAAATAAAATTTGACGAATTTTTGCCCCAATACATAAAACAAGCCATTCAAATGGATGGTTTAGAACAGACTACTTTTTCAAAATATTACATGGCACGATCAGCTGTACAAACTTTTGGAGGGAACAAATGGGACAACTAATAGAAATGCTTCAAAGAATAGAGGCAGGTTTCAATAACACGCAAATCACCACGGTATCAACGATTACCATGCTCAGCATGGTTGCAATCTTTTCTCTTTACGAATTTTTAGTCTACCGCTTTATCTCAAAACGCAGCTTCTATTCCAAACAATTTAACATGGCTCTCGCGGTTATTCCTTTCTTTATTGCAACCATTATCATGTCGTTGCAATCCAATTTGGTTATCACGCTGGGAACAATCGGAGCTTTAGCTATTATTCGGTTCCGGACCGCCATCAAAGATCCACTGGATATGGTTTACCTTTTTTGGTCTGTCCACACAGGAATTGTCTGTGGGACTGGGCTGTACGAAGTCGCTCTTTTAACGTCCATTTTCGTTACCATCTTTTTGATTATCCTGGATTTTGTACCACTCGGACGGGCGCCGTTTCTTCTAGTCTTGAATATGGCGGACATGGACCAGGAAACGGAAATTTTAACGACCGTAAAAAAATACGCACGTAATAGCAAAGTTCGATCACGTAATTTTTCTAAAAATGGTCTGGATATGATCATCGAATTACGAACAAAATCAGAAAGCCAACTAATCAAGGATATAACGGAAATCCCATCCGTTCGCAATGCAGCATTGGTTGCCCATGATGGTGAAAAAGAGTTCTAGACTTAAGAGTGGGAAAAAAGGCGTTTAGCCCCGAACCTTCTAACGCATACCATATCCGTAAGCTACTAAAGTAGCAACGGCTATGGCAACTGGAACGAATAAGCACAGGATGGTCGTAGACCATCTGAGCATTATTATGGAGGCACTGTGGGCTACTCCCAAGTGTATCATGCTTGTAAGCTGCTGAAGCAGCAACAACCATGACAAAGTGGCGTCGGAGCTGCCTTTTGAGCACGTTTGCGTTAAAGTTATTCTTAAATAGATAAAGGGCTGGGGGAAAACTCCCAGCCCTTTATTGAACGGAATTGTAACCCTTTTCATTATGCTTTGACAGACAGCTATCTAGAACGTATCATAGAAGCATCAGGACTTAAATTGATTAATCATAATACAGGAGGATCAAGCATGAAACCAGATGTAGTGTTAGATTTTCAATACCCCAATCCCATAAATTTCGTATGGCATGCGCTGACGGATTCGCAGATGCTGGAAAGATGGATATGGGAAAATGATTTTCGTGCGCAACAAGGTTACTCATTTCAATTTCATGCCAAGCCCAATGAACATTGGGATGGTATCGTGAAGGGTGAGGTTCTGGAAGTAGATGAACCAAACCGGTTGTCCTATACGTGGTCTAGCGCAGGTGAAAACACTATTGTTACATGGACTTTGCATTCTGGTCCGGAAGGAACAAAACTTCATCTGGAACAGTCGGGATTCAGTGAAGAAATCAAGGCCTATGAAGGCGCCTTACAGGGTGCAATTGATAGTTGGACGGCATTTGCCGAGAAACTACGTGAAGTTTTGAATTAAGGAGGGTATGATGGAACAATTTGATCACTTTCTAGAAGGGGTCGAAAATCCCAAAAATCGTGAAAAATTGAAAGAAATCCTTGAATGGACAAATGAAAAGTTCCCACAGCTGGAACCGATTGTTAAATGGAACCAGCCCATGTTTGCTGACCATGGTACTTATATCATCGGTTTTAGTGTTTCCCAAAAACACATCGCTGTTTCTCCCGAAGTTGCTGGGATGAAGCATTTTACCGAACAAATAAACCGAGCGGGTTACACGCAAACAAACAATATTTTCCGTATTGGTTGGAATGACCCCGTTGATTTCGAATTGCTCAAAGAAATGATTACCTTCAATATCATCGATAAGGCCGAAGCCACAAAGTTTTGGCGGTAAGAAAATGGATCGTGAGATTGACAAGTGCCACCATAAAGGAATAGAATGCTATTGACGGGAATGAAGTTCTCCCATGGCAAAATGCCAGAACCGCTTATTAATTTATAAGCTGATGACTTCTACGATTAAACATCGTAGGGGCATTGGCTTTTTTTGTTTTCTACGATTAAAGGAGAAGAGACATGTTATTTTCACTGGCAATTATATTTTTAGAAGGTAGTGTGTTAGGGAATGTTTTAGAGCGCTTTAAGTTACCACGTTTGATAGGAATGCTCTTGACGGGGGTTTTGATGGGGCCCTATGTAGGGAATATAATCGATCCGTCGATTTTGGACATTTCGGCTGACTTAAGACAAATCGCCTTGATTATTATTTTAACAAGGGCGGGGCTGAGTCTGGATATTAAAGATTTGAAGAAGGTAGGACGACCTGCCCTGTTGATGTGCTTTGTTCCAGCTACGTTCGAAATTATTGGGGTGATGGTATTGGCTCCGAAATTGTTGGGAATCAGCCTTTTACAAGCTGCCGTTTTAGGGACGGTCGTGGCTGCTGTTTCGCCCGCGGTGGTGGTGCCAAAAATGTTGGGCCTGATGGAAGCGGGATATGGTACCAAAAAAGGTATCCCGCAAATGGTGTTAGCAGGAGCGTCGGTTGATGATGTTTTTGTCATTGTACTTTTTACTGCCTTTACGGGATTGCTTGCAGGTGGTAGCGTACATGCGACGGATTTTCTGACGATTCCGGTTTCCATTGTATTGGGAATTATTGTCGGCGTTGTGACGGGTTATGTGTTAACAAAGGTATTTACCCACTTTCATATGCGTGACACTACGAAAGTAGGAATCATCTTATCAGTTGCCTTTTTAATGGTGAGTATGGAAAAAGCACTGGCCGGTATTGTTGGTTTTTCCGGATTGCTGGGGGTGATGGCAATGGGTGTTCTCATTCAACAACAAAAAAGCGAAGTGGCTGTGCGTCTTTCCAATAAGTTCTCCAAACTATGGGTAGGTGCGGAAGTTTTGCTATTTGTTTTAGTGGGTGCCACCGTCAATATCGACTATGCCGCAAAAGCTGGTCTAGTGGCGGTAGTCTTGGTGCTGGGTGCGCTCGTATTCCGGATGGCAGGAGTCTTTACGAGTTTACTGAATACCCAACTTTCTCCAAAAGAAAAAGTATTTACGGCCATTGCGTATATGCCAAAAGCAACCGTTCAAGCCGCAATTGGTGGCTTACCTTTAGCCATGGGACTTCCGGGTGGGGAAATCATTTTGACAGTTGCGGTCGTTGCGATCATGGTTACTGCTCCAATTGGTGCTTTGTTAATCGACAATAGCCATAAACGACTACTGACAAAATCGGTTTAGTTGCATATAATAAACGGTAAAAGTATAAGTAGGTGAAGCATGAACGAATCAATCACAATCAGGCCAGCAACAGCAGAAGATGCCAAGGATTTACTGGGAATTTATGCACCATACGTCTTGCAGACGGCGATAACGTTTGAATATGAAGTGCCGACCGTTGAAGAATTTTCAAATCGCATTACCCATACATTACAAAAGTATCCTTATATCGTGGCGGTAGAAAACAATGAAATCATCGGTTACGCCTATGCTTCGCCATACGGAACGCGGAAAGCCTTTGATTGGTCCGCAGAAGTCAGTATTTATCTGGATTCAAACCAACGTGGCAAAGGGTTGGGCGGGAAATTATATACAGCTCTTGAGGAAATGTTATATAAACAAAACATCATTAACGTATATGCCTGCATTGCGGAAACAGATGAAGAAAGTGACTATTTAAACCATGCCAGCCAACGTTTCCATACAAAACGTGGCTATAAAAAAGTCGCACATTTCAAAAAAGCCGGCCATAAATTTAAAGAGTGGTTCGATATTATTTGGATGGAAAAACAATTGCGTGACCATCCAGATGAAGCCCAATCAATCATTCCCTTTTCAAAATTATAATAAACAAAACTTCAGTGCTTCTAGCTGGAGTTTTTTTATTATCCAAACTTGACGGTGGTCAAGGTTTAACATTCCGCACCAGCCTATACTTATAAGTGTAAAGAGGAACAGGAAATGGAGTGAGAAATCATGATGAAAGCAATTATAACCTTGGAAAAAATGACGTGTCCTTCTTGCCTGCAAAAAATAACCGATGCATTTAGCAGCATAGAGGGTGTCAACGCAGATAGTGTCAAAGGTTTATTCAATTCCCGTAAAATCATGACTGTTTTCAATGAAAAACTTGTTGTGATTGAAGAAGTTGAACAAGCCATCGCAGACCTTGGTTACGCTGTAGTCGGTTCAACCTTAAAAAATGAGACGGAGGAATAAATCATGCAAAAAAAAATACTGAGTAGTAAAAATCAAATCACCATAATGAGTGGAATCTTGATCCTCGTAGGGGTGTTCGGACATTTTATTTTACATAATACCCTGGTGTTCAACACTTCCTTCATTATTGCATCCATCCTGGGAGTCGCACCGATTGCGATTCAAGCTTATCAAGCGTTAAAAGTGAAAGTCGTGAGTATCGATGTACTCGTTACGATTGCCGTTATTGGAGCGTTCTTGATTCAAAACTACGAAGAATCCGCAATTGTGACGTTCCTGTTTTTGTTCGGTGGTTATTTGGAACAACGCACCTTGAATCAAACGCGTTCCGCAATCAAGGAACTAACGGAAATGGCTCCGGAAAGTGCGTTGTTGTTAATGGATGATGGTGAGTTTGAGGAAGTTGAAGTAGATGATGTTGACGAAGGGGACATTCTGCTTGTAAAAACAGGCGCAAAAGTACCCGTTGACGGAACTGTATTGTCGGGCGAAGGGCATATCAATGAAGCAAGTATTACGGGTGAGTCGGTGCCGGTTACTAAAATGGAAGGATCCGGCGTGTTCGCAGGAACCATCCTGGAAAATGGGACCATTCAAATCCGGGCGGACAAAGTCGGGGAAGACACGACATTCGGGAAAATCATCGAATTAGTGGAAGAAGCCCAAGATTCCAAATCAGAAGCGGAACGTTTCATTGACCGTTTTTCTAAGTATTACACACCGGCTGTTTTGGTCATCGCATTTGTAGTGTGGTTTTTGACACGAAATGTGGAACTGGCCATTACGATTCTCGTGTTGGGTTGCCCGGGTGCCTTGGTTATTGGGGTACCGGTCTCTAACGTTGCTGGTATCGGGAATGGTGCCCGCCATGGGGTTCTTTTAAAAGGGAGCGAAGTAATTGGAGACTTCAGTAGAGTGGATGCAATCGTTTTTGATAAGACGGGTACGCTGACGGTCGGTAATCCGGAAGTGGCGGAAAAAGCGTTCTATGGTGAAAACGTGGATATTGCGTTAAGTTACTTGGCAAGTATCGAGAAAGAATCGGATCATCCGCTGGCCAAAGCGGTGTTGAATGAACTTGGTGTAGTTAAAACGTTGCCGGTTGAGGATACGAATGTCGTAAAAGGTGGTGGGATTGTCGCGACTGTGGCAGGTCACCGGGTTGCGGTCGGGAACGTCGCATTGATGGAAAAAGAAAGCGTTCTGTTTGATGCGAAGGCAAAAGAAGATGTCCACCTTTTTGAAAAAAATGGCAACTCCTTGGTTATGACGGCAGTGGATGGAGAGTTGAAGGTGTTGATGGGAATTCGCGACCAGGTACGGCCAGGCGTTAAAGCTGATTTACAAAAGTTGAAAAAACTGGGTGTTAAAAATTTGGTGGTGCTATCTGGGGATAACCAGGGGACGGTTGATTTGGTTGCCCAGGAACTTGAATTGACCGAGGCGCACGGACATATGTTACCGGAAGATAAAGCGGCATACATCTCGGAATTACAAGCAGCGGGTCAGATTGTCGCGTTCGTTGGGGATGGTGTGAATGATAGTCCATCGTTGGCGCTTGCTGATATTGGGATAGCGATGGGAAGCGGGACGGATGTGGCGATTGAGACATCCGATGTGGTGTTGATGAATTCTGATTTCAGCCGCTTGCCCCACGCCTTGGGGTTGACGAAAGTGACAGCTTCGAATATGAAACAGAACATTGGGATTGCGGTTGGTGTGGTTGCCGTTTTGTTGGCAAGTTTGTTGTTCAGTGAGTGGATGAATATGTCGATTGGGATGTTGGTGCATGAAGGAAGTATTTTGGTAGTAATCTTGAATGGTATGCGTTTGTTGAAATATGACTTAAGTCACTAGAACTTGACGGTGGTCAATTTTTTATAACGGGTTTGGGCTTACAATAGGAGTAACAAAAGAAAAGGGAGCGATAAAATTATGTATAAAGCAACGATTCAGCTAGAAAGTCTGGCTTGTCCATCATGTATGCAAAAAATCGAAAGTGCAGTAAAGGGCCTGGATGGTATCGAACAAAGTTCGGTGAAGGTGTTGTTTAATTCCAGCAAGGTAAAAACGGATTTTAATGAAGAAGTAGTGAAAATAGAAGAAATCGAAAAAGCGATCGAAGACTTGGGGTATCCAGTCATTAAGTCAAAAGTGAAAGCAGTTTAAATTTAGGGGGAAACGTCTGTGGCAAAAATTAACGAATATATTAATGATAATCATGAAAAATTGGATTTGTTTACGACCGCGATTACGCGTGCTCATGGTAAGAACCATCCGGAAGCGTTCGATGTGCGGGAGCTCTACTCGCGGCTTCAAGAAAAAGTTCAAGATGCAGGCGATGAGAAACCGGATTTAGATACGGAATTTGCGCAGTTGCGCGAAGTGACTAGCGACTACGCAGTTCCGGGTGATGTGTGTGGTACTTATGAAGCAGTATATAACATGTTGGAAGAGGCGGATAAAGTTTATTCGGATTGAGGATTGGTAGGGGGTGATTACTCAGAGGTAAAGAGGTTTTTGAGTAATCAGTTTCAGGGCTAAAGTGATTACTCAAAGGCCACTTTCTCCTTTGGGTAATCACTTTTTCCAAATAACGATTACTCAAAGCTGGAAATCAATGTGAGTAATCACCCCAGATACCAAAAATAGCGTATAATAAGGATGTAAGCAGTTACAAAAAGAGGAGGAGTAGACAGTGACAACAAATAAAACGCCGCAAGAAAAATACGAGGAAGAATTGAAGCAAGAAGAACACGACCATCATCACAACCCTACCCCAGGGGCGATGACAAATCATATTCTCGCCAATATCCACACGTTACATGTAAAATTGCACCAATATCACTGGTACGTAAAAGGCCCGCAATTCTTCGCGCTGCATGAAAAATTCGAAGAGCTTTATGATGAAAATGAAGAATGGTTCGATCGACTAGCTGAAGTTCTTCTTTCCAATGGTCAGAAGCCAATTTCCACAACCGAGCAATTCCTGAAATATACCTTGCTGAAAGAAGATGGGGCAGACAAATACCTCTCCGCTGAACGCATGGTCGAGAACCTGGTTGACGACTACCGTGCCACCAGAGACCTCACAACGCGCACCATTGCTATGGCTAATGAGGCGGGCGAAGATGTTTTGGAAGATGCGCTTATCGGCTACAAAGCCACAATCGATAAAACCATCTGGATGCTTCAAGCTTTTGTTGGCAAAGAAGCCCACGAAGATGATCCGGCTTTTGAAGACGAAGAAGATGACGAATAATCAACATACAAAAAGAGCTCCGGAATTTTTCCGGAGCTCTTTGTCACTATAGGCTCAAATCCAACTCAGGTCCAAACGGTACAACCCCGTTTGGATTAATTGTTTTATGACTGCGATAGTAGTGTTCTTTAATATGTTTGAAGTCCACTGTCTCCGCTACACCTGGGTAATTATACAACTCTTTTGTATAGCGCCACAAGTTTGGGTAGTCAGTCAAATTGCGGATGTTACATTTGAAGTGGCCATAATACACACTGTCAAAACGAATCAACGTTGTGAACAAGCGCCAGTCCGCCTCCGTAATTTTGTCGCCGACCAAATAAGACTGGCTTTCTAAAAGTTCTTCCAGCTCATCCAGAGTCCGGAAGACGTTTTGCACTTCTTCTTCATAAACTTCCTGCTTCGTCGCAAAACCGGCTTTGTAAACACCATTATTTACATTATCGTAAACTTTAGCATTGATAGCATCAATTTCGGGCAACAATTCTTCCGGTGAATAATCACCCGCGATTGCACCCAAGTGGTTAAATGCCGAGTTCAGCATCCGCATAATTTCTGAAGACTCATTATTGACGATTTTATTGGTCTGTTTGTCGTATAATACAGGTACCGTTACGCGACCAGAATAATGTGGATCCACATGTGTATATACTTGGTGCAAGTAGTCCGCATTCAACACCGGATCCGCAATCACGCCTTCGTCTGGCTCAAACGTCCAGCCATTTTCAACCATCAACGGGTTCACAATCGACACCGAAATCATATCTTTCAAACCCTTGATGCTGCGCAAAATCATTACCCGACTTGCCCATGGACAAGCCAAGGAAATATACAAATGATAACGTCCCGCTTCCGCTTTGAAGCCCGCTTCACCCGTTGGACCCGCGCTCCCATCCGGTGTAATCCAGCTGCGGAATTGCGAATCTTTCCGCACAAACCGACCACCTGTGCTCTTTGTATCGTACCACTTATCGTGCCACTGTCCATCAACCAATAATCCCATGCCATTCATCCTTTCTGCTGCTCAATGTAATCATTATATCAAACTAAACCTGAACGGAGGTATTATATGAACCGCAACATCACCATAACCGGCGTCGGCAAAGCCAGCGTCAAACCCGACCTCATCGTCATCACCATGAATCTCGAAACCATCGATTACGAATACGAAAAAACGATGCAGTTAGCGACCACCGCCATTTCTAAATTGAACGAAGCCGTCATTTCGGTAGGTTTTGGGAAAAAAGACCTAAAAACCACCCGCTTCAACATTGACACTTACTATGAAAATTACCGCGATAAAAACGAGGACTACAAACGGCGCTTCGCTGGGTATAGCTGCCAACATAGTTTGAAGCTTGAATTCGACTATGATTCCGATCAACTTTCCAAAGTTTTGTCCGCGGTGGCTAAATCGGAAGTGTTCCCGGAAATCACTATCCAGTTCACCGTCAAAGACTCAAGTGCGGTTAGCGAACAACTCCTGATTAATGCGACCGAAAATGCGCACCACAAAGCTGAAATATTGGCACGTGCAGCCGGCGCGAAACTGGGAGAATTAATACAAATCGACTATAGCTGGCATGATATATATTTCCATTCTGAAACTTCCTACAAACGCGACAGCCGCATCATGATGGAAGTCGCTGCACCCGAAATCGAACCCGAAGATATCAACGTCCAGGATTCTGTTTCGTTCAAATGGGAAATTATCTAAACGTTTCAATAGCAGCATCAAGGTCCGTGTTAGTAGTGATGGTCTCAAAGAAACCCATCATTTCCTTGTAAAAAGATAACCGTACAGGAGAAGCGGCTTCAAGCTTTTTATACAGAGTGCGTGAAATGCGCTCCGGACTGCGACTGACAGCCTCCATCACCATCATGATTGTACATGTCCGAATCACGTCCTTCATTTGGTTGCGTTCAAGAGGGGCATTGGTGGCATAAATAAATTTGAGCAATTGACGGACTTCCTCATCCAGTAAGCCTTCTTTGGCACTGAAGAGAGTGAAGTGGCCGTCTTTTTTGTCTTCATCTATGTCCTGTAGATCATCAAGCAGTTGCAGGAATGCCCCATACTCAAAAGCAAAGCGCATTTCCTCTTTCGTGAGGGTTCCTTTGACCAAGAAAGCATCAGCCAATACCGATGCGCCACCTTTCATGAAACTGAGACGAAGGATTTCCTCTTTTTTAAGCGTACCATGTTGGTGAAGGCTGGCAATTTGAGCCTCATGGATAAACGCAATACTTTCGAACACTTCCGGAAACTGTTCCCGTGGGAAATGACCTTCAATCATGGCGAACAATTCTGTAAGGCGATCGGGATAGGTTGGTTCGCCCCTTAAAGCACGGCTGATATGTTCATTGAATTCCTTTTTCTCCTCCAGGGAAATATCCGGATTATCTAGATAGTTGTCCGTATAAGGGTAGAGCATGCTATAGGCATAAACAGGTGAGGTCAGTTCGAGTGGCAAATCCCAATATAACTGCAAACTATTCATAATCCAGACATTACGCATGGCTTGATAAACTTCCCAGGTTTTCAGTTTGCCATCCATTTCGGCGGCTTGATTCATAAATTGTTCAGCAACGTCCAAATAGCCCTTTTCCAGGAAATATTTCAGGAAAGGGCGCTCGAATAGAAGTTTCTCTTCATCTAATTTCAAAAGAAAAGTTGTTACAATCATTTTTATCTCTTCCCGGTCATCAGTTGAATTCAGATCCGATTGTAGTTTAGTGGCATACTGTTTCAGCTTCCGCTCGTTTTTCAGTTTGCGGAAAAAAGGAACGGACTTCAGTGACACTGGCGCTGCCGTCAGAAACATTTGGAACGCCTCTTCGAAGAGCTGGTTTTTAGGAATCATGGTTGTCATGGCCTCCTTTAATGGTTACAGTGATTATATCAGAAAAGACGAATGACAGTAGGAGTGGGACAATGTCAAAAAGCGAAGCAGCAGTGTTTACCAATATGTGTATGATTCAGGATGGACGAGGGCGGCTCTTGGTGCAGGACCGGAAGAAAGTGGACTGGCCTGGACTGACATTCCCAGGAGGGAAAGTCGAGAAGAACGAATCGTTCGTTGCCTCGGTGATTCGCGAGGTCAAAGAAGAAACAGGGTTGACGATTTTTGATCCGGTATTGTGCGGCATCAAGCAATTCCAGGATAGCAAAGATGCCCGCTACGTGGTTTTATTTTTCAAAGCATCGGTTTTCGAAGGAGAGTTGCAAAGTTCCGATGAAGGCGAAGTTTTTTGGATCGAACGCCAGGAAATCATGAGTCATTCACTCGCCCCGGATTTTGCAGCAATGCTGGAAGTTTTCGAAGATGACAGTTTAAGTGAATTTTACTATCATGGTGAAGAGTGGAAGTTTCAGCTTTATTGAGGAAAGTTTTGTGATTTTTTCTATTAATTTTTTGCAAAAATCGTGATATGATATGCAGTGGAGACTTACTCAAGAGGCTGAAGAGGACGCACTCGAAATGCGTTAGGCGTCGGAAGGCGTGCAGGGGTTCAAATCCCCTAGTCTCCGTAAATAATAATCCCTTTAAAATGACTTAGTCGCTGTTTTTGGTGACTAAGTCATTTTAAATTTAAACAAAGTGACTTAGTCAGGTAAAACTACCGAGTAAATCACTTTAAACGATTTTAAAGTGACTTCCATCCCAGTGAGTCACTTTATCGCCATTCCAAACTTCAAAAACCACGAATTCATTTAAGTTTCGAGGTTTATTTTTACCTCACAGTGGTATAATTATCCTAACTAAAGAAAAGTAGGTGACTTTATTTGAATTTGAAATTTTCTGAGTACAAATATGAACGTCCTGATTATGAGGTTTATAAAGCTGAAGCAACAGCAGCGATTGAAAAATTAAAAGAAGCACCCGATGCAGATGAAGCGGTGGCAGCAGTCATGACTATGACGAATCTGTTGAATGAAGCGGATAAGTTTGGTCAATTGGCCTATATCCGCCATTCCATCAACACAAAAGATGCATTTTACCAAGGGGAACAAGAATATTGGGATGAGTATATTCCTTTGTATTCGGAAATTAACACCCAATACTATCAAGCAATCCTTGATACTCCATACCGAGAAGAATTGGAACAAGTTCTTCCAAAGCAATACTTCAAGATGGCTGAATACAAACTAAAAGCATTCAGTCCAGAAGTAATAGAACTCTTACAAAAAGAAAATGAATTGGCGAGTGCCTATGACAAATTAGTCGCAAGCGCACAAATCGAATTTGATGGTAAAATCCTGAACCTTTCCGGATTGGGACCTTACCAACAATCAACTGACCGCCACATTCGTAAAGCGGCATCAGAAGCATATTTCAAATTTTTCCAGGAAAACGAAGAAAAATTCGATGACATTTACGACCAACTGGTGAAATTACGCGACAAAATCGCGAAAAAACTTGGCTTCAAAGATTTCGTCGAACTGGGCTACATCCGCATGGAGCGTTATGACTACAACCGCGAAATGGTCCAAACGTACCGTGAAAACGTGTTGAACGATGTCGTTCCGGTGGCGCAAAAACTTTATGAACGCCAAGCGAAACGTATCGGTGTGGACCGCATGAATTACTATGATTTAAACCTTGAGTTCCTGAACGGCAACGCCACACCAAAAGGCGACGCCGCTTATATCATGGAAATGGGTCAAAAGATGTACCATGAACTTTCCAAGGAAACGGGTACGTTCATTGACTATATGTACGACCGTGATCTTTTGGATTTGGAAACGAAAGACGGTAAACAAAGCGGTGGGTACTGTACGTTCATTCCCGGCTACGATTCACCCTTCATTTTCGCAAACTTCAATGGAACAAGTGGCGACATCGATGTGCTGACACACGAAGCGGGTCATGCATTCCAGGTATTCCAATCCCGTTGGATCAAACAACCGGAGTTGGTATTCCCGACCAGCGAAAGTGCTGAAATCCACTCCATGAGTATGGAGTTTTTCACTTATCCATGGATGGAGCTATTCTTTAAAGAAGAAACTGAAAAATACAAATACAGTCATTTGGGCGGAGCCTTGCAATTTCTTCCTTACGGTGTCTTGGTTGATCACTTCCAACATGAAATTTATGAAAATCCGGAAATGACACCGTCAGAACGGAAAGCAACGTGGCGAAAATTGGAGAAAATGTATAATCCGCATAAAGATTATTCCGAAAATCCATTCTTGGATCAAGGGACGTTGTGGTTCCGCCAAGGACACATTTTCGATACGCCTTTCTACTATATAGATTATACGTTGGCGCAAGTATTGGCATTCCAATTCTGGAAGCGTGCAATTATCGACAAGGATGAGAATGCTTGGGATGATTACTTGGCAATCTGTGAAGTGGGCGGAACAAGTAGCTTCCTCGAGCTTGTTAAATTGGCGCATTTGAAATCACCGTTTGAGGAAGGTTCGTTGACGGATGTCATTCATGCCATCGATGCAGAACTTTCTGCAGTGGATGACAGTAAATTATAAAAAAAGGAAGAGCGGAAGCCGCTCTTCCTTTTTTTGATAAATTTCGTAAATATAGTACAATAGAAAGTGAAGTTAAAAATCAAATCAGAAAGAATGTGTATAGTTCAATGTCGGAGGGAATAAGGAACAGGATTGCTTTTAAGAGTGCCATTAATAAAGATATTATGAATATCGCGTGGCCCGTGCTGATTGAATTGGTGCTAGGTTCGGTTTTTGGGATGATTGACATGATGATGTTGGGGAATATTGCGGACACAGGTTATGCGGCTGCGGCAGTAGCCTCGGTTGGGGTTGTAAATCAACCGCTGTTTCTGGGACTTTCGGTTGTTCAGGCGTTAAACGTCGGGGGAACGGCGATTATCGCACGGTATTTTGGAGCTGGTAAGAAGGATCAGATGGAAAATGTCACAAAGCATGTCCTAATAATCAGCATGACATTGGCCTTGCCACTTGCAATTTTAGCTTTTATTTATGCCCGTGAAATTATGGCCTTTATGGGAGCGGAGCAGGCAACAATTGATATCGGTATCAGCTATTTCCGGATTATTTGTGTCAGTTACTTATTCCAATCCTTTAACTTTGGGGTGACAGGGTCCTTGCGTGGGATTGGTGAAACGAAAGTACCGATGAACATCAATATCCGGGTTAACTTTATGAACGTAATCGGGAATGCCATTTTGATTTATGGACTTTTGGGCTTTCCGGAACTGCGGATTGCCGGTGCGGCTATTTCAACGGCCTTGGCGAATTTCACGGCCAGCATCTTTATGGTTCGTTACTTGATGTCAGGAAAAAGTGATTTACGTTTCTCGTTCAAGAATAAATTTAACTTTTCCAAACGTACATTGAAAAATTTGATTACGATTGGTTTGCCGTCAGCGATTGAACAATTAGTGATGCGAACGGGTATAATTTTATTTGTGCAGGTTGTCTCAAGTCTAGGCACAGTGGTCTTTGCAGCGCATCAGATTGGAATGAGTATTCTTTCACTGTCGTTTGTAATTGGGCAGGCATTCGGTATCTCTGCGTCGGCATTGGTCGGAAAAGCGCTCGGTGCCAAGAAATCGGATGACGCAGAAAAGTATGCCCATAACAGTTCCATGATGGGAAGTGCCAGCGGGATAGTGGTGGGAATGGTGATGTTCCTCTTTGCGGAAATTCTAGTCGGTCTTTATTCGAATGATCCGGCTATTATCGAAAATGCCTCATCGGCTTTGCGAGTTGCGGCTGTGATTCAACCTTTCCAGGCGAATCAGTTAATTGTAGCTGGTTCCTTGCGTGGGGCAGGAGATACACGTTTCCCACTGGTTTCAACATTTATTGGGGTTTTGGGAATACGGGTTATCTTGGCAAATATCTTTATTCAGGTATTTGGTTTTGGTTTGATAGGTGCTTGGCTAGCGATAGCAGTAGACCAGTTTGTGCGCTGGATACTTATTCGTTTACGTTTCCGCTCCGGCAAATGGAAAACAATTAGTTTGGCTTAATATAGTAGAACGCTAGCGGATCTTGATGAACCGTTGGCGTTTTTTTAAATAATATAAAAAAACACTTGACCGTGCTCTTTGCAGATGCTATTATATAAAAGTTGCCGCGAGCACTTCATGGAAAACACGAAAAAAGAAATTTTAAAAAAGTGTTGACAAAGAGTTGCGCAGGTGATAATATTAAGAAGTTGTCACGAACGGAACATC
>NZ_JBQPRC010000014.1:0-38168 GCF_052266745.1 Jeotgalibaca sp. A127
AAGCTCAAGGTGTCGGCGGTTCGATTCCGTCCCAAGCCACCATGGAGGGGTAGCGAAGTGGCTAAACGCGGCGGACTGTAAATCCGCTCCTTCGGGTTCGGCAGTTCGAATCTGCCCCCCTCCATTACATTTTATCCATAGGGGTATAGTTTAAAGGTAGAACTACGGTCTCCAAAACCGTCAGTGTGGGTTCAATTCCTACTACCCCTGTTTGGATTATGGCGATTGTGGCGAAGTGGTTAACGCACCGGTTTGTGGATCCGGCATTCGTGGGTTCAATTCCCATCAGTCGCCCCATTTTTGGGCTATAGCCAAGCGGTAAGGCAACGGACTTTGACTCCGTCATCGTTGGTTCGAATCCAGCTAGCCCAGTTTTTGATTATGGCGGTATAGCCAAGTGGTAAGGCACAGGTCTGCAAAACCTTCATCACCGGTTCAAATCCGGTTACCGCCTTTCCCTTCAGGGATGAAAACTTTGCAAATAATAGCATGCCGGCGTGGCGGAATAGGCAGACGCGCTGGACTCAAAATCCAGTGCCCGCGAGGGCGTGCCGGTTCGACCCCGGCCGCCGGTATCTTAAAAAAAGACCAAAATGAACTTTTCATTTTGGTCTTTTTTTGTTTTTTTCTTTATTTGAAAATATATTCATTTATAATTAGAGTGAAAAAGGAGAGTACACTGATGATAAAAAGAAACCTTTTTTTATTGGGAACGTGCACTATGCTATTGAGCGGCTGTGATGGTGGGACAACTGAAGAAGATGTAGAAGAATCAACAAAATCAGAAACTTCGTCATTAGCTCACTCATCATCTGATTCTAAAGAGAGTGGCTTATTGGTTAGCAGAGAAGTAGAAATCTTGGAATCTATGTCACTGGAAGAGAAAGTAGGCCAACTTTTCTTAGCCCGTTATCCTGACGTTGAGGCTATTGAATACGCTATAAATTATCATTTAGGAGGTTTTATTTGGTTCGGTAAGGATTTTAGCGAGAAAACTCCTGAAGCTGTTATAAACGAAATTAAGGCGATTCAGGAGGGTGCAGATATCGATTTATTTATGGCCGTTGATGAAGAAGGTGGGGATGTTACTCGGATTAGCTCTTATCCGCAATACCGGTCCAGTCCTTTTTTATCTCCTCAGCAAGTGTTTGGGGAAAGTGGCTGGGAAGGGATTGAATCTTTTGCTCTTGAACAAGCTTTATTATTGAAAAGGTTACAGTTCAATCTAAACTTGGCACCTGTAGTGGATATCCCGAATAGCCCAGAAGATTTTATTTATCACCGGGCTTTTTCCACTGTTTTAGATGAAGTTAATAAATTCACTGAGACCTTTGTTTCGGTATACAACAATGAAAATATGGGAACTGTCCTCAAACACTTCCCGGGATATGGCAGTAATATTGATACTCATACAGGTGTCGCGTATGATAATCGTTCTTTAGATGAATTGCGGCAACGCGACTTACTCCCATTCCAAATTGGGATTGATGCGGGAACTGAAGGTGTGCTTGTCTCACATAATGTTATAACAGAAATTGATCCTGACTGGCCAGCTACGCTTTCTCCTGAAGTCGTTCATATTCTTCGGGAGAATATGGGATTTGATGGTATCATCATAACCGACGATTTGGTAATGGAAGGATTACAGGCTTTTGCGACTCCGGAAGAAGCTGCCATCCTGGCTGTTTTGGCTGGTAATGATGTCTTAATTAGCTCTGACTTCATCGTGCAAATGTCAGCCGTTCTTTCCGCTGTTGAAGAAGGACGCATATCTGAAAAACGCCTAGACGAATCTGTATTGAGAATTTTAAAAGTTAAGCAGCAGCTTGGCCTCTTACAATAGTTTCATGATGTGGTACACTATGAAAAATGATTTCAGAAATGAGGATAAATGATGAAGGCAATTATAACTGTTACTGGAAAAGATCACAAGGGTATCGTTGCATCTGTGAGTACAAAACTGGCGGAAGTAGATGTAAACATTCTTGATATTTCCCAAACTTTGATGGAAGAGTATTTTACGATGATATTATTAGTTGATTTTTCTGCATCTCCATACAGTATTGCGGAAGTTCAAAATCAAATGGAAGAAATCGAAGAAAAACAACAATTAGTCATTCGCATTCAGTCAGAAGCAATTTTTAATGCAATGCATACGTTATAAGGTGGTTGATAAAATGAATCGACAAGAAAATATCCTGGAAACAATTCAAATGATTGCAGAAGATAAGCTTGATATTCGGACTATCACTATGGGTATATCGTTACTCGACTGTGCCGATTCTGATGGTGAGAGAGCACGAGAAAAAATTTATAACAAAATAACGCATTACGCGGAAAATTTGGTTGCAGTTGCAACTGATATCGAGCAAGAGCTGGGTGTTCCAATAGTTAATAAACGAATCTCAGTAACGCCAATTTCTTTAGTAGCAGGTGCTTCGGATGATAAAGACTATGTTGCTTTTGCTAAAACGCTTGACGCTGCGGCAAAAAAAGTTGGTGTTGATTTTATTGGCGGCTTTAGCGCTTTAGTGGAAAAAGGTTACACGAAAGGGGACCGTATTTTAATCGAATCGATTCCCCAAGCTTTGGCTCAAACGGATATCGTTTGTTCTTCAGTAAATATTGGATCCACTAAAGCCGGTATAAATATGGACGCTGTGGCCCAAATGGGAAGAGTCGTAAAAGAGACGGCAGAATTAACGGCTACTACCGGTGGCCTTGGGGCTGCAAAATTAGTGGTATTTGCCAATGCTGTTGATGATAATCCCTTTATGGCAGGAGCATTCCATGGTGTAGGTGAAGCGGATGTGGTTATCCATGTGGGCGTAAGTGGCCCGGGCGTAGTAAAAAGAGCTTTGGAAAAGGTAAAAGGCCAACCGTTTGATATAGTCGCAGAAACAATAAAAATCGCTGCCTTCAAAATCACCCGTATGGGCCAGTTGGTTGGGACTTTGGCAGCAGAACGACTAGAAGTACCGTTTGGAATTGTTGATTTATCTTTGGCACCGACGCCAGCTATCGGGGATTCTGTTGCGCGAATTCTTGAAGAAATGGGATTAGAACGCGTCGGTACCCATGGAACGACAGCTGCTTTGGCAGTATTAAATGATGCAGTCAAAAAAGGCGGGTTAATGGCATGTGGCCATGTCGGTGGTTTATCCGGCTCTTTTATCCCTGTTTCCGAAGATATCGGCATGATCGAGGCGGTGGAAGTGGGATCGATTACCATTGATAAATTGGAGGCAATGACAGCTATTTGTTCAGTAGGCTTGGATATGGTTGCGGTCCCCGGTAAAACAAGCGCAGCCACGCTTTCAGCTTTGATTGCGGATGAGGCGGCTATTGGAATCATGAACCATAAAACAACAGCTGTTCGGATTATTCCTGTACCGGGGATGGATGTAGGCGATGAAGTTGAATTTGGTGGCCTATTGGGGCGTGCCCCCATTTTGGCAGTCAGCGAATTTTCTTCCGAGGACCTGATTGCACGGGGTGGACAAATTCCTGCACCTTTACATTCATTTAAAAATTAATAATTTTAAAAGCAACTAGTGGCAAAATTTGCCTGCTAGTTGCTTTTTTTAGTGATTTGAAAGTTAAAGATGCGGTCTTCATGGTTCCCCTCTGAAAGGTAATTTCTTTCTATATAGGTAACATTATTGTGCCAGTCGACCAGCAAAAGGGTAGTGGATTTGGTTCCGAAGTGTTCAGTTTTGATAAAATTAGCGGAAGCTTTTCGTCGGATTTCCAGCGGTAACGGAGCCTCGGGAAGTTCACTATCGGGAGCAGGGGTTTGGTCCATCATCATCGTAAACAAATCTTGAATATAGTCATGATCAGTTTGGATAATAATATCAAGTTGTTGCCGCGTATTATTAACTTTAGGCCAGGGTGTATTGAGGGTTGCGTTACTCAGACTATGGGTTCCAGCATCAAGTTTAGTGTAATGGTTATCCTTGGAGTTATAGTGATAAAGTATATCAACAGAACCCAGTAACACATTGAAAGGTTGGTAATCATCTTTAGTGGCTATTAATTGCTTAATAAATTTAACCGGGTCTTGATTCTTGGATAAATAATCAATCAAGATTTGACCACGTGACTGCTTGTTTTTTTCCGGTTCAGTAAATTCTTCACCATGGCAGTTTGTAATAGCTGCAACTTTTCCTTGTTTGGTAATACCAAACCAAGTACCATTTGCTTCGAGATCTTTACCCGCTAGTAAGCTTGGATACTCTGGCCAATAGTCAGCGCCTACTGTTGGCCGATTATAGGATTCATCGCGATTGGCTGCAAGAATCAATTTGTAACGCTTATGTTGCCCATAGCGGAAGGTAATCAAGCACATAGTGAACCTCCTTTAAGTCTTTTCTAGAGTATAGCACCACAGCAAAGAAAAAACAGCGCAGAAGCGCTGTCTAAGCTTTTTTCATATAAGTATAACCACTATAAAAAATGATTGAACAAGCAATCAGAAACAGTGGAACGAAAGTTGGATTTGAAACAACCCCACCCGTCACAATAATTATTGAACCCAAAATTCCTAAAAGCGGAATGATCTTATTTTTGCTCAATTGGAATACTTTCATATAGAGCCAGATGTAGGTGATATAGCTGAAGACAATCGCAATTTCACTTACGTCTCCTCCAGATAATACGCCAAGTTTTTGAGTCAAATAATGGATAACCATCCAACCAACTGAAATAGAGATGGATAAAACTGCTGCTGAAGGCGAAAGTTGTGTTTTGTCATTGATTACTTTAATTTTATCACTCTTTGGCAGCATTCCTTTTGTGGCCATGGACTGGGGCATACGTAAAACGCCTAGCACTAGACCGTTGACGACTCCCAAAACAGCAATCAAAATAAAGGAAAGAATGAGCGTGCCACCTTGTTCACCGAATAAGATTTGCCCTATTTCATAAATTGTATTATCTCTATGTTGGAGGATGTATTCGGGCCCAACAATGGCAACCATGCCAAGGAAATAAGCTAGATAAACACCTAATACAATCAAGGGTCCGACAGTTAAAGCAATGGGCATGTTACGCTTGGCGTCTTTGACCTCATGCGTGATGCTTGTAGCCACGACCCAACCGTCGAAAGAAAAGGCTGTTGCTGGTAAAGCGGCTAACCAACCCCATCCGACTTGATCAAGCGGAACAATCAAGGTTTCGCTTGTGACTGGAACAGGGGCTTTCCAAAAAACACCGACAAGACCAATTCCAATCAAGGGAATTAATTTCATGATGGTTGAAATATTTTGGAAACGACCACCCATTTTTAGGGAAAAATAATTTAAGGCGAAAAAGAAAATGAGATAGCCAAGAGCAATCAGAGTTTGCAATTCTAAATTATTTGGCAGACCAAACAGCATAGTCGTATAGATACCAGCCACCCAACTGACGACAACCGAAATGGAAGGATAGTAGGCAAATATTTGAAACCACCCAAAACCAGCCGCAGCTTTATCGGAAATAAATTCTTCAAAGTAAGCGAGAACCCCACCCCTGCGGTCTGTTCGGGCAGCAAGTTGCGATAAGGTGATGTTTCCAAAAATTACACAAAACGCGCCAATTCCAAATACCAAAACACTTAAACCAACGTTACCACCTGTGAACCCAAGGATATCATCGGCTTTGAAAAAGATCCCTGACCCAACGAGAATGCCAACTATCATCGAAATAGCAGTTCCAAGTCCATAATGTTTATTTTCTGAATCCAATCAAAAGCTCCTTCGTTAAACGTAGTAATTTGCTTAATGATTATACTACAACTAGCTCTTTAAATGTTAATTTCAAGAACATTTAAAAAACACTTGTAATATTTAATTTTTAGGAGTATGTTAGAAAACATAACATAGAATGTGAGAAAAATTTTGACGCCTGAACAAGAATGTTTTATTCTTTATCGTGTTCAATCAATTAATCGATATTCGGGCAACTAACTATGATTATTTTCAAGCAAAGGCGTGGTGAAATGAAAGAAAAAGAGTTGCGTCGTTCCATGGCGGTTTTTACAATTGGCACCGTCATGAAGTTGACCGATTTGACGGCTCGCCAAATTCGGTATTATGAAGAACAACGATTGGTCGAACCCCAAAGAACAGAAACGAATCGTAGAATGTATTCATTAAACAATGTAGATCGTCTCTTGGAAATAAAGGATTATTTGGCAGAAGGATTGAATATGACAGCCATCCGCCGAATATATGAAGAAAAAAACCAGAAAACGAAAAAACCACAAGAGAAGCGCGAGCAACATCTTACTGATGATGATGTGCGACGTATTCTATATAAAGAGTTACTGAATACAAGTAGTTTTAACCCGAATGATTTGAATAATTGGAACAAAAATCTGTAAATAAAAAGAGGGAATATGTATGCCAAAATTTATGCGTGAAGATATCGTCAGAATAGCCAAGGAAGAAGATGTTCGCTACTTACGTTTAATGTTTACTGATATTTTAGGAACAATCAAAAATGTGGAAGTTCCTATTAGCCAATTAAGTAAAGTATTGGATAACAAAATGATGTTTGATGGTTCATCGATAGAAGGTTTTGTGCGTATTGAAGAAAGCGACATGTACTTATACCCTGATTTGGATACTTGGCTTATTTTCCCGTGGGATGCTGAGCAAGGAAAAATTGCACGCTTAATTTGTGATGTATATAAACCCGATGGTACACCGTTTGCGGGAGATCCTCGCAGTAATTTGAAACGTGTTTTAAGTAAAATGGAAAAATTGGGCTTTACAGAATTTAATCTAGGGCCAGAACCAGAGTTCTTTTTATTCAAAATGGATGAATTTGGTAAACCAACATTCGATTTGAATGACGAGGGTGGCTACTTTGACCTTGCTCCAACGGATTTAGGCGAAAACTGTCGCCGTGAAATCGTTTTGGAATTAGAAGCCCTTGGTTTTGAGATTGAAGCGAGCCACCATGAAGTAGCGCCGGGACAACATGAAATTGATTGGAAATATTCAAATGCTATTGAAGCGTGTGATAACATTCAAACTTTTAAACTTATTGTTAAAACGGTAGCACGCAAACATGGTCTGCATGCGACATTTATGCCAAAACCTGTTTATGGCATTAATGGATCAGGAATGCACTGTAACATGTCTCTCTTCACTCCAGAAGGAAATGCATTCTTTGACCCTGAAAGTGAAAGCGGCTTGAGTGAAACAGCTTATAAATTTATCGCAGGTTTATTGCATCACGCGAAAGCGTATACTGCTATCTGCAATCCTATAATTAATTCCTATAAACGTTTGGTACCGGGCTTTGAAGCACCTGTCTATATTGCTTGGAGTACACAAAACCGGTCACCATTGATTCGTATCCCTGCTTCCCGTGGCCTATCCACACGAGTTGAGTTGCGTAGTGTGGACCCGTCCACAAACCCTTACTTGGCACTGGCTACTCTGATAGCTGCCGGACTGGATGGGATTATCAATGACTTAGATGTTCCAGCACCGATCGATCGCAATATCTATGTGATGGATGCGCAAGACCGTCACGATAACGGTATTTATGATTTACCTAAGAATTTAGGAGATGCTGTTGAGGAGTTGAAAAAAGATCCGCTTATTCTAGATTCCTTAGGAGAGCATATCAGTCGTAGCTTTATCGAAGCGAAAGAAATCGAAGTTGCGACCTACATAAGCCAAGTTACCGACTGGGAAGTCAGTCAATATTTGCGTGCTTACTAAAAAAATTCCCTCATCATTTAAATGGTGAGGGAATTTTTTTGTCTCTATTT
Source organism: Jeotgalibaca sp. A127 (assembly GCF_052266745.1). Classification (NCBI taxonomy): domain Bacteria; kingdom Bacillati; phylum Bacillota; class Bacilli; order Lactobacillales; family Carnobacteriaceae; genus Jeotgalibaca; species Jeotgalibaca sp. A127. The sequence goes on from NZ_JBQPRC010000014.1 coordinate 7,772, forward strand.
GAAAACGGTTGCTTTGTTTTTAAAACAGTTTTTTCGAGAAATGATGTTATAAAATATGACATTAAAATGTAATGAAATATTTGCCCGTTTATTTTCATCGTTTTATAATCTGTCGAGAGGTGATGCTTTTATGATTAAACTGGAAAACATCAATAAATATTTTGGCGAACATCATGTTTTGAAAGATGTGAACCTTACTGTCCAAGAAGGTGAGAAACTTGTCATTATCGGACCTTCAGGGTCAGGGAAAAGCACAACGGTTCGCTGTGTCAATTTTTTGGAAGAACCTACTAGCGGGGCCGTTTATATTGAAGGTAAACAACTAACAACAAAAAATAAATTAGATATTGTAAGAGAATCGTCCGCGATGGTATTTCAACAATTTAACTTATACCCGCATATGACGGTGTTAGAAAACCTAACGTTGGGCCCGATTAAACTACAAAAGAAATCACGACAGGACGCTGAAGAACTAGCACATCATTATCTGAACGTCGTTGGTTTGAGTGAAAAAGCCCATGTTTATCCGTCCACTCTTTCTGGCGGACAGCAACAACGGGTTGCCATTGCGCGAGCACTCTGTTCCGAAAAAAAAATATTCTTGTTTGATGAACCAACTTCTGCCTTGGATCCGGAAACGGTTCAGGAGGTGTTGGATGTGATGATCAAGTTATCCGATTTGAATATCACAATGATTGTCGTGACACATGAAATGGGATTTGCACGAGAGGTAGCCGATCGGGTCGTCTTCATGGATCAAGGTCAGATTTTGGAAGAGGGTTCTCCACAACATTTCTTCGATAATCCTACTCATGAAAGAACAAAGGCATTTTTAAGTAAAATATTACGCTGAAAAATCAGCTATCCAAGGAGGAAATATTATGAAAAAGCATTTATTGAAAGGTCTACTACTATTAACAACGTTTACCTTAGCAGCTTGTTCCGGAGAAACGACGGCGGATTCTTCTAGTCAAACCACCGTTGATTCTATCAAGGAAGCGGGCGTTTTACGTGTTGGGGTAAAAGAAGATGTTCCGAACTTTGGGTTACGTAATACAAGCACCAATGAAATCGAAGGCTTCGAAATTGATTTAGCCAAGAAGGTTGCGGAAGAAATTCTGGGTGATCCAGAAGCAGTGGATTTTACGCCCGTTACAGCGAAAACACGTGGCCCTCTCGTTGACAATGGCGAAGTCGATATGTTGATCTCAACTTTCACAATTACGGATGAACGAAAAGAAACCTATAACTTTACTGAGCCTTATTTCCAAGATGCTGTTGGAATCCTGGTTAAAAAGGATAAAGGTTATGAAAGCCTGGCGGATATGGATGGGGCGACCATTGGGGTAGCACAAAGTGCGACAACTTCTGGCCTGATTGATACGGAAGCAGAACCATATGGTATTTCTTTAAAGTATTCGGAGTATGCTACTTACCCAGAAATTAAAGCAGCTTTGGATTCAAATCGAATCGATGCTTTCAGTGTGGACCGTTCCATACTAAATGGTTATGTTGATGATTCAACTACTATTTTTCCTGATCGTTTTGGCACACAGGACTATGGTGCCGTTACAAAGAAAACGAACACAGAATTAGCTGAATACTTGGATGGTTTAATTTCTGGCTGGTTGGAAGATGGTACAATCGATGCAATGGTCGAGGAATGGGGCTTGAGTGAATGAGAAGCTCAAATCCATTTGCATTTTGGCGCTTTGAGGCCCTCTTTGAAAATAGTGAACAATTTATAGGAGGGTTCTTCAGGACGATACTGATAGCTGCCTTGGCTCTTGTATTGGCCTTGGCAATCGGGGTTATGATAGGTTTATTTTCAACTTCAAAAAATCGTTTCCTTAAAGTATTCGCTCGTATTTATGTCGAATTTTTCCAAAATATTCCTTTAGTCATTTTGATATTTTTTATGTATAACGGGCTGGCGATGGCTGGCCTCGTTATGTCTGAATTTACAATTGGTGTGGTAGGGGTAGGCTTTTACCATGGTGCTTATATCGGTGAAGTGGTCCGTGCGGGCATCACTGCTATTCCTAAAGGTCAAACGGAAGCTGCCTATTCACAAGGATTTGACTACATCCAAACCATGCGCTACATCATTTTGCCACAGACGGTTAAAATTATCTTACCACCGCTTGCCAATCAGGCGGTTAACCTGATCAAGAATACGTCGGTATTAGCCATTATAGCCGGAGCTGATTTGATGTATTCGGCAGATTCATATGCTTCATCAAGCTTGAACTATGGACCTGCCTATTTAGTAGCCGGTCTCTTATACTTTTCTTTATGCTATCCGTTGGCAGTGTTTGCTAAAAGGTATGAAGAAAAATTGAAAAATAAAGATATAGTTACTGTCACACCAATCAGTTTACCGGAGGTGATTGAATGATTGAAGCCATCCAACGTGTATTTTCTCCGGATAACCTAGGCTTTTTGATGGATGGATTGAAGCTCACGTTTCTCATTTCCATTTCTGTGATTATGGGTTCAATTATTTTTGGAACTATCCTGGGCTTGTTGCGTCAATACAAAGTGAAAGTTCTTAGTAGACTTTCCAGTGCTTATATCGAAATTTTTCGAAATACGCCTTTGTTGTTGTGGATGCTAGGGTGTGCCTTCTTGATTCCAGGGAGCACGGTCACAGTAAAAGGCTCATTCGCTTTGTTCCTGTATACATCGGCCGTTATTGCCGAAATTGTACGAGGAGGATTAAACGCACTAGAAAAAGGCCAATTTGAAGCGGCTTATTCACAAGGTTTTTCTTTTATTCAGACACTCATTTATATCATTTTGCCGCAAGCCTTTAGACGCATTGTTCCGTCGCTTTTGTCCCAAGTTATAACGACCGTAAAAGACACGTCTTTTTTAGCAGGGTTGGGTATTATGGAACTAACGCGAAGTGGACAGGTCGTACTGGGTCGCGCTACCCAGTCAGTAGAAGTATTTTTATTATATGGATTTTTAGGACTTACTTATTTTACAGTATGTTTCTCATTGTCCTTGTTGGTTCGCTATTGGCATAATAAAGAATCGGCATGACCGACTTTCAGACAATCAAAAAGCGTTAGCACACTCCTGTGTACTAACGCTTTTTTGTCATAAATCTTGGTCACTTACTTTAAAAGTATCGCCATTTTCTAAATCGCCTGTTTGAAAACCTTTAAGAAACCAGCGCGTCCGTTGCTCAGATGTGCCGTGCGTAAAGCTATCAGGCACAACATATCCCTGTGCGGCTTTTTGAATTCGGTCATCGCCGACTGCCGAAGCTGCGTTCATCGCTTCTTCAATGTCTCCTTCTTCCAAGTAATCAAAATCTTGTACATGATGTGCCCAAACACCCGCGTAGTAATCAGCCTGGAGTTCCATTCGTTTTAAGTAGTAGTTAAACTCTTTCTCACTCATTTGTCCACGCAATTCTTGCACTTGTTGCGATACTCCGAGCAAGGTCTGTACATGATGGCCCACTTCATGAGCCACTACATAAGCCATGGCAAAATCTCCTGGAGCCTGGAATTTTTTTGACAATTCATCATAGAAGCTCAAATCAATATATAAATTCTGATCCCCAGGACAATAGAAAGGTCCTGTAGAAGACCCGGCGACCCCACAAGCAGATTGCACACTGTCGGAAAAAAGTACCAAAGTTGGTTCTTCATATTCAGCACCATACTCGGTAAAAACTTGGTTCCACACAACTTCTGTATCCGCTAAAACAACCCCCACGAAATCTGCTAGTTCCTCTTCCTGAGCCGTTCCTGTATACGAATTGTTCTGGCCTGGTGCATTCGCATTATTATTGTCTGTAATGATTGAAGGATCCCCGCCCAGTAACGTAAAGATTAGATAAAAAATCAAACCAATACCACCAATTCCACCACCGATCATTCCACCACTCATGCCACGACGGTCTTCAACGTTGGAACTTGATTTTCTGCCTTTCCATCTCATTTTTTCTCCTCCAATCTGTTTCCCATTTTGATTTAAGTTTATCAAAGCTACACTGAAAATACCTAATGATATGCCACATATCTTAGCCTTGAGATGTGCATATAAAAATAGGAAAGATACTGGGACGCCTTTTCCCAGTATCTTTCCTATTTCATTTTATTAACCAAAAGATAACACCAATACTGCTGCTATTATGAAAGCATAAGACAAACGTTCCAAATTTTGTTTTTTCTCTGGGTTGATGGTAATACCTGCCCGTTGTTGTTTAATGATCCATAAATTGATTCCAAGGCTAATTAAAGAAATCAAGATAGCTAATGTATATTTCGTCAATTCTTTTCCTCCTTCTTGATCATGTCTAGATGTGGAATGTTATCTTCTAAATAAACCTCAGAAACTGGTTCAAAGCCCAGGGAAGCATAGAATTTTTGTAAATAGGCTTGAGCTTGCACATGGATATTTTTGCCAGGATAAGATGATTGGCAAAAACGAATGGCTTCAGTCATTAATTTTCGGCTTAACCCTTTTTTTCGAAATTCTGGATGCACAACCACACGGCCAATATGAACAACATCTTCATCCGGTATAATACGGGCATAGGCATGTATATCCTTATCAAAAAGATGAATGGACTGTAGATCCAGCTCATCAACTTCTTGATAAGCACATGCTTGCTCCACCACAAATACTTGGGTCCGCAGATAATAAATTGAATGGAGTTCATAAACAGTTAACGCATCAAATGATTTAGTATTCCACATGTCGCATCCTCACAATCTTAGTAGTTTTATATATTATAGCAAAAAACAACGCTGAGCATCTGCTCAGCGTTGTTTCCTCATTAAAGTTTAAAAATTGATGACCCAATCCAATTCTGAAACCGGAATTAATGGTAAGTCTAAATTCAGTTCTCTGCATTTATCTTCATATTCCTTCCAGAAATAAGGACCTTTAACATTTTCTATTTGACGGTCAATAATAAAATATTCATTTTTTTCTTTGCGTTCTTTTTCCAAAACAATATACTTATCATTCCAATTCAAGCAGACGAAGTAGCCGGCGATATTTCCAGTAGGATAGCGGTATGAAGTCGGCAGATGGAAAAGATTTATACCTGAGGCGCATTGACGCAGGAATAAATTTTCGCCTATTGGGATTTTATACTTTACCGCCCGTGCTAATTCAGGAAATAGTAACTGATTCTTCTCCATTTTTTTCACCACCTTTATTAACTTATAATAGCTATAACTACAACTTATGAAACGCTTTCAAAACGTATGCAGTTAGTATAATGGCTTTCAAAAAGAAAGTACAGTTTTTTAACTGTTTTTTATGAAATTTAATATTAATGTAATAATATCTCGGGAATGTACGTTTTTGGGTAATTCATTCTCAAAATTAAATCGAAATATTACAAAGGCTATTGTTTTACAAAAGTCTTGTTTTTGCTACAATACAAGTATGAGGGAGCGCTTTCTTAATGTGCTCCTTAAGCGTACTAATAGTGTGCCAAACGAAGGAGGAAATCACATGAAACAGTTAAACAAATTTCCAGACCAAGAGCTCTTGAGCGCAGAAGGCCCGTTCGTTACGATATACCAATCTGCGGATCCCACGCAATTAGCCATGGATGCTGAACAGATTAAATTCAAAAATCTTATTAGAAAAGCGCTAGATCAAGTTAATGATGACAAACTTCGTAAACAATTGGAAGACATTCCCAATGATAAACAATTTTGGGCAGCAGGCCGGAGTGGTGTCGCATTTTTTATCACACCTAACCAAACTTTCTTCTATGAAGTGAGTTCCAAATTGCAGGATTTTGTTTCATACGGTGAAAGACCGAACATTTTACCCCTGATTGAAGATTTCCAATATATTGAAAATTACCATCTTTTATGTTTAACCAACCGCGAAATGAAGTTATATGCCGGTAGATTGGATTCGATTGAAAGAATCGAATTACCAGCAGATGCTCCAACAACACTTACCATTGCACTAGGTGACGAATTAACACGTNTATGAAGTGAGTTCCAAATTGCAGGATTTTGTTTCATACGGTGAAAGACCGAACATTTTACCCCTGATTGAAGATTTCCAATATATTGAAAATTACCATCTTTTATGTTTAACCAACCGCGAAATGAAGTTATATGCCGGTAGATTGGATTCGATTGAAAGAATCGAATTACCAGCAGATGCTCCAACAACACTTACCATTGCACTAGGTGACGAATTAACACGTGGAAAACAATTAAATGTTGGTGGTGGCGCAGGTAACATTCATGGTGTGAACGATAAAAATAATGAACTTGAAATTGACCAAGAAAATTATTTCCGTGTCGTTGATAAGTATGTAATGGAAAATTTCAGTAATCCAAATCAAACGCCATTAATATTGTTTGCTTTAACGGAAAATCAAGCGGTCTTCCGTAACCTATCAAAAAATGGGTGCTTGCGTGATGAGCGAATTGAAAGTTCACCAACCTCATTGACAGATAATGATATCAAGAAAGAAGTTGGGGAATTAATTGCGAATGTATTACGGAACCGCCATAGTGAAATTATAAGACGGTATGAAGAAACCACCCCCCAATACAAGTTGGGAGACCAATACCAAGATTTAACAACGGCAAGCCTAGAAGGTCGAATCGAAGTCCTATTCCTTGAAAAAGATTCAAAAGTAACGGGTACGATCGATGATGAAGGACAACTGGGTTATGAAGGAAACGAAAACTTCTTCAACCAATTAGCACTAAATGTGACCCGTACAAATGGGAAAGTATATGTGTTAAATCGTTCTCAAATGCCGGGACTAAAGGACGTAGCAGCGATTCTACGCTATTAATAAAATAAAAAATTCTGCCACTAGTTGGCAGAATTTTTTGGTTTATAATGTTCTATTTCTGTAGTAAGTGCCTTTTTTAAGTTATCGTCTTCAAATGCGTCCAGCATTTTGAGGCCTTTTTTTGTGTCTTCCTCCCAGGAAGCGTCATGTAATAACCGCAAAGCAATACCTTTGCGAATGTAGACAATAGCCAATAAACGATAATTATTTTTTTGTTTGAATCGTATGATTAATTCTTCCAAATTTTCTAAAGCTAATGAATAATTCCCGCTACGAATAAGTAATAATGTTAGGTTGGTTTGGATATTATCCGCTAAAACGCGACTTTCCCGGGTTTGATAGTCTTTTAACTGTTGGACAATCCGTTCGGAAATATTCAAGGCTGTCTCCGTAGGAAAGATGAACAGAATAGCATTGATTAACCGAATTTCCATCATATACCAACGATCAAACTTCTCTAGTCGTTTCCAGACTTTGTTGGCAAAGATAGAAGCCTGTTCATAGTCGCGTTTCTTGGAAATAAGGATAAGAGCCTCACAAATATAAGAGATATCCTCGATAATATAATCCTGTTTATCTAATAAATAGTGATTAACTTCTTGGTGGATGGTAGTGAGGGCGGCTGCATCGTTATAGTTTATTAAGAAAAATTCCTCAATTAATGCATCCCGTGGATCAGGTTCCTCATCCAATAACATTTGGAATTCATATTCACTGACATCAAGTCGACTTAATATTTTCACAAATTTATTATAAGTCAGGTCGATAACACCGCGCTCTAATTTAGAATAAGCAGACTGTGAAATAATACCTTCCGTGACAAACTGTTGTGTGTATTTTTTATTTTGGCGGATTTTTTTTAAAATTTCACCTGTTTTTCTGGTTTGATCTGTAGATTTAACCACATAAATCCTACTCCTTTTTAAGAAATAGTCGTATTTGACTATTTGGTTAGAAAAAGAAACTTCTGTTATATAATAAAGCCAATTAGTCCAATACCCGTAAGGGAGGAAGAAATAATGAAGAATCTGGTTAAAAAAGGCAAACGTTTGGTCGCTTTTATCGCAGTATTTACTTTGTTCACTTCCCCGTTGTTATTAAGCAAAAGTCCTGTCACTACGACACAATCATTAGGAGACGTTTGGTTAATCGGTGGTGAATAAATAATTCATTCACTTCCTAATTTCTGCTAAACGAAAAATGGCATAAGTTTAGATTGAAGTTCTTAAAAGGTATTGTAACTGAAAGTCCACGAAAACAAAAGTCGCAAAGGAGGGATGTAAAATGAGTGCTGAGTATCTAGAAGACAAAGAATTTGCAAGTGACCAAGACCCGGTTGAACTATTACCAACCCTGACCAAAGAAATCCAGGACAGTTTAGAGAGTACGATTAAAAATACCAATAGCAAACTCCGCGAACTGATAAAGAATGGTTACTATAACCGCGTCAGCATCACCTTCCGCTGCCAGGTTTATGAAGCAATTTTATTTTTCGAAGCGACAATGGAAGATTTGAGTGTTTTGTCAGCTGTTGGGAGACGCACACTCTTCTGTTATATGGAAGAATTTAATCAGATTGCACGAACAGCTACTAGTTTAAATACGTCACTTCGTTTCTCGTGGAAAACAGACTCTTATCCAGATGATTATTCATCGGAATGCTTTTTAGTCTTATCAAAGGTTTATCGCGAACTGGCAAATATGTTCGAATCTTTGGAAAAACTTGAGGACATATCTGGATTACTGGAAAACAAATAGAGAGAAATACATAAAGTACGTTGGATAAGGTAAGGGAGACTAGGCTTGCCTAGTCTTTTTTAATAATTAAAGATAAGGACTGGATAGAAATGAAATATTTACAAAAAAGATTGAAAGAAAAACCCTTTTCTTTTTTCGTTGGTTGGATTGGAATCGTCATTATACTTTTGAATAATCAGTTTTTCCAAGGCCGCTTTCTATATTCAGAAGATTTTTCTTTTCTGACGAGCAATGCTTCGGGAATCATCTTTTTTATGTTCTTCTTATTATCTGCTATTGAAATCATTAACTTTGATATTAGAGGGAAAGATGACGGCCATAAATAACAGACCTAACAATTAGCACGACCACTTTTTAGTGGTGTGCTATTTTTTGTGTTCGTATTTTAGGTAGCGCTTCCTTTGTGTTATCCTTAACATTAAGAGTAAGAGGTTTCTTTGGATATTGTTGTTGGTAGCTATTGGAATTTTTGGCGCCTGGGGTGGTCCAATTAATCCATCGGGATACGACTCAAAGGAGGAAAAAAAATGACACAGTGGTTTTTTGCAATCTTGGGATTAGTCGTGTTTGCCTGGAGTTGGTCCAAAATGGGCGGAATTATGGAAGAATGGAAAGATAAAGGTAAGAAGTGAAACTGTATTATCTAAAAGAGCAGTGGTAAAATATTCATAAATAAAGGAGGCTCATTATGAAACAATTTATTTTAGAAAAGCATCAGACAGAAGCCGTAGAATCTTTGAAGACCATTCTATCTTATCCTTCCTATTTACAAGAGGATGATGAGACGCCTTTTGGGAAAGATATTCAGGCTGTTTTGGAGAAAACGTTGGAGATTACTGAAAGCTTAGGATTTCGTACTTATATCGATCCAGAAGGCTACTATGGCTATGCAGAAGTCGGTGAAGGCGAAGAACTATTTGCAGTATTGTGTCACTTGGACGTTGTACCACCTGGAAATCTGGAATTATGGGAAACTCAACCATTTGAACCCGTCATTAAAGATGGCTTTATCGTTTCACGTGGAACAGAGGATGATAAAGGTCCAACGATAGCGGCTCTTTACGCAGCCAAAGCCTTGATGGATGCTGGCGAAATTTTTAATAAACGCATTCGTTTTATTTTTGGTGTGGATGAAGAAAACCTCTGGCGTTGTTTGGCACGTTATAATGAGCTCGAAGAAAAAGCTACCATGGGATTTGCACCAGATTCAACTTTCCCAGTAACTTTTGCGGAAAAAGGCTTATTGCAAGTTAAGATGCGTAGCCAAGAAAATTCAAATTATACACTGAAAGCTGGGGGCGCCATGAACGTGGTTCCGGAAGATGCAGCTTATACAGGGGAGTGGGCCGATGCAATTGCAGCTGAATTGGACCGTTTGGGATATGCTTACGAACGTAATGGCGAAACCGTTAATGTAAAAGGTAAATCCGTCCACAGTAAAAATGCCCCTGAAGGCATCAACGCGATTGTGCGTTTAGCGAAAGCAATTGGAGCAAATGACAATAACAAAGTATTGGCGTTCTTGCGTGATGTTATCCAAGAGGATGCACGTGGTTTATCAATCTTTGGGGAAGTCCAGGACGAAGCATCCGGTATTTTGACCTTGAATGCTGCAACACTAACAATTGAGGGCAATGAAACGGTACTGGGAATTGATATCCGTTACCCTGTTACCATTGAAAAAGATTTTATCGTGAAAAAACTCCAGACAGCTGCAGAAAAAGCAGACCTGGTTTATGAAGAGTACGATTATATTGCTCCTCTTTACGTACCATTAGACCATCCGTTGGTGAAGAATTTGATGGCTGTCTATCAAGAAAAAACGGGAGATATGAGTGAGGCACTAGTGTCAGGTGGAGCAACATTTGCCCGTACAATGGATAATTGTGTCGCATTCGGAGCACAACTACCGCATGCAGAGGCCACTCTGCATGGACCGAACGAACGCATGGCCTTGGCTGATCTCTACCAAGCGATGGATATTTATGCGGAAGCATTGTATCGTTTAACGTGTGAAAAATAGAAAATACGACATTCCCCTTTAATCGGGCGGAATGTCGTATTTTTTTATTCGGTCCTGCTGCGAGGCTCATTTAAATTATATTTGGAAAAATGTGCTGACAGATTTTGATTAGTCGTACTTTTTCCAGTCGTTGAGGCCGTTTCAGATTGCATTTGGACTGAAGTAATATAGTCCGTTTTTTTGTCCAAGGTAATGGTGACATCATACTTCGTTCCCGTTACAGGGAATTGTTGAACCAAATCGGAAAGCTCGCGGTTCAATGCTTCATCATAGCCAGAGTAAGTGATGATATACTCTTTGTCTGTTTCAGCTACTGTCCCTTTGCTTTCAAAAAGGGTAACTAAATTAACAAATGTCTCATAAGGGTAGACGGAAATACTTGAGAATAAAGGATCCGGTGTGGCAGAAGCGACCCATGTATCATTATTCTTTTTCTGATAGGCCCCTTCATCTGAAGCATAAATCGATGTCTTATAGGCTTCGAGGTTTGTTCCTTTATTTACTCTTTGACCATAAGCAAGATTTTCTTCAGGGAAAATGGTTGCTTCAGTAATAGCATATGTACTTTCAATAGTATTTTCTTTTGTTAAGGTTTCTGTTTCAACGGAAATGACTTGGTGGTAGTTTTCAAAATCCTGGGAAGCAGTCAAAGCTGTTTCAGTTTGAATATCTGTCGCAAGGGCGCGTTGACAAGCTGATAGTGTGACTGCTGCTGGTACGATAACAAATAAAAAACGTCTAATACTCAAATCGCTTACCTCGCTTTTCAACATTCTTCTATATTATTCTACAGAATATTGAACACTTTTGAAAGCCTTTTTTTCAAGAAAATTATAAAGAAATCCGCAATCACCGAAATGAGTGCGGATTAATCTGGTTTATCTCGTTTTAAGCTTCTTTTTCGAAACCAAAATATTCTTTCTCGAACTTTTTAGTACTGCGGACGGTATCGAATTGGCGAACCAATTTTTCAATTTGCTCACGGTGATCGCGGAATTTAGGAGGTAATGCCAATGTTTCTCCCAATATTTCGTATGATTCTTCATCATCGATAAAGCCGGGTTCATCTGTTGCGAACTCGAACAAGATACCGTTTGCTACTGGAGAATAAAGGGATTCAAAGTAGAAGCGATCCACATACCCGGATGTCGGGAATTGGTAACCTTGTAAGCGATCAATCCATTTATCCAATTGCTCACGGTCTTTCACACGGAAAGCGATATGATGAACAGAACCATATCCTTGCTGGGCACGACCCAAGACAGTATTGTGTTCAATAATGATGGAAGCACCATTTCCACCTTCACCGGTTTCAAAGTAATGCAGGTTGCCTTCTGTTTTTGTTTCGCGGAACATCAATACCATTTCCAGTACTTGTTTCAAGAATTCAAATTCTGCAACCCGGATCAAAGTTGTTCCGAGCCCATGGATACCGAATTCTGTTGGCACAGGCCCATTAATCCAAGCGGTACCTGGTGCAACGCCTTTATCATTCTCATCGGAAATCAATTGCATTTGTTGGCCATCGAAATCTTCAAAGTTGATGACTTTAACGCCAAATTGTTCAGTGATACCGGAATGTTTCACATTAAAGTGATCAAATCGTTTCATCCAATACTCCAAAGCCCGGTCGTTAGGTACACGTAAACCCGAACGATATATTTCGTTGTTTCCACGTTGTGCTTTTGGGATGTTTGGGAAATCAAAGAAGGTAATATCTGTTCCAGCATTTCCGCGGTCATCGGCAAAGAAGAGATGATAAGTTTGAATATCATCTTGGTTAACAGTTTTCTTAACAAGGCGCATGCCCAATACATTCGTGAAAAAATCATAATTCTTTTCGGCAGAACTTGTAATGGCAGTTATATGGTGAATTCCAGTAAGTGGTAAAAGTTTAGTCATAATTAAGTAATCCCTCTCTTTTTTCTTGTTTTCTATCGACAATCAAAGTATATCTCGAATTCGAATTAATTGCAATTATTTTTATTCGAATCCGAGATAGTGCTTAAAATCGCAATTTTTCAACAGAGTGGTTATAATAAAGTAACTGGTTTAAAAACCAGGACGCAATTATTAAATCTGAAGAAGGTGCATGAACATGGTTGAAAATGGATTGATGATGCAATACTTTGAATGGGAATTGCCAAATGATGGACAGCTGTGGAAGAACCTGAAAGAGGATGCTAAGCATCTAAAAGAATTAGGCGTGACCGCAGTCTGGCTTCCACCTGCTTATAAAGCAACCGGGCAGGCCGATGTAGGGTATGGAATCTATGACCTCTATGACTTGGGTGAATTCGATCAAAAAGGTACAGTGCGAACTAAATATGGCACGAAAGAAGAATATCAAGCAGCTATCGATGCTTTACATGAACAAGGTCTTTTTGTTTACGCTGATGTGGTATTGAATCACAAAGCCGGAGCAGATGGAAAAGAACGTTTTATGGCCTACGAGGTAAACCCGGATAATCGCCAAGAGAAATTAGGTGAACCTTATGAAATTGAAGGTTGGACGCAGTTCAACTTTGAAGGTCGTGGGGGAAAATATTCCGATTTCAAATGGAATTGGCGCCATTTTTCTGGAACAGATTTTAATGCCGAAAATGATAAAGAAGCAATTTATATGATCAAAGGGTTTGAAAAGGGTTGGAGTGACGACGATACGGTCGATAATGAATTTGGTAACTATGATTATTTGATGTTTGCAGATATCGACTATGAAAATGAGGAAGTCGTCAAGGAAGTTTTGAAATGGGCTGATTGGTATATCAATGAAACGGGTGTGGATGGTTTCCGTTTGGATGCCATTAAACACATTAACTATAATTTTGTAAAAAACTTCGTTAATACCGTGCGTAAAAACGACAGACCCGATTTCTTTATAGTAGGGGAGTATTGGAAATCTGATTATGAATCAATTCAAGATTATCTTGAAGATACAGATTTTACGCTGGATTTATTTGATGTTGCACTTCACTATAGTTTCCATACGGCTTCTAAACAAGGAAGAGATTATGATTTACGGAACTTATTAAAAGACGCCTTGGTTGCTAAAAATCCAACGCACTCGGTGACGTTTGTGGATAATCATGATTCTCAACCCGGACAAGCGTTGGAATCTTTCGTTGATGACTGGTTCAAACCGCTGGCGTATAGTTTTATTTTATTAAGGGCAGAAGGTTTCCCATGTTTGTTCTATGGTGATTATTATGGCATTCAGGGCGAGAATCCGATTGAAGGAAAGGCCGATGCTTATCTGGATGCTTTACTATATCTACGCCGCAATCATGCCTATGGAACACAAAACGATTATTTCGATCACCCTAATTGTATTGGCTGGACCCGTGAAGGGGACGCAGAGCATCCGTATGGCATGGCGGTTTTGATGTCAAATGGCGATGATGGTGAAAAAGTGATGCATGTTGGAGAACAATATGCGGGTGTTACTTTTGCAGACTATTCCGGCAATCGCGAAGAAAAAATCGTAATAGATGAGGAAGGAAATGCAACTTTCTTGGTAAATGGTGGTTCTGTATCCGTTTGGGTTCAAGATGGCATTACGCCTGAAGAAGCGTTTCATGAAAATAAAGAATAATTCCCATAACATTAGAAAAAGGCGATCCGTTAGGATCGCCTTTTTCTGGTGGAGGATGGTATATCATTAAGAAAATAGGGATAGTAGATTAAGGAATTGTAATGACATTTTCAGATTCTTTATCAAAGAAATGAATCTTATTCATGTTAAATGCCAATTCAATTATAGAACCTGGTTCATGGTAGTCACGTGCGTCTACACGGGAGATGAACTCAGTGTCACCAACTTGTGAGTAAAGCATTGTTTCTGCACCTAGTAGTTCAGAAACGTTTACTTGTGCACGCACAGTCGATCCAGGATTTGCGTCGATTACAACTTGTTCGGATTGAATATCCTCTGGACGGATACCAAAAATAACTTGTTTGTTGTTGTAACCTTTTTGTTCCAAGACTTTACGTTTACCAGCCGGAATCGTTAGTTCCAAACCTTTACCATCAGAAATGACGCCATCATTCAATGTAACATTGAAGAAGTTCATCGCTGGCGATCCGATAAAACCAGCTACGAATAAGTTTACTGGTGTATCGTAAACTTCTTTTGGAGAGCCGATTTGTTGAACGAAACCGTCTTTCATAATAACGATTCGGTCCGCCATGGTCATTGCCTCTGTTTGGTCATGCGTTACGTAAATGGTAGTTGTATTCAAGCGGCGGTGTAATTTCGCAATTTCCGCACGCATCGCAACCCGCAATTTCGCATCCAGGTTTGACAAAGGTTCATCCATCAAGAAGACTTTAGCGTCACGCACAATCGCACGACCCAGCGCAACCCGCTGACGTTGTCCCCCAGAAAGAGCCGCTGGTTTACGGTCTAGATATTCCGTCAAACCAAGGATTTCTGCTGCGTTGTCAACCCGTTGTTTGATTTCTTCTTTTTTGTATTTACGTAATTTCAGACCGAAAGCCATGTTATCAAACACGGTCATATGTGGGTATAAAGCATAGTTTTGGAAAACCATTGCGATGTCACGGTCTTTAGGTGCTACATCGTTCATGACCGTTTCGCCGATCTTCAATTCACCTTCTGTGATATCTTCCAATCCCGCAATCATACGAAGCGTTGTTGATTTACCACAACCGGATGGACCAACAAACACGATAAATTCGCGATCTTGGATATGTAAGTTAAAGTCTGTAACAGAATAATTTTCTGCATTATCATATTTTTTATGAATCTCATTTAATTGGATTTCTACCATAATTTAATCCCGCCTTTGTTGAATGTTTTGTTTATATTTACAATCTTAAATGAAAGCGGATTATTAAGCCAAGTCAAAATGCCTGAATGTGGAAGCGTTTTTTTGTGCACATTGACGAAAGCCTTTTCAAAAATGGGAAATGTAGAACTTTCAAGGTTTTATTAGACGATATATGGTAAAATCGTACTAATATACAGGTTGGAAAGGGAGATTAAATGCGTACAAGAGGGTTTGAAATTGTTTCTAAATATGAAGGTCAAGGTTTGCAATTACCAAAACGGGCAACCGTTCATTCTGCGGGATATGATTTTGAGGCATCAGAAGATACCGTTTTGCCATCCATCTGGAATACGTTCTTCAAACATGATCGTAACGCTCCAGTTAAAGGCATCACTCCCGTATTGGTCCCAACTGGAATCAAGGCTTATATGGAAGACGATGAATATCTACAACTTACGAACCGTTCCAGCAATCCCATCAAACATTTTTTGATATTGCCAAATGGTGTAGGCATTGTGGATGCGGATTATTACGGGAACGAAGATAACGAAGGCGAGATTTTCTTTCAATTATTGAATTTTGGTTTGCGGGATAAGGTTATTAAAAAAGGGGACCGTATCGGTCAAGGCATCTTTTTGAAATTTCTGAAGGTGGATAATGAAGAAGTGTCAAAAAACAGCCGTAAAGGCGGATTTGGTTCTTCAGACGCACATTAATTCCAAATTATATGGTTGTCTACTACTTGAGTTGGTGAGTTATATGCTAAAATAGCGTTATATCCATCGTATTATTGAAGGAGTTTAATGAATGGCAAAAAAAAGGATTAAATATGTCTGCCAAGCATGCGGGTATGAGTCACCGAAATGGTTGGGCAAATGTCCGAATTGTGGCGCATGGAATCAAATGGAAGAAGAAAAGGAAATCGCGGCTTCTGAAAAACACCAGCCTCGAGTCAATTTTTCAGGTCAGACAGCTGAGGCTGTTTCTATCCAGAATATTAAGATAGAAGATGTTCCACGCATTCCAACCGATATGGAGGAAGTTAACCATGTCTTGGGTGGCGGTATTGTGCCAGGATCACTTATTTTGATAGGTGGAGATCCAGGGATTGGTAAATCGACACTCCTGCTTCAAGTTTCAGCACAAATAAACAATAAAAACATTCCCGTTCTCTATGTTTCTGGTGAAGAAAGTGCCAGTCAAATCAAATTGCGTGCCGAACGTCTAGGTGTTAAAGGGTCTGATTTTTATATTTATCCCGAAACGGACATTGATGCAATCGCACAGACCATTGAACGTTTGAAGCCAAAACTTGTTATCATCGACTCGATCCAGACCATGATTAAAGCGGATAATGACAGTACGGCTGGTAGTGTCTCGCAAGTGCGGGAATCGACCCAAGCCTTTATGCGAATTGCAAAAACAAATAATATCTCCATTTTTATCGTTGGTCACGTGACCAAGGAAGGGAATATCGCTGGACCCCGTATGCTGGAACATATGGTAGACACGGTTTTATATTTCGAAGGTGACCGCCACCATACATTCCGGATTTTGCGGGCTGTGAAAAACCGGTTTGGTTCGACCAATGAAATTGGCGTTTTTGAGATGGCACAAGGTGGCTTACGGGAAGTTTCCAATCCATCAGAAATGTTCCTGGAAGAAAGACTGGCCGGTGCATCAGGTTCGGCGGTGGTTGCTTCCATGGAGGGCACGCGTCCCATTCTGGCGGAAATCCAATGTTTGATTACACCAACGGCTTTTGGAAATGCACGCCGGACATCAAGTGGTTTGGACTATAACCGCGTTTCATTAATCTTGGCGGTTTTGGAAAAACGGGCTGGCCTATTGCTGCAAAATCAGGATGCCTATTTCAAATCTACCGGTGGGGTCCGTCTGGATGAACCCGCTATCGATTTGGCAATAGCAGTCAGTGTCGCCTCCAGCTATTATGACACTGAAACGGCAGCAACGGAATGTTTTATCGGTGAAATCGGTTTGACCGGTGAAGTCCGGAGAGTGAACCGGGTGGAGCAACGTGTCCATGAAGCTGAAAAATTAGGATTTAAACGGGTGTATTTACCCAAGAACAATATGTCGGGATGGGACCATCCAAAAGGAATTGAACTTATTGGCGTTGCAACGGTTTCGGAAACGTTACGCAAAGTCTTTCCAAATCGCAGATAAAAGAAAGAGAGGAGGAATAGCATGAAAATGAAGCGAATTATTTCAATTGTATTTACTTTTGTTGGAGGGAGTGTAGGACTCACAGCAATGCCTTATTTATGGGATGTATTGAATCTTACTAATTCTCCTTTTAATAATGTGTTCGTCAACTTTGGTATTGGTGCACTTATATTCTTTTTATTATCTTTAGCGTTGGCGAGTTGGATTGTCCGTGCTTTCAAGAAAGTTGAAAACTACTTCAGTAAACAATCGGCAACTTTTCTGTTATTTGGTGCTTTGGGTATTATTATAGGATTGGTGTTGGCTTGGTTAATCGGAATTCCTTTAGCGGCCTGGAATATTCCCGTTATCAGCAATATCATGCCTTCGTTACTATCGTTTGGCTTTGCCTATTTAGGTTTTTATGTGGGAACAACGCGAATCGACGAATTCCGGAAATTATTTGCACCAAAAAAACGTCCGGAAGAGGGCCAACTGTTGGACCGCAAAGCCGATTCCAGTTTCCGCAAGTACAAAATCTTGGATACAAGTGTTATTATTGATGGACGTATTTATGAAATTGCAAAGACCGGCTTTTTGGAGGGCGTTTTGGTCATTCCGAACTTTGTTTTACGTGAATTGCAATACATTGCTGATTCATCGGATAGCTTGAAACGCGTTCGGGGACGTCGTGGTTTGGATATTTTGAACAGTTTGCAAAAAGAAGAAGTGATGCAAGTTGAAAGCTACGAAGGAGAATTTGAAGAAATTGCCGAAGTAGACAGCAAATTGATTCGTTTAGCTAAATTAATTGACGGCGTTGTGGTAACGAATGATTACAATTTGAACAAAGTCAGTGAGTTCCAGAACGTTCCGGTATTGAACATCAATGAATTGGCAAACGCCGTTAAACCTGTGGTGATTCCAGGCGAAAACATGCGTGTAACAGTTATTAAAGCAGGTACTGAGCGCAACCAAGGTGTTGCTTATTTGGATGATGGTACGATGATCGTTGTAGAAGACGGACAGTACCATATGAATAAAACGCTTGATGTTGTAGTGACAAGCGCATTACAAACAGCAGCAGGACGGATGATTTTTGCAAAACCCGTCCACTCTCAAAAAGGTATAAAAGGTAATTAGGCATACACAAAAAGGAGAATGAATAATGGCTAAAAAAATTCGAGTACGGTACGCACCAAGTCCAACAGGGCATTTGCATATTGGAAACGCACGTACAGCCCTCTTCAACTATTTATTCGCACGTCATAATGATGGTGAATTTATAATCCGAATCGAGGATACTGACCAAAAACGGAATATTGAACGTGGGGAAGAAAGCCAGTTAGAGAACTTGACATGGTTAGGCGTGGATTGGGATGAAGGTCCAGACAAGCCAGGCGAATACGGACCATATCGTCAATCAGAACGAAAAGATATTTACGATAGCTATATTGATCAACTACTTCTATCTAATCGCGCTTACCACTGCTACTGTACAGAGGAAGAGTTGGAAGAAGAACGTGAACAACAACGTGCGCGTGGTGAAATGCCACATTACGGTGGTCGTTGTGCGCATCTGTCACCAGCAGAACAAGCTGAAAAAGAAGCACAAGGCATTGTACCAACCATTCGTTTCCGTGTACCGAAAGAAAATTCATACACATTCAACGATATCGTAAAAGGCGAAATCAATTTTGAAGCAAGCAGTGTAGGTGGAGATTTTATTATCCGCAAACGCGATGGCTTCCCAACATATAACTTTGCCGTTGTCGTGGATGACTATTTGATGGGAATCACGCACGTTCTTCGTGGTGATGATCACATTGCCAACACACCTAAACAAATGATGATTTACGAGGCTTTTGAATGGGCATATCCAGAATTTGGACATATGACTTTGATCATCAACAGCGAAACAGGCAAGAAATTAAGCAAGCGTGATGAAGCAATTCTTCAATTTATCGAACAGTATAAAGATTTAGGCTACTTACCAGAAGCAATGTTCAACTTCATTACGTTGTTGGGTTGGTCGCCAGTTGGTGAAGAAGAAATCTTCAGCCGCGAAGAATTGATCAAGATGTTTGATCCAGCTCGTTTAAGTAAATCACCAGCAGCGTTTGACGCGAAAAAACTGGAGTGGGTTAACAACACCTACATGAAAGAAACGGAATTGGATACAATTGTTCCTTTGGCAGCGAAACATTTGGCCGCAGCTGGGAAAATTTCTGAAAATCCTGATGAAGAAACTAAACAATGGGTTAAAAAATTGGTTTCCTTATATCATGATCAAATGAGTTATGCGGCAGAAATCGTTGAACTTTCAGAGCTATTCTTTGCCGAAACTTTGGAACTGGATGAGACAGAAAAAGAAGTACTGGCTTCAGAAACAGTTCCAACAGTATTGAATGCCTTTAAAGAAAAATTAGCTGCAATTGAACCATTTGAAGAAGCTGAAATCAAAGCGGCGATCAAAGAAGTCCAAAAAGAAACCGGCGTTAAAGGTAAAAACCTATTCATGCCGATTCGTGTAGCTATCAGTGGGGAAATGCACGGGCCGGAGCTCGGTAAAACAATCGAAGTATTGGGCCGCGAGAAAAGTTTGAACCATTTAGATACAGTACTTGCAAGTTTATAAAAATGATCAAGAGGACTCTTTCTCGGAAGAGTCCATCTTGCTATTAATAGAGGAAAAATGAAAGGAGCGACGGATGATGAAAATATACAATACATTGACTCGGACAAAGGAAACATTTAAACCACTGGAACCAGGAAAGGTGAAGATGTATGTCTGTGGGCCGACTGTCTACAACTATATCCACATCGGTAATTCACGTAGTACAGTGGCGTTTGATACAATCCGCCGTTATTTCGAATACCGTGGATACGATGTTAACTATGTTTCCAATTTCACCGACGTTGATGATAAAATCATCCGGACTGCTAAAGAAATGAAAGTGACTCCGGTGGAAGTGGCGGAAAAATTTATCGCTGCCTTCACGGAAGACACACGGGCGTTGGAAGTAAAAGAAGCAACGGTTCATCCGCGCGTTATGGATAACATCCCTGAAATCATTGCGTTTATCGAAGTGTTAATCGAAAAAGGTTATGCTTATGAATCCCAAGGGGATGTCTACTACCGGACGGAAAAATTTGAGCATTATGGGCAATTGAGCGACCAATCCATCAAGGATTTACGTATAGGCGCAAGCGAGCGTATCCAGGAAGAAGAGAACTTGAAGAAAGAAAGTCCACTTGATTTTGCCTTGTGGAAACAAGCGAAGCCGGAAGAGATTTCTTGGGATTCACCTTGGGGCGCGGGTCGTCCCGGTTGGCATATTGAGTGCTCGGTAATGGCAACAAAATATTTGGGTGACACAATCGATATTCATGGGGGCGGACATGATTTGACTTTCCCGCATCACGAAAACGAAATCGCTCAAAGTGAAGCGAAAACCGGCCATCCTTTTGCGCACTACTGGATGCATAACGGCTTTGTGACAATTGGCGAATCGGAAGAAAAGATGAGTAAGTCCCTGGGGAACTTCGTGCTGGTCCACGACATGCTTCAAACGGTTGACGCACAGGTATTACGTTTCCTATTGGCTTCTTCCCACTATCGCCGCCCCATTAAGTTCAGTGAGCGGGCATTGGAAGAAGCGCGCATCAACCTGGATAAAATCCGTGTGGCTTATAAAAATGCACAATATCGAATGGACAACGCGGCTGATAGGTTGCCAAGTGACCAAGCGGATGTGGCAGTTTTTATGGAATTAGAAGCGCGTTTCGTTGAAGAGATGGACGATGACTTTCAGGCTGACAATGCGATGACGGTTATCTACCAGTTTGTTAAAGAGTTGAACGTTTATTCAGAACGTCCAGAAGTTTCCAAGGCTGTCTTGGATCAAACTTTGGTATTGTTGGAACAGATCATGATGGTATTCGGCATTAAATTACAAGCGGAAGCGATGTTGGATGATGATATTCAGGCTTTGATCGATGAACGCACCCAAGCGCGAAAAGACAAGGACTTTGCCCGCAGTGATGAAATTCGCGATTACTTGAAGGACCAAGGCATTATTTTGGATGATACGCCGCAAGGGACAAGGTGGAGACGCGCATGAGTGATAAGAACTGGCAATTGTTAAACGGTCTGGCTCTCGCTTATGTTGGCGATGCCGCTTACGAAGTTTACATTCGAGACCATCTTCTTCATAAAGGCTGGACCAAGCCGAATGACCTTCACCGTCGCGCCACGCATTATGTATCAGCAAAAGCACAAGCGGCTTTGATGTATGCGATGCTTGACCAACCCGATTTTTTATCGGAAGAAGAAATCGACATGTATAAACGCGGTCGTAATGCCAAAAGTCATACGATTGCTAAAAATGCAGATGTTACAACCTACCGCATTTCAACAGGATTTGAAGCACTATTCGGTTACCTGCATTTAACAAAGCAAGTGACGCGATTGGAAGAGCTCGTTCGTTGGTGTATCCAGCAAGTGGAGGACAAACAAGATGAATCAAAAAAATAGAAAACCAAAAAGAGATTTTACGAATAAAGGCCGGGATTCCAAACGGAAACCCGATCGTAAACCAGAGCAAAAAACAAACGACCGTCCGGAACAACAGGATGATTTCGTCATCGGAAAGCACGCTGTTTATGAAACGTTGCAATCCGAGCGTGACATCAACAAGTTGTTCTTGCAAGAAGGTATTGGTGGCGAGAAAATCGGGGAAATCCTGGAGCTGGCTAAAGAACGCCACATCCAGATTTCGATTGTACCTAAAACAAAGTTGGATTTGTTATCCGATAATGGTGTCCATCAGGGCGTCATGCTGGCCACTGCAGCATTCCAATACGCAACACTGGATGATTTATTTGAAGTGGCTAAAGAAAAGGGTGAGGACCCATTCTTCGTCATTTTAGATGGGATTGAAGATCCACATAACCTCGGCTCCATTCTTCGTACCGCAGATGCGAGCGGTGTACATGGGGTTATTATTCCCAAACGTCGCGCGGTTGGCTTAACCGGTACCGTTGCGAAGACATCAACCGGAGCAATTGAACACGTTCCGGTCGTACGTGTGACAAACTTGGCCCGTACGATTGAAGAGTTGAAGGAACGAGGCGTCTGGATTTACGCAACCGATATGAAAGGGCAATCTTTTGAAAAATGGGATGCGAACCTGCCAGTCGCAGTCGTTATCGGTAATGAAGGAAAAGGTGTTTCACGTTTATTGAAAGATACGGCAGATGGTTTATTGACGATTCCGATGAAAGGTCACGTCCAAAGCTTGAATGCGAGCGTGGCTGCGGGATTGATGATGTATGAAGTGTACCGTAAACGAAATTTTGAATAATGATTAGGAGGTGAGGTTGCGGTGAAAAAGGAAATACTGGTTGTGGATGGGTACAATATGATTGGCGCTTGGCCAGAACTGGTAAGCCTGAAGAATCGTGACCTCATCGACGAAGCACGTGACCGACTCCTACAAATCCTTTCCAACTACCAAGCATTTGAAAACATTGAGATTTGGGTCGTGTTCGATGCCCAATTCGTACCCGGTATCACGAAAGAGTATACGAAATATAAAGTAAAAGTCGTCTTCACCGGTCAAGGTGAAACGGCCGATACCTATATCGAAGGCATCGTCGACAAACTAAAAAATGTCCTGACAGAAGTAACCGTTGCGACCAGTGATTTAGCTGAACAGCAACTCGTCTTCAACAAAGGCGCCAACCGCATGTCGGCTCTCGATTTGATGCTCGAACTCCAACGCTCCAAACGTGCCCGTGATAAAGAATCTGAATATCATAAGGTTCAAGGACATGGTCGCAAGAAACGCGGGAGTTTGACGGATGAGCAGTTGCAGAAGTTGGAATTTTTAAGAAATAAATTATCGAAGTAAGAGCCTATTTAAGGCTCTTTTGTTTTAAATTAAGACCCTTATTTTGAATACGCTTTCTTTTTTTGTCGTTAGTAGTTACACAAGTTGATATGAATTTTAATTGAAAGCGCTTAATTTTTGTAATAATCTAATTATAAGGAGGCCCAAACCTTGGAAGAAAGATTAATATTATTAATGAGAATTTTAATTACTCAAGACATTGTCAGTATGAATTACTTGATAGAGCAACTTGAATTGTCTAGAAGACAAGTAGAGTACAGTATATCAAAATTAAATGATTGGTTAAATAGTCAAGGAATAGATGAAATCATAAAAGTTCCTCGTAAAGGTTATCTGATTTCGGCAGAGTCTAGAAATCACATTCAAAGGTATTTAGTGGAGAGTAATGAAGAAAACAAAAAAAATTATCATCTTGGTAAAGAAGAACGGCAACATTTACTCTATCTTTTCCTTTTTTTAAAAAATGACTATATATCATTGTTTCATTACTCAAATCTTGTGAAGATTAGCTCTACTACAGGTTGGACAGATATCCAAGAAAAAGGTAAAGAAATCTCAGTATTAGATGTCCAAATTAAAAATAATAAGGAGGTAGGTTATTACTTAAGCGGTAATGAAATAGATATTAGATATTTAGCTCTAAAAAGCTTAATAAATCTTCTCGAAAATAAAAAATCGTTCCTAACGATCCTATCATTATTAGCTAAAGAAAAACAAATTGAGTTTACTAATCACTACAGATTTATTAATCATCTACTAGAAAAATATAATATGTACTTTACTGAAGCTAAAAGAGAAGAATTTATATATGGGCTGATTTTACTGTTTTTTAGAATCAAGAATGGAAATACCTTACAACAATCTAAAGAGTTCTCTATTTTTTATTTAATGAAAGAGTTTGAGTTGTCACAAGAATTATTAAATTCATTTTCTTTAGATTCCGATTTTGAAAGAAACTATGTAACTGCATGGATTTTGGGACAATCAGAAGGGAATTATTATGAAGAGACTTGTGATAGAGAAGCAATACTAGAATTAGTGAAAGGTATAACTTTTAAATTTACATCTATTTCAGGAATCAAACTGGACAGGGAAGAAAAGTTTGTTGCAGATTTCTATAGCCATTTTAGATCATCATATTACAGGTTATTATTTAGGCTTCCGACAATAAATGCTCTTGCAGAAAAAATTATTGAAGAATATCCTTTAGTTTATTCTTTTGTTGAAGAAAGTATCAAACCACTCTCTAATACTTTTAGTCAAAAGTTTTCAAAAGATGAAATAAGCTTGATGACAATGTATTTTGCAACGTTGGTTATTGCGAATAGGGATAATCATAGTTTTAAAAATAAACAACTCATTGCAGCAGTGGTATGTCCAAATGGAATTGGAACATCAAAAATATTAACTGAAGAATTAAGAGCATTATTTCCTTATGTCCGTTTCATCGAAACTATAGAAACAACGGATGTAGAAACAGTAAACACTGAGGTTGATTTATATTTTTCAACTACTCCAATCAATCAAAATAGGATAAACGGGCATCCTTGCTTTGTTGTAAGTCCCATCATGAATTACTCTGAGAAAAATAATTTAGTAAAAAATTTTAATAATCACTTTAAATCTGAAGTGAGCGAATTTATTAATTTAGATGAGTTAATAGAGATTATCGAAAAATATTCAACTATTAATAATAGAGAGTCTTTATATTTCGAATTAAGTAGTAAATTAAACAATCACTACAAAAAGAAAAGAAGTGAAGCAATGCTAAGCGATTTGACAAGCGAAAAACTTATTAGTCTCAATGTCCAAGCTGGGAACTGGCGAGAAACAATTAAACTATGTGGTGCATCGCTTGTGACAGAGAAGAAAGTTAAGGAGCAATATATAGATGCAATGATTCATACCGCAGAAGAGTACGGCCCATACATTGTTATTTCAAAACATGTAGCAATGCCTCATGCTAGAGCTGAGGACGGTGTAGTCGAAACTGCCATCAGTATAAGTACTTTAAAAAATCCAGTTGTCTTTGGGAATGAAGAAAATGATCCAGTAAAGTATGTATTTTGTCTAGCCGCCCAAGATAATTCCAGTCATTTGACAGCAATGTCTGAGTTGATAGAATTACTTGAATTAGATGGGTTTTATGAAATGTTAGAATCAGCTACTGATTCAAAATCGGTATACAAATATATTAAAAACTTTGAGAAAGAGAAGGAGGAAATATTATGAAACAAGCGTTAATTGCCTGTAGGACAGGAATGGGTTCAAGTATGATGTTGAAAATTAAGGTAAATCAGGTAATAAAAGAAAACAAGTTTCCAATTAAAGTACAACATGATTCCATTGATGCAGTGAGTCATTTTAATGGGGATCTATTAATCACTATGAATGATTTGAAACAAGAAATGGAAGGAAAAGTCCCTTATGTAATTGGAATAAATAATTTAATGGATAAAGTAGAAATAAAAGAAAAATTATTAATGTTCTTACAAGAAATTTAGGATTGTGGAGGGGTTGTAAATGAATTTTTTGGAAGTTATCGTATATGACTTATTAGGTTCAGCAGCAATACTTGTAGGTTTAATGGCTTTTATTGGGCTTGTATTACAAAAGTCTCCCGTAGATGAAGTCATTACTGGAACTATTAAAACAATAGTTGGCTTTCTTGTTTTTGGGATTGGGTCTGGAGCTGCAGCTTCAGCATTAAACAGTTTCCAAGAAATGTTTGCTAGTGGGTTTGGTCTTGAAGGAGTGTTGCCTTTAGCAGAGGCAGTAACAGCTTTAGCCCAAGAAAAGTTTGGAACTGTTGTTTCTTTGGTTATGGTGCTAGGATTCGCAATGAACCTTGTTGTAGCTAGAATAACACCTTTTAAAAATATTTTTCTAACAGGACAACACAACCTTTACTTAGCTGCACTACTTACTGTAATTCTTAAAGCATTAGACGCCAATAATACCGTTATTATTATTTTAGGGGGAGTTATCTTAGGAATATCTGCTGCAGTTTTCCCAGCAATTGCTCAACCGACAATGCGGAAAATTACTGGTCATGACGAGATAGCAATGGGGCACTACGTTACTGTAGGGTATGCTCTCTCTGGGTGGATTGGCAGTAAAGTTGGTAACCCAGAAGACAGTACAGAGAACTTAAAGCTCCCAGGTTGGTTATCAATTTTTAAAGACTATATCGTTGGTGTAGGCTTGACAATGCTAATCTTCTATTATGTAGCGGCTATTGCGGCTGGTAAAGAAACAGTAGAAAATTTATCTGGAGGAGTTAATTGGTTAGTATACCCACTATTCCAATCTTTAAACTTCTCAGCCGGTCTATACGTAATTATTACGGGCGTAAGGTTACTCTTGGGTGAAATAGTAACCGCTTTCGAAGGGATTTCTTCTAAATTAATCCCTAATTCAAGGCCAGCCTTAGACTGTCCAGTTGTATTTCCATATGCTCCAACGGCGACAGTAATTGGGTTCCTAAGCGCTTATGCGGCTGGTTTAATAATGATGTTTATTTTTGGAATGTTAGAAATGCCCGTAATAATCCCTGTAGCGGTTCCTTACTTCTTTATTGGAGCAACAGCGGGTGTTTTCGGCAATGCTACTGGAGGATGGAAAGGTGCGGTTGTAGGATCATTCGTTGTAGGAATTTTAATTGCTGTAGGGCCAGCTATTATTTATCCTATTATGGCTGATATCGGTTTACAAGGGACTGCTTTCCCAGAGACAGATTTTAATATTGTTGGTTTCATACTGTATTATATTGGCAAGTTTTTCCAAGGTATATTCTAAGTAAATTATCTGAGAATAAAAAATGTTATGGAGGAATGTAAAAGTGCTAAATGTAGAAAAAAAAATAGAACAGAAATCTGTAGATACTATCCGGACGTTGTGTCTGGATACAGTTGAATATGTTAATCACGGTCACTTAGGAATGCCTCTTGGATCGGCGACTGCAGGATATGTATTATTTAAAGACATCATGAATTATAATCCTCGCAATCCTCTTTGGTTTAATAGAGATAGATTTGTCTTAACTTCTGGTCATGGGTCAATATTACTGTATTCTTTACTTCACTTATCGGGCTATGATCTTTCTATTGAAGATTTAAAATCCTTTAGGCAAGTTGGTAGCAAAACTCCAGGACACCCAGAAGTACATGTTACACCTGGGGTAGAAGCAACAACTGGACCACTGGGGCAAGGATTTTCCATGACAGTGGGATTGGCTTTGGCTGAAGCTCACCTAGCTTCCAAATTTAATACTGATAAACATAAAGTTATCGATCACTACACTTATACCATTTGTGGTGACGGAGATTTAGAGGAAGGAGTTGCAAATGAGGCTGCCTCATTAGCTGGTCATTTAGGATTAGGAAAGTTAATTGTCCTGTATGATTCAAATGATATTACATCGGATGGGGACCTGAGCTTATCCTACTCAGAAGACACACTAAAAAAATTTGATGCTATGAACTGGCATACTATTAAGGTCCAAGATGGAAACGATTGGAAGGAAGTAAAAGAAGCAATCGAAGAAGGAAAAAGAGTAACAGACAAGCCTACTCTTATAGAGGTAAAGACTACAATTGGATATGGTTCTCCAAATCTCCAAGGAACTTCCAATATTCACAGTGACCCTATAGGTGAGAAAGAAACCATGTTAGTTAAAGAATTTTATGAGTGGGACTATGAAGAAAAGTTCTTTGTTCCAGATGATGTTAAGGAACATTATTCTGAAATTCAGGATAAAGGGAAAAAATCAGAAGATGATTGGAATCAGCTTTTTGACTCTTATAGTAAAGAAAATCCTGAGTTATCTGAACAGCTATTAAACGCATTGAATAATAATTATGAATTCCCTCAAATCGAAAAATTTACTCAGGATAAGTTAGCTACTCGTTCAGCAAGCGGAATAGTTTTGAACAAAATTTATGAGCATTATCCAGTTTTACTTGGTGGTTCTGCAGATTTAGCTTCATCAAACAAAACAACTATCACCAGTGAGCCGTTCATGTCCAGAGGGGATTTCGCAGGTCCTAATGTACATTTCGGTGTAAGGGAATTTGCAATGGCATCAATTTCCAATGGAGTAGGCTTACACGGAGGGATCAGACCCTACTGTGGTACATTTCTAATATTCTCTGATTATATGCGATCTGCAATCCGACATTCTGCGATTATGGATGTTCCTGTAACATATGTCATGACACATGATTCTTTATTACTTGGACAGGATGGCCCAACACATCAACCATTAGAGCAACTAATGTCCTTAAGAGCTATGCCAAACATTAATGTAGTTCGTCCAGCTGATGCAAATGAGACTATTGCAGCTTGGAAAATCGCATTTGAATCTAAGAATACTCCGACAGTTATTGCTTTGGGTAGACATGATGTTCCAGTATTAAATCAAGCTAGATTAGATGGTGTTGAAAAAGGAGCATATATTATCTCAGAGGTTGAAGATCCAGTAGGTATTATTATTGCAACTGGTTCTGAGGTTGAGTTAGCGCTAGATGCTCAAAATATTTTGAAAGAAGATAATATTGATGTGAACGTTATTTCGATGCCAAGTTGGGAACTTTTTGAAAAACAATCTCAAGAATATAAAGAATCAGTTATGCCATCTGATATTGTTAACAGAGTATCTGTTGAATTAGGAGTTAAGTTTGGATGGAGACAATATGTGGGTGAGAAAGGTTCTATCATTAGTGTTGACACTTTCCAATCATCGGGTCCAGGAGTAGAATTACTACAAAAACTTGATATAAATCCCGAAAGAATTGCTCGAGAAATGAAGAATATCATTGAAATAAACTAATTGATATATTCCTTCTTCAACTTTAAAACTTCTACCTTTTAACACATAAGAGGTAGAAGTTTTATTTTTTTGATTTGTCAATTTAAGCAAAACAAAGTAAATACATCGAGATAACTCAAGAATACTTCCAGCGACATTAGGTAAGTTAAGGCTTTTCTGGGAATATTATTGGCGTGTTCGTAATCGAGGTGATAAATACTTGACCCGTTTGATTGAAGTCCATCTCTTTTGATACCTTATCTTTCCACAGGTAACTGGTGATGTTTTCATTTAAATGCGCACAATGAAGGCGTTCCAAAATCGGCGAAATAAATAACGATATCATCTTGGTTGATTAAAGATTTCCCTTTCTTACAATCAAACTTAATGGATTTGAATAAGTTTTTAGGAATTGATTCAATCTAGACTAATATAATTAAATGGGACAATATAAAACACCTTCGAAATGTGCCGGGCTGAAAGACAAAATGGGTGTCCAACGGACAACAAAAGGAATTATGGTGAAACAGGGAATCTAGAATAAATCACAACGTAAGACATGGATGAAATGGTGCCCTACAAATGAAATCTTAAAAAAAGTATTTAGATATGAAAAGGTAGTTGAAAAAGGACTCGTTCTGAAATTGGTTGAAAGATACTGAAAAAAGTATACGATGATAGTTATTGTGTCTGGTTGGAAAGTGGCGCAATCCCTTCTTATCGAAGGCATCGTCGACAAAATTAAAAATGTCCTGACAGAAGTGACCGTTGCGACCAGTGATCTGGCGGAGCAACAACTCGTCTTCAACATAGGCGCCAATCGCATGTCAGCTCTCGATTTGATGCTCGAACTCCAACGCTCCAAACGTGCCCGTGAGTATCACAAGGTCCAAGGACATGGTCGCAGAAAGAGCGGGAGTTTGACGGAGGAACAGTTATTGGAGTTGGAGATGCTGAGAAAAAATTATCGAATTAAGAGCCACCAAGAGGCTCTTTTTTTTAAACGTCGATTGTAAAATTAAGCTAGACAAATAAAAAAGCCATTCGTGGTACACTCAAATTGTAATTCCGACCAAAGAATACATAGGAGTGATCACGAATGACCTACACCCATCTTACCACGGATGA
>NZ_JBQPRC010000015.1:0-35672 GCF_052266745.1 Jeotgalibaca sp. A127
GTGAGTCCTCCTGTTGTTTTGTGTGGTAACTAAATTATAGGGGTTCACTGGCCTTTTTGCATTTAAAAACAAAAATGGTGCCAGTGAATCAAAATGATTCACCAACACCAAATATTATAGAGCCATATTATATTAATGAAGTATCTGTAGTTAATAAGGCCAAGATCCTAAACAGGGATTTTGGCCTATTCTTTTTGTCTAAAAAACAAATGATAGAAGGAGGAAACATGTTTCAATCAAAAGATAACCGCTATGTTATTAGAAATGTGGACTCTACAGTACCTAAAAAGATGCAATTCTTTCTGTGAGAACTAATAGATGATCAAGTTAAGAAAGGTAATGAAATGGATTATTTCCAGAAATTCGAATTGAAAATTACTAATGAGGGGCAAGAGATAATACATAGTCAAGAAAGCCCTGAGCGGAACTATAAAATAGTGCAACCGATTCTGAATGAAGGCTGTATAAGCAAAACTATTTGGGTAATTGATGATATAGAATATCAAACAATGTTGTTTCCGGAAGACTACTAATCATTTAAAGGAGTATATATATGAAATGAAAAATCAATATGAAATTGATAGTAATATTAAAATAGCAAAATAAAACCATATAAAGTAGTACTAAAATAAAGTTAAGGAGGGATTGAAATGTGTCATTTTGGAAAGGAAAATAGTCATCTATCAAAAATATCATTTATTTATGATACGCACATGCGTATCACAAATAACGATTAAATCACTCATGATTTAAGTGTGAACGATGTCTTGTACATACCGTTGAGCTGTTGTGAGCGGAAAGCACCGTCTGATTGTGCAAAGGTTGAGGGATTTCTGAGGCTGCTGAAAAAGTCTAAATTTTTGGTTTCATAAAAACCACATCCCAAAAAAAGAGATGATATATGCCCTATAGTGGGTACAATCGTCTCTTTTTGTGTTTATTTTTCGGGCTAATTCCCAAAATGAAAATGAGTGGCGCCACTTTATCAGCAGCCTCGGATTTCTATTGACCTTTGCACTAAAAAGTCATTAAGAATGCAAAGGTTTGGATTTTGAGGTGAACCTTTGCACTAACAGGCGAATAGGCTATTTAAAAAGCACTAAAATCCATGCCAAGTATATTTTGGTGCTTATACTTACGAATGAAACAAGCGAAATTAGAGGAGAATGATAAAATGACACATAAAATTATTATTGATTGTGATCCAGGGATCGATGATGCAATGGCTTTATTGTATGCCATTGCTTCTGAGGACATTGAAATTCTGGCCGTTCATACTGTAGCGGGGAATGTGAATGTGGATCATACAACGAACAACGCACAAGGGGTATTGGCTTTCTTGAATCGCCACGATATACCGATTTGTCGAGGCAGCAACATGCCGTTAGTGGAGAACCCAAGTTTTGCGGATGATGTCCACGGTGTGAATGGAATGAACGGCTATGAGTTCGACAGTTTCGCACCGTTATCTGAAAAAACAGCGTTGGAATCTTATGTTGCTATTTTACGAAATACATCTGAGAAAGTAACGATTGCGGCAGTGGGACCGCTGACAAATGTTGCTATTTTGTTGAAAGGTTACCCAGAACTGACGGATAAGATTGAAAAAATCATCATTATGGGCGGCGGCCTGAAAGGCGGAAACATTACCACGACAGGGGAGTTCAATTTCTATGTGGATCCGCATGCGGCGCACATTGTGATTAACTCCGGGCTTCCGATTGTTCTTGCTGGGTTAGATGTGACGGAGGTCGCCAGACTCCACAAGGAAGATTTAGAAGAGATTGCGTCACACGATGCGCGTTTGGGGCAATTCTTGTTAACGATCAATGAAAATTCCCTGTCTATTTATAATAGCCTTGGTTTCGGCAAGACGTGCACCCCGAATGATGTTGTTCCGTTGGTACACCTTTTACATCCTGAAGTGTTTGAAACACAGGATTTAAAAATTGATGTGAGTTACGATAGTTCTGAAACAAGAGGGATGACCTATCTGGATTCCCGGATTCGCATGCCACAAGAACCGAATGTACAGATGATTATGGATGTTGATTTGGCACGTTTTAGAGCAGCGTTTAAGGCGACAGTGATCAAATATGTCCAAAATTCCAATAACCATTGATTGTGATCCCATCGCAGTTACCACTCTGTAAAAAAGATGTTTGATCAACAATACCTCCAATATAATGATAGAGCACATGAGTGTGCAAAAACATGATATTGGAGGTATTTTTTTATGGTTCAATATCGCAAAATATTGGAGATGGCCCATGAGAGATTCAGTTTGCGGACGGTATCTGCAAGAAACAATCATGGTAGACCAAGGTCAATGACATGCTTCATCACCAAGCCGTTTAAAACGCAAGCTGTGGTATTTCAGCTTGCCGGCAACACCAGATGGTGAAGTATGTGCGACTTCCCGAGCTATTGGATGAATTGATGGCAGAGCAGTATCGAAATGACGGTTCTTACCGCAAATAAATTTAGAAGATTCCGAAGGCGGATCTACTGATTCTCGATGAATGGCTTTAATTGGTAAGGATGGTGTCACTTGCTGGTAATTTCGTTTGTCGGATACGATCTTGGATGATGAGGAATGTGGAAGTTGTTCCAAAAAAATAGCCTCATTTGTGAGTAGGCAATGTTTATATAAGTAGAGAGAGCAGCTATCTTTTTTTAGGTTGTATGCACGTATGGATCTTGTAAAACAGTTGGGATTTCGGGAGTTTATAAAAATATTCATAAACTCTGAAGGTGTAGCTAAAGAATGTACAAAGCGGTTGGCATGGTGGAAATTATTGCGACTTTAAGTGATGAGAGTGATTCAGTATTATTCAATAACTTCTCATTCGCTATTAGCCCTCATTAATAGAAGTGAGTCAACTTCTATAACTTTTAAAAGGAAAAATAAATGAGAAAGATTAAAAAAAACTAATATTCCGGTTGACTTTATAAAAAAAACAATTTATATTGATACTACGCTTTTAAAATGTAAATATGTAAATATGTAAATACGTTGATGAGAAGAGTAATTGATAAAATGAATTGTTCAGGGAGTCCGGCTAGTGAGAAAGGACCATATTCATTATCGATGAAGATGAGCTCTGAGTTTCCAAGGGTTAGCGCTACTTGGACGGGATTCACCCGTTAATGTGAATGACTATTGCCATGATGGAGTAGTTGATGAGGTGTAATTCGTGAGAGTTACATGAATAAGGGTGGTACCGCGAAATTTTCGTCCCAAATACTGAAGGTTTATTTCAGTATTTGGGATTTTTTTTGTTTTTAATTAAAGGAGGGAACATGATTGGGTAACTTTTTTGACTTTCAACTCTTTATCGATAATATACCAGCTTTGCTGGAATTCTTGCCTGTGACCATTGAGTTAACAATCCTATCAATGATAATAGCCGTCATTATGGGAACAATCATTGCATTGATTCGGTATAGCAAAACACCAGTCTTGTATCATCTAGCCACTATTTATGTTTCATTTATTCGAGGAACGCCAATCATCGTGCAATTATTCATTGCTTACTTTGGTATTCCTGCTCTACTGCGGGCGCTCAATGCGGCGTACGAATGGGGAATACCGGTCGATGCTGTTCCAGGCTATGTATTTGCCATTTTAGCTCTGGGATTTAATGAATCAGCATATTTGTCAGAAACATTCAGGGCAGCTTTACTTTCTGTTCCACGTGGGCAGATTGAAGCCGCCCAAGCACTGGGAATGACAAATGGCCAAACGTTGATCCGCATTATCTTACCTGAAGCCATGACGGTAGCGTTACCTGGTATTGGGAATGGGCTGATTACCTTAATGAAAGGAACATCCTTGTCCTTTACAACGGGTGTTGTCGAAATGACGGCGCAGGGCCGGATTATCGCGGGTAGAAGCTATCGCTATTTTGAAGTTTATGTTGCCTTAGCGATTATTTACTGGGCGATAACCATTATCTTGGAATTAGTCTTCTCTTATAGTGAAGGTAAGTTTTCAGTCTCTGACAAGGCACCTGAGCTTATCCAGAATGACCCGGGGGTGTAGTCCACGATGATAAAAATAGAAAATTTAACCAAGACTTTTGGAAATAACGCTGTATTGGACGGCATTGACCTGGATATTAAGCAAGGTGAGGTGTTGGCAATCATTGGCCCCTCTGGAACAGGGAAATCGACCTTGTTGCGTTGCATTAATCAATTGGAAGTTCCTGATTCGCTAAATATTACCTTAGATGGAAAAACGATTAATCAGACTTCAGCAAAGAAAGAAGATATCCTTTATCTTCGTCGAAATACCGGAATGGTTTTCCAGCAGTTCAATTTATTTAATAAGAAAACCGCCTTGGAGAATGTAATGGAAGGATTAGTAACAGTTAAGAAAATACCCAAAACAGAAGCTCAAGATTTAGCTGAAGAAGAACTAAAACGAGTAGGGATGTTCGAATGGAAAAACCATTATCCAAAGCATCTATCCGGAGGGCAACAACAACGGGTTGCCATTGCCCGTGCATTGGCAATGAAGCCTAAGCTCTTGTTGTTCGATGAACCAACATCTGCTTTAGATCCAGAGTTGGTTGGGGAAGTACTTGAAACGATTAAAAAGGTTGCCAACGAAGGCTACACGATGATTATTGTTTCTCACGAAATGCAATTTGTTAAGCAAGTCGCGGACCGTGTTATCTTTATCAACAAAGGGAAAATAATCGAAGACGGTCCACCGCAGCAACTGTTTGAACAACCAAAAGAAGCACGAACGAAAGAATTTTTGTCTAAGTTACACTTTTAATCCACAGGAGTGATAAAAATGAAATTTCACTTAGTTGACCAAGTTTGGCAACTCGCTTTAGTTTATGAAGTCAGACGCCAAACCTTAATGAATGGTAAGACCGTTCCACTTGATGTGGAATTTGATGAGGTGTTCGGCCAAATGTATCAATATGCTTTGGTTGCAGCTGACAGCAAGGATAAGGGAATTGCCACGCTTCGCATTAATTATATCGATGATAAAACAGCAAAATTAGAGCGTGTGTCCGTTATCCCTCAATATCAGGGCAAAGGGATTGGGACTTCCTTGCTTCAACGCACAGAGGATGAATTAAGAAAATTAAGTGTTGAAAAAATACTGATTCATTCCTTTGAACCGGCTGTAGATTTTTACTTAAAAAATGGCTATACCATTGATGAATCCACCCAGATACATTCGAGTATTCCCCAGATAGCTGTACGAAAAAAACTGTTAATAAAGGAGAGAATATGATGACGACAACCACAAATAAGATAGCTAGAATTGAAAGTGAAAATGAGATTAACTCAAAGGGTAAATTTGTCCGCCAAAAAAATCGCTTTGACACACCATTTGGAACTGGCCCCCACGACTTGTCAGTGGAAGCGAACCGTTACCGCATTCTGTGGACGCCAATTTGCCCATGGGCCCATCGTCAAATCATTGTCCGCGAATTGCTGGGTTTACAGGATGTGATCAGTGTTGGGACCGCTTATCCGGTTCGCACAGATGCAGGTTGGGATTTTGGAAAAGGGTGGCCTGTCGCAATTGGCGATGATAAAGGCATTGATCCGGAAAAAGAGTTTAGATTTCTTCCTGAAGTCTATGCTTATACCGACCCGGAATATAGCGGGCGTGCAACTGTTCCAGCGGTTATCGATTTAGAAACCCATCAGGTTGTCAATAATGATTATTTCAACTTAAGCTATTACTGGGAAAAAGAGTTCAAGCCATTTCATAAAGAAGGCGCCCCAGACCTCCTTCCGGAAGACAAAGAAGAAGAGATTAAAGCGTTTAATGACGTTCTCTTTCATGAAGTGAACAATGCCGTTTATAAATGTGGTTTTGCGCAATCCCAGGAAGCTTACGAAGAAAACTATGAATTATTGTTCAACCGTCTGGATCGTTTAGAAGAGCGCCTAGCAAATCAACGTTATTTATTTGGCAACGAGATCACAGATGCCGATATTCGCTTCTATGTGACACTAGCTCGATTTGACGTATCATATAACCCGGAATTTAAGGCAAACCGCAACCGGATTGTTGATTTTCCAAATATTTGGAACTATGCCAAAGATTTATATCAAACACCAGGATTTGGCAACACAACTGACTTTACAGCCATTAAAATGGGCTATTCCCTAGGAAATGTTGGGAAAAACCCTTATAAAATTTTAGCAAAAGGCCCTGATACAGCTATTTGGCAGGAACCGCATAACAGACACAAATTTGAGAAAGAAGGGAAATAACATGAAAAACACCAAACTATTCAAATTAATAGGAGCACTCTCTTTAAGCACTGTTTTTCTGGCGGGCTGTACTTTATCAGCACAAGGCAATGAAAATTCAACAACATCTGATAACGCTGACGTCACAACAATCACGGTTGGGACGGCGGGAATGCCAGCTCCTTACGTGACGACCAATGAAGACAATGAACCAGTCGGATATGATATTGATGTCCTTAAAGAAATTTTCAATCGCTTGCCACAATATGAGTTGGATCTTCAATTAGCCAATTTTGATGCCATCTTAACCGGTGTCCAAAGTGGGAACTACGATTTCATTATTAATAACTTTGCCTATAATGAAGACCGGGCACAATCTTACCTCTACTCTTATCCATACAACGAGACGCGTTATAGTTTTATTTATAATAAAGAAACACCCGTAACATCACTCAAGGAAGCCGCTGAAAAAGGGTATATTTTTGAAGGGAACGCTGGGTTGAATATGACGAATGTGGTTGAGCAGTATAACGAAGTCAACCCAGATCAGCCAATAAAAATTGAATATACAGATGCGGATTTACCGGTTATTTACCAACATCTAGATGATGGTGTTTCAGATTTCCGGATTGATGACAATCCTGTTTTGAACATTCTTCAAGAGGAATACGGTTTCGACAATATTGGTGTCAGTGAGCTATCGGAAGAAGATGGCGAATTTATTAATATCGTCTCCCATGGTTATATTTTGTTCCCTAAGAGTGAAGAAGGGGAAGACTTACGTGCTGAAATTAATGAAGTCATCAAAGAGATGGCGGAAGACGGCACGTTGGCTGAGATTTCCGAAGAACATTTTAATGTGAACCAAACACCTGCAAGTGAATTATACGAAGAGACTATCAACTAAACATTGACCAGGGAGACTAAAATATGGAAAAGCATGTAACGTTTGCTCAAGAAACCCAAGATGATGGCTCCTTTACCCAACAAGCGATTGCATTTGATACTCCCTTTGGTGAACAAGAGGGACAATTAAAACCAGAACCGAATCGTTATCGGTTGGTTTGGATGCCGGCTTGTCCACATGCGCATAAAGTTGTGATTGTCCGACACTTACTGGGACTTCGTGACGTCATTAGTCTGGGTACCACAGGACCGTATCGAACAGATGAAGGTTGGGTGTTCAGTGATGATAAGAATGGGAAGGATTCGGTCACAGGAGCCCGGTCAACTCTGGAATTATACCGGCGCACCGATCCTGATTATAGTCAACGGCCCACCGTTCCGCTCATGGTTGATGAAGAAACGGGTAAAGTTGTAAATAACGATCACAAAAATCTGACGATCCAACTTGAGACGGCATGGGCCGATTTCCATGGAGAGCAGGCACCGGATTTATACCCAGAAAAGATTCGTGATGAGATTGATCAGCTCAATCAAATAATATATGAAGAAATAAATGTTGGCTTTTACAAGGTGGGTTTTGCCCAATCCCAGGAAGCCTATGAAAAAGCCTATGATCGGTTATTTAACTATTTAGACTATTTTGAGGAACGCTTAAGTAATCAACGTTACTTATTTGGCAGTCAAATAACCGATTCCGATGTTCGTATCTATCCTTCTTTAGTCCGTTTTGATGTTGTTTACTACGATGAATTCCGGGCCAGGAAAAAACGACTTCGTGACTATTCCAATTTATGGGCCTACACACGAGACCTTTATCAACTGGATGGTTTCCATAACACGACTGATTTTGAATTTATTAAAGAATCCTATTACAGGTCTCCACACTTGGGAAAGCTATTTGGTAATGAAAACAACATTTTACCCAAAGGCCCTTCTCTGGTTGAATGGAGCCAACCTCATAATAGAGAACGATTAGACAAGGTGGAATAAAGATGACATTTACGAAAAGATTAACAGCTCCTTATCGTTTTGACAGCGTCGGTAGTTTTTTGCGCCCGAAAAGACTAACAGAAGCGAGAGAGAAGTTCAAGAATGGCGTGATTTCAAAAGAGGAACTGAGACGAGTTGAAGATGAGGAAATCATCAAATTAATCAAAAAACAAGAAGCGGTAGGTTTGAAGGCTGTTACCGATGGCGAGTTCCGCCGTTCATCTTGGCACATGGATTTTTTTGGTTATTTAATCGGGACAGAATTTTACTATCCGGATATCCAAACGCACAAGGCGCACTATTCTGAGGAAGTTTTAGCTGAAAGCGAAACGATCCAGAAAAAACCCGTGAATAAAAGCACTGGTTCTGTTCATTTAATTGAAAAACTTTCAGGAAAGAATCACCCTTTTATTGATCATTTCAAATTTACGCAGGAATATGCCTCAGATAATGTGGATGTCAAATTGACTATCCCATCACCGGCACAATTTATTCGGGAATTGGTACGTGATTACAATATCGAATCCACTCGGGCAGTCTACCCGACCGATAAAGAGCTGATTGAAGGTGTGTCCAATGCCTATCGTGAATTTTTAGAAGAGTTGTATGAGGCGGGCTGCCGTTTGGTTCAATTAGATGACACCAGCTGGGGAACCGTTATGGGACCCATCTCAGATGAGTTGTCCGATGAAGAAAAAGCGCGTGAGGTCGAACGTCGCGAGTGGCTGAAAGAGTTGTTTGTTTCCGTAAATAACGCAACCATCACCGAGCGTCCCGAAGATGTAACGGTAACAACCCATGTGTGCCGTGGAAATTATCAATCAGCGTGGTTTGCTTCCGGCGGTTATGAAGCAGTAGCGGATGAACTTTTTGTTCAAGAAACAATTGATGGTTATTTTCTAGAATATGATAATGATCGTGCAGGCGGGTTTGAGCCGTTAGCTAAAGTGAAAAAAGACAGCACAGTTGTGCTAGGTTTAGTAACTTCCAAAGTTGGAAAATTAGAAGACCGCAATGAAATAATCAAGCGTATTCAGGAAGCTTCAAGATACGTAGACCTGGACCAAATATGTTTAAGTCCACAATGCGGTTTTTCTTCGACAGAAGAAGGCAATATTATAACAGAAGAAGATCAATGGAAGAAAATCGAACTCATTAAATCTATCGCTGCTGAAGTTTGGTTAGAAGTATAAGGTAAATAAGCATGGTATTCTCAAATCCGTCGTTTTATTGGCCAAATTTACGCGTGGGAGAGAGCTGAATAATATAAGCCGTACCTCTTCTTGAGAAATGGTCATCGTGGACATAAGCAGTTTCTAAAGACTCTGTACACATTGGGCGTCGTCGCCTATCTTTTCTCTGCTATTGATACCCTTGATCGCTTAGGCTGACTGATAAAATGATGCGTATACAGCTTTGACAAATCACTGAGGGACTTATTGGAGCAATAAACAAAAAAACGTTTTTGACGAAATGAAAAAAATAGCAACTAAAAACGCGTCAAGCAATGTGCTTAACGCGTTTTTTCCTACCCTTCAATACCTTTTGCATCCAACACGAGAACCGTATCCCCTTCGCGGATCTTGGTATCGCCATTAGGGACAATTAGGTCGTTATCATCTCTTAGAACCAGTACAATGAGGAATTCATGATCTAAATGGATATTTTTAATTTTTTTGTTTACCCAATTATTATAGTCATTGATGCGGAATTCTAAGAGATCCGTTCCGACTACGTCAAAATATGAGCGTCCGGCCATTACGACAATATCGCCTACTTTGAGTTGGACATTCCCTTTGGGAACGATGGTCTCACCTTGACGAAGAATTTTTGCGATAATAAAATCAAAAGCCAAGTTAATATCCCGTATATAAGCATCCGCTAGATCACTGTCAGCTTTTATTTTGGTTGCTAAAAAGCCCACATCACTCTTATCCTGTAAGGAGTTGAAATTGCGTAAGGAAGCATCTTCCGGGTCGACCATATCAGTTTTCTTGGAAAGAACCGGCAGTAAGCCCCCTTGAATGAGTGATGACAATAAGCAAATGTCAAAAACAATATGATAAAGGTCGTTCATATTTGGCGTATCTGAATTCACCACACTAATGGCAAAGGCGATGGCAGCAGCACCCCTTAAACCGGCAAAAGCTATCACGGCCAGCTGATTTTTTTTCATTTTGAACGGGAGCATGAGACCATAAACAGAAGCGGGGCGCGCGATAATGGTCATGAATAACATAATGACAAACGCGGTGGGCATCATCGCAAAGATTGAACCAGGATCTGATAACAAACCAAGCAAGAAAAACAGGCCGATTTGTGCCAAATTTGTAAAACTATCAAAGAAGAAAACGACCTCACGTTTCCCTATAAACTCCTTGTTTCCGATATAAATCCCAAAAATATAAACAGCTAGATAGCCATTACCGCCCATCTGGTTAGTGAATTCATAAGTGAATAAAGCTGCGGCGGCTAAAAGAATAACCTCCATTCCTTCATTTGATTTCAGATAATCTAACAAACGGATAAATAGCCAACCCAACACGAAACCAAGGGCCAGTCCCAACCCAACTTGTAAAAGGATGAGGATTGGAACATTTACACGTTGGCCTTGTAACAACGTTACAAAAAGAACAACCATGGTGTAGGCAGTGGGGTCGTTAGAGCCAGACTCGAGCTCCAACAAGGAGTCCGTGTTGTACTTTAATTTCAAATGGCGGGATACTAAAACATCCGAGACGCTCGCATAATCAGTAGAACCAACAATGGAACCAAGTAACAACGCTTCTAACAGCGAAAAATCAAATACAAAGTATACAAAGAAACCAGTGATCAAGGCGGTGGAGATGGTCCCAAGGAAACTTAAAATGATGGCTTCCTTAGCGACAGGCTTAGACATTTTCCATTTCGTACCAAAACCACCATAAAAAATAATGAACATCAAGGCTAAGGAAGCGACTTGATTGGAAAAGGCATAATTTGTAAAGTCTGCACCAAAGAAATTAAAGCAAACGCCTAAAAGCATGAAAAGTAGTAATTGCGGTATCTTTAAATCATTAGCAAGCCGCATAGCTACCAAGGCTAAAATAAGTACAAGTGAAATTATGAGTATATAAATTGTCATCCCTCTTTCAATCAGATTATTTGTATCTTATATTATATCATACGAAAAGATGTTGGATTATTAAGGAATCATATGAAGCATTTTTTGAAAAGATATAGTAGGATTAACAGGTATGATGACATTTTTGGTGTTTAGAGGAGTGGGAAAATGATTCATTTAGTTGCCAATGAAGAACTTGAACTAAAATATAGAGAAAATTTTGGGGCGTGGACTTACCATATTCAAATTCCTGGTACGAAAGATTTAAAAGGGCAATGGGGAAGTACGAAAGTGAGCGGTACGTTGGATGATTATAAATTAGACAAACACAATTTGGCTCCAAGAACAGATGAAGATTATTTGATTTCAATCAATAAAGAAATTAGGAAAAGTCTGAACAAAAAACCAGGGGACAGGATTTTGGTCAAC
The DNA here is from genome assembly GCF_052266745.1 of Jeotgalibaca sp. A127. Taxonomy (NCBI): domain Bacteria; kingdom Bacillati; phylum Bacillota; class Bacilli; order Lactobacillales; family Carnobacteriaceae; genus Jeotgalibaca; species Jeotgalibaca sp. A127. The sequence continues at coordinate 11,660 of NZ_JBQPRC010000015.1, forward strand.
CTCTGGCTTGAAATATATTAAATAAGGTTTGTTTTTATTTGCGACGGGATATCCGGTAATTGGTCCCATCGAACACCTACTTGGGTGGTTCATATACAAGACCCTACAAAAGGAATCGCTTAAAGAGACCTTTTGTAGGGTCTTGTTTATTTTGAACCCTATACCATTGTTGAAAAGCACGGTATAAGGCTTGGCGTCATCGGAATTGCGGCTACCATCATTGACAAAACCATGCCCGCCCATTTTAGTGAAGGTTTGTATTTCACTTTGGGAAACGAAGAACTTCCGCATTATGTTAAAGAGCTCCAGGAAAAAGGCGTAGATTTAATAATTGTCCTCTCCCATCTCGGCTTTCCCCAAGATGTCAAAATGATGCAGCAAGTGAAGGGGATAGATATTTGTTTGAGTGGGCACACCCACAATCGCCTCAAAGAACCTGTTAGGGTTGGGGATACGACGATTATTCAATCGGGTTCGCAAGGCTCTTTTATTGGGCAGATTGCGGTCACGCTGGAAGATGGGAAAGTGGCGGAGTTACAACATGAACTTCTGACGATTACCAAAATAGCGTCGTAAAGCCCCTTGCTTCAGCTATGGGGATATAAGACGTGCACTTATTCGTATTAAGTAGAGGTGTATAGTATAATTTGTGTATGGAGAATAGAAAATACAAATCAAACAATAACATCACTTATTCCTGTACCTACCATATCGTCTGGTGTCCCAAATATCGGCGAAAGGTCCTGGTTGGACCAATAGCGGCACGCTTAAAGGAGCTCATTGTGGAAACGTGTGCCGCCCTATCCGTCGAAATCCAGGAAATGGAAATCATGCCGGACCACGTTCATCTTCTTTTGGATGTGGACCCACAATTCGGGGTCCACAAAGCAGTGAAACGCATCAAGGGAGTTTCTTCCCGTGTGCTGAGGCAGGAATTCAAGGAACTGACAACGAAGCTCCCCACACTTTGGACGAACAGCTACTTCGTTTCCACCGTGGGTGGCGCACCGCTTGAAAGGATTAAGCAGTACATCCAAAGCCAAAAGACCTCACAACGCCAGTAAAGATGTTTCGTCATCAAGGAAGGAGGGGCACGCATGGCCAAAAGCAAAACACCTTCGTTCGTGGTAGAGCTACGGCTTGTCACGCACCAAAACGAATCGGCAGTCCTGGATAAGCGCTTTGGCATCGCAGAACGTCTGTACAACAAGACCTTGTTCCATGCGCGGACGCAGCTGGACGAGCTGTACAAGAACCGCCGCTACCGGAAAACACTGGTCGAACGCCGTATGGCCATTCAAGCGAAGGACAAAATGCGCGAGACGGCGTGCAACAAGGAGCTGCACGCCATCCAGAAGACCTTCGGCCTGACGGAGTACGCCCTGCACGCCTATATTGGGCGGATGCGCCTTGCGTACGGCAAGCACATCGATAGCTTCACCGCCCAGAAAATCGCCACTACAGTCTGGCAGAGCGTGTCCGCCCTCCTGTACGGAAAAGGCAAGCAGGTTCGCTTCAAGAAGTTCGGTCAATTAGAGTCCATGGAAGGCAAAAGCAACGGCTCAGGCATCCGCTTCAAGGGTGACCGTGTCGAGTGGAACGGGCTGGTCCTGCCCGTCAAAATCCGCGTCAACGACCTGTTCGTCCAGGAATCACTGGCCCAGCATCGGGTGAAGTATTGCCGCATCGTGCGAAAGGCATTCACGGGCGGTAACCGCTACTTCCTGCAACTGGTGCTGGAAGGCATCCCGCCCGTGAAACGCGTCAACAATACGGGCCATCCCCGTCGGAATCCGAGCCCGCCACAAGCAGTGGGCATGGACATCGGCACCTCCACCGTCGCGGTGGCAGGCGCGGACGGCGTCCTCCTGAAAGAGCTGTTCCCGGAAGGGAAAACCTATGATCGTGCGATTCGCCGGTTGAAGCGCCAACTCGACCGGAGCCGGCGGGCAACAAACCCCGCCAACTTCAACCCGGACGGCACCGTCAAGCGGGACGGCACATTGACCTGGGTGCGGAGCAACCATTACCTGAAGACGCTGTTCCGCTTGAAGGACCGCTACCGCCGTCGGGCGGTGGCATTGAAAACAGCCCATAACAAGACCGCCAACACCATCCTCCAGATGGGCAACCAGCTCTACGTGGAGGACATGGACTTCAGGGCGCTGATGAAGCGGGCCCAGGAAACCACCCTCAACAAGGACGGGCGTTTCAACCGCAAGGGCCGCTACGGCAAGTCCATTGGCTACCATGCCCCCGGCATGCTGGTCGCCATCCTCAAGCAGAAGGCTCCCCAGGAGGGGGGCGCCCTGCACAAGGTGGACACATTCCAATTCCGTGCCAGCCAGTACAACCATGTGGACGATACGTATATCAAGAAGACACGCGATGAACGCACCACCCTCGTGGGCGACCAACGGGTCCAGCGCGACCTGTACAGTGCGTTTCTGCTGCAGAACAGCCAACCATCCCTGAAAGAAACCGACCGAACCAGCTGCACCGCTACCTTCGCGGCCTTCCTGACGCACCATGATACCTGTATCCAGACACTCTGCCGAGCGACACAACCCCAGTCCAGCAACTTCGGGCTGCGGGACTTTCAATTTGCATAAACAATAAACCAACCACAAATGGTTCAGCTGCGAGCCTTCAACGCCAATGGTGTCAACGGATACCTTGTTGAGAAAGTCACCGGGCTTTTGGGAATAGAACGGAGTTAGAAAAACGGCGTTACCTCCACGAAGTGATTCATGGGAACGCCGCCAGTACGGTCCGTGACGTCCCAACCGCCCTGGGAACCCCCTGGATTTATCCATGGGGAGCAGTCAGCGATAAGATTATCAATCGAGTAACGCTCACATACCCATCATATAGGGGGAGGCAACATGACTATGAAATTTAATCCGAGTAACCCGATTATCCAGCTCTGCATGCGAGGGATGGCCCTGGAAGAAGATGGCAACCGCGCTGCTGCAATGGCGACTTTATACGGAGCCTGGGACCAAGCAACGAATGACTTTGAAAAGTTTATTACTGCCTATCATTTCGGGATAAGGCAGAAAAATACCGCTGATAAGCTAGAATGGCTAGAAAAGTCCCTGGCCTTTGCGCGAAAAATAAATGACGATAACGTCAAGAGTGCATATCCGACATTATATTTTGCGATTGCCGACTGTTATAGAGCGATGAATGACCCTGAAAATGCGCGGAAAAATACTGAATTGGCGCATACCTTTCAAGGTAAGCCCACTGATGTGGGGCCTTTTTACCATGGAACCAAGGCTAATTTACAGCGGGGTGATTTGCTGATAGCGGGTAAAAATTCCAATTACGCGTCGGATTTTAAAATGAACCATATTTATTTCACTGCCAACATCAATGGTGCGGGCCTTGCGGCAGCGTTGGCCAAGGGTGAAGGGGAAGACCGTGTTTATCTGGTAGAACCGACCGGTGAATTCGAAAATGATCCAAATGTAACGGACAAGAAATTCCCGGGTAACTTAACGCGCTCGTATCGTTCGGTGGAACCACTGCGGGTTTTGGGAGAAGTAACCAACTGGGCCAAACTGACCCCAGCAGAGCGGCAGGAATGGGAAGAAAAACTGGCCCAAAACAAAGGTGAGATTATCAATTAAACGTAGGAAAGGGGCTGAGAAATAACTCCCAGCCCCCTCTATTTAACCGAATATTTGCTTCGTAAACGTGCTCAAAAGGCAGCCCCGGCGTCACTTCACGAATAATGCTCAGATGGTCGCAGACCATCTGAGCATTATTCGCTCCAGTGATCCGGGGCTAAACGCCTTTTTCCCACTCTCTTTCGTTTGTCTTACCCGCTAACATCAATTCCAACAGCGATTCATAAATCGGATCGGACTGGCAAAGCTCGGCTATGAAGTAGGCGATGAAGGTGACCAATGCAACAGGTAGAAGGTAATTGATCGAACCGCCTGTCATCTCCAATATCAAGAAAATCCCGGTGAGGGGAGCGCGCACAATGGCAGCGAAATGGGCAGCCATGGCGATGACGGTAAAGACGAGGAGGGTGTTTTGATCAATCATCCCACCCATCAATAACCCTGTACCGACAATGTTTCCGGCAAGGGAACCAAGTGCAAGCAAGGGGAAGAAAATACCGCCTGGTAATCCCGATGCAAAGGCCACAACCAACAAGAATAATTTTACGAAATAAAAGATTACCAAGGTTGCGAAAGTCGCATTTCCCTCGAAAGGCATCAAAATGAAATGTTCCCCAGAACCCAGCAGACGGGGATCCCACAATAAAAAGAGCGCCGTCACGAAAAAGGGAAAGATACATTTAATGGTGGTCGAAACAGACCATTTGGCATAAAGGTGCTTACCGGTGAGAATCACTTTGTTGAAGAAAACTCCGGATAAACCTATGATGACGCCCAAGAGAACCAAGTAAGGATAATCTTTTCCCGGTAGCTCAAGGGAAATAGGGATGGACAGGGTAAACTTGCTGCCCAATAATGCCACAGAAACGAGCGTTGCGGTAATGATGGTCAAGGAACTGGACAAAAACCCTCTGCGGGAAGTCTTTTTCAACAGTTCCTCCAATGCGAATATAATCCCGGAAACAGGTGAATTAAAAGCTGCGGCCATCCCCGCTCCGGCTGCACCTACAATCAGGTATTTTTGATTGGGTACACTCAAGTTATTCTTTTCAGCAACACCTTGCCCGATGGCGGCACCAATCTGGACAGAGGGGCCTTCCCGGCCGACCGTTAGTCCAGATCCGATGGTCAAAATCCCACCCATTAATTTATGAACCAAAATGGAATTCCAAGCAAAATCCAGCTTGCCACTCAATTTCCCCGCTACTTGGGGGATACCTGATCCACCTATCATCGGCTCTTTTTTAACGTTCCATGATACAACAAGGCCGATCAAAGAGAAGATTAAAATAAATAATAGCGTATGAAGCCAACTTTCTTGGCCGAATAAAATGAGATCATTAACGAGTCCCGTCAATATCGGGATCATCAAACGGAAGGCGCTCACGACCACGCCAACCAGTAAACCCGACAAAATACTTAGTAAACCTACTTTAAAATCCAGTCTTTTTTCTTTCATTTACAACCAACCTCCAATTAACCATTGTACGCCTGATTCAAAAGGATTAAAAGGGTGGGTTGCTATTCCCTTAGTGCACAACTATAGCAATATACCTCGAAGTTGTGCAGCGTTTATGTTCTATTTAATTTTACGTCGGCTATAAGAACTTCAGGGGCCACTTTTTGTAAAGCGCTACCAAATGATGTAAACTAATAATATGGACTGATCATAATGACGCCCATAAAATAAAAAAGAGGGTATAGGAGGAAAATTCATGTTAAAAATTGGTATTATTACAGGTAGCACACGTCCCAACCGGAACAGTTTGCAAGTGGCTGAAGCATTGAAAAGATTAGCTGATCCCAGAGGGGACGCCGAGTATGAGGTGATTGACATCAAGACATTTAATTTACCAATGTATGCAGAACCTATTTCCGCAGCCTACAGTCAAGACTATGTGACACCCGAAGCCATTCCTTGGTCCGAAAAGATTGCGGAGATGGATGGCTACGTCTTTATTACTCCTGAATACAACCACGGCGTAACATCAGCTTTGAAAAACGCCATCGATTATCTCTACCCGGAATGGAACAACAAGGCTGCCGGCATCGTCAGCTACGGTTCGACCGGTGGAGTCCGTGCTGCGGAAGCTTTACGCGTTATTTTGGCGGAATTGCAAGTCGCAGATGTGCGCACGCACCCGGCTATGTCCCTATTTACCGACTTCGAAAATATGAGTGTCTTCGCACCGGCTGATATCCACGCGGATACTGCCCACGCGATGCTTGACCAAGTGGTTGCCTGGTCTACAGCCTTGAAACCACTCCGTGAAAACAAATAAAATATGAGACTGTCCTCTCGGTGGGCAAGAACCTTATTCGACAGGATTCTTGCCACCGAGTTTTCTTTTTGGTCGGTGTGCTTGCAAGCGAGAAGTACGCTTTAAATTTTCTAGGGAAAGAGGAGGGGAAAAAGTGAAAAAGATTATGAGCGTAATATTTATATGCTTCTTTTCTTTGACCTTTACTGTTGGATGCACTGCTGATAACCCAAAAAACCCGCCACCCTTGAATACTTATGGAAACACATCAGGTAATTTGAATAATGGCGGCGTTGTCGCGCAACAAGGTGACTGGATTTATTATACGCACTTGGCAAACTATGGTTTGTACAAAATGAAAACCGATGGCAGTGAAAAAATGAAGCTGAATGATGATTCTCCCTATAACATGGATGTTGTGGGTGACTGGATTTACTATTTTAATTTCCCGGAAGTCGCAGAGTCAGAGCCGCCAAGCTCCTATAAAATCAAGACGGATGGGACAGAGAGAACCAGGATGGAGTATGGCGTTTTTTTTGGTTCGGTTGTCGTCGGTGACTGGATTTATAGTGCTATTGAAGAAGAGGATGGTTTCAAATTATATAAAATAAAAACGGATGGTACCGAAAAAATCAAACTGGACGGTGAGGGTTCAGTCTACTCCATCTATGTGGTGGGAGATTGGATTTATTACGGCAGTACACAAATTGAAGAAGGCGAAATGGCAAATCCCGGCGATATCTATAAGATAAAAACGGATGGGACAGAAAGAACGAAGGTAAGTGAGGGGAACCACATTTCCATCGTTGTTGTAGACGATTGGATTTATTATGTTGCTTACAGTGTTGATGAGACCGTGATGTACAAAATAAAAACGGACGGCACCGAAAAAACTCAGATTGTGGACGATAACGATATTGGTGGGTTGAATGTAGTAGGTAGTTGGATTTACCTTACGCGGAAAACGGAGCCTGGAATATTTAAAATAAAGACAGATGGAATAGGGAGAACCAAGCTGAATGATGATGCAATATTCGCGTCAGGTATAGCGGATGGATGGATTTACTACCTTACTTACAAGAGCGATGGTGAGGCGATCATGTATAAAATAAAAACGGATGGTACTGAAAGGACGGAAGTTAAGTGAAGAGGAAATTGATTAATCCGGCGCTATGGGTACTGGCATCGTTCCAGAAGCATACTTTGGCATCTACTTATTTAACGGATTCGGTGAATTGAATAATTGAAAAAGACTCCTGAGAAATCATTCGTCCTCAGGAGTCTTGTCTTTTATAACAATTTGATCGAGCGTATTAAAATCGACAAAACTAACTTTTTTGTTATAGGTCGCTATCATTTCATTTGTTTCTTCATTATTTGATTCAGAGGCATGTTTTTTAGCTTTTTTATATGTCAGGTACATCATGAATCGATGGACCAAACTCAACTTTTTATAATCAATACCACCTCTAAGATGGTATATTTCCGTGTTATTGAGAATGTTTGTGGGGACTTGTTCTTTGATGGCTTGCTTTAAATAGTCTGTGTTTTGGGAGTTTTTGGGATCGGCTAAGCCGACTGTTACAATAACGAGATGTTGGGCGCCAGTTGCATCCAGTAATTTTAAGGTCTTTTTTAACCCATATACGCCGCCAGCGAGTAATGCACCAAAGTGAATGACAGTATCATAACAAGTGAGGTCTTCGAGCAGGCGAAATGGAATGGCTTTGATACCTTTTTGGCGAGCGTATTCTTCCGCATAGCTTTTCGTTGTGCCATACCGACTTCCATAAACCGCAATCATTGTCATGTTTACAGCCCCTTTTGATGAATAAAATATGGTCCTTGTTTCTCATATTATACCACTTTACTATCATGTAGTTTATAGGGGGATATAGCAATAAAGAGGGCTGGAAATTGATAAGAAAATTTAAGTCCATTAAAATGACTGTATCGGGGGTAATGATGATGAAAGTGACATACAGAATGATCGATAAGCAACTCAGGTTAAGGGGATACATGATTGATGCCGTTATGAGTAAATCAAGCGAAGAAAAGTTCATCAAGTTTATGCACACCGTAAAAAAACTCACCAAGGGATTGAAGGGAAAAAAAGCTGATGGGATGCAAACTTCCGAAGAATGGCTGACGCGGGAAGATGGGACGAAGTTGCGTATCTGTATTTATAAACCGCTCCATTTGAAAAAGGCTGTACCGGGAGTACTGTGGTTGCACGGTGGCGGATATGCACTGGGCGTACCGGAATTATATACCGCTCGTTACAGAAGTTTAATCGAAGCCAGGAATTGCGTGATTGTGGCACCGGACTATCGTTTATCCATTGATGCGCCTTATCCCGCCGCGTTGGACGATTCATATGCGGCCCTTTTGTGGATGAAAAAAAACGCAGAAAAAATCGGTATCAGGAGCGATCAATTGATGGTCGGCGGAGAAAGTGCCGGAGGAGGGCTGACGGCAGCACTGACTCTTTATGCGCGGGACAAAAACGAGGTTAACATTGCCTTTCAGATGCCGCTGTATCCCATGATGGACGATCGGTCGGAAACGGAATCGGCAAAAGAAAACAATGCCCCTATTTGGAACGCACGAACGAATCGTTGGGGTTGGAAATTATATCTTGGGGATTTGTATGGGGGGAATGTGCCACCCTATGCAGCGGCTGCGCGAGCGACGGATTATAGTAACTTGCCTCCTACCGTCACGTTTGTGGGTGATCTGGAACCATTCCGAGACGAGACCGTTCAGTACATCCAGAATTTGAAAGAAGCAGGAGTGCCGGTCGATTTCGAAATGTATAAAGGTTGTTACCACGGGTTTGATATTGCTAATCCCGCTGCCGATGTGAGCAAAAAGGCTATACCTTTTTTCATTCGCTCTTTTGAACATGCGGTAGATCATTATTTTGTAGAGCAAAAATAATAGTTGGATCAAAAAGCGGCATCACTTTATACGGACAGAGTTTGTATTATTTAAAAAATAGCACCGGGACTAATTCTTATTGTCGAATTGCGGATGAGGGTGTTACAATGTTCTATAAAAACCGTTATCTTCATTTTAAGCGAAGGGCGTAAGGAGAAAGTAAAGTGGAACAGAATGAAGAAAAACTATCGATTTCGATTTTCTGCTTGAGAGCTTTGGCCGGATATGTGAATGCTACTGCCATTCTTGAGTTGGGACGGGTTGTATCAGCGCATACTGGGAATTCCACCAAGTTTGCGCTTGCGTTGGTTGAAGGTGATATGCAAAACCTTCTTTCTATTATAATGGCAACAGCTTGTTTTCTGGTGGGTACGATTGTGAGTGGTTTTTTCTACCCCTCCAATGAATTGAAATCTCATCGAAACTATGGCAATGTCATTATGTTAATTGGTCTTGGATATCTTTTGTTCGGCTGGTTGGGCTCGGATACGCTTTACTTCCTTATGTATCTTTCCTTTGCCTTGGGGCTCCAGAATGGGATGCATGTGTATTACAAAGGCTTGATTGTCAGAACGACGATTTTATCTGGAACCATAACGGATATCGGAGTTGAAATGGGGAAAAAGTTGAGAGGTCTGCCGGTCGAAGAGTGGAAATTAAAGTTTTTTACCTGCAATTTTTTATTTTTCGTTATCGGGGCGATAATTGCTGCTTTCCTCGCTCGATACACAAATTTTAATTTGATGTTGGTGGCGGGACTACTGGCAGTTTGTATCGGTTCATATTTCACATACACACAAAAAGAAATAATGGAAACAGAAGAGGGACTCCTGTGAAGGAATCCCTCTTCTTATTGCTTGCTTCACCCGAAGAAGCGTTTGATTTCAATCGTTGCATTCTCTGCACTATCAGATCCATGAATGACATTTTCAGTCACGTTGGTGGCATAATCGCCACGAATTGTGCCCGGGCTTGCTTCAAAAACGTTTGTCGGACCCATCATTTGCCGCATGCCGGCAATGGCATTTTCACCTTCGACGACCATGCCAAATACTGGACCGGAAGTCATGAAGGCTTCGAGTTTAGGGTAAAATGGTTTGTCCACTAGGTGCGCATAATGTTCAACGATGACCGATTTATCCAATGTCATTAATTTTGCTTGCGTGATGTGATAGCCTTTTTTCTCGATGCGTGAGACAATTTCACCGATGAGGCGACGTTTTACGGCATCGGGTTTTAGCATGATATACGTTTTTTCGTGTGGCATAGTGAAACTCCTTTGTAATTTTCCCACTATCGTTTTCTGAATCGTTGAGAGAAAAAAAGGTAGGTAAATTCTTAAGGATTCATCGTTTCTTGGATGGCTTTCATGCCACCTTCTATGATGATGGGCTGGAAGCCTTTTGTTTCAAGATAGGAAGCGGCGGTGGTGCCACGGTTACCTGAACCACAGAGGGTATAGACATCTTTATTCTTGGCGAGGTCCTGGTAGTTCGCTGCTAAATCTTCAAGTGCGATGTTGACCAGGTTTTTTTCCGGAGCTGGGCGCGTAATTTCGTCCGGGTGGCGCACATCCAGCAAAATAAAATCACTCTCTTTTTTCAGGAAATCTGCGGCGGTGATGGTGTCGGAATGTTGGATAGCCTCTTTTGGAATCTCATCAATCACGAGAAAGCCAGCGATATGGGCATATCCCATTTCCCGGGCTATGGTTTCCAATTCCGCAATTTCGTCTGGTGCTTCTTCGCCAACCACAAAGGCAAGGGGTTGGTCTTGGGACAAAAAGGCTCCCGCATATTTTTTAAAGTTTTTGGCGGTAAGGTTAAGTGAACCTTTTGCATGGCCATTTTGGAACGCCAGTTGGGAACGGATGTCGATGATTTGTGCGTCCGCAATTTCAGGATAATTTAATTTCTTCATGTGTTTTTCCTCCTTATATTAAGCAGTTATTCTGTATAAGTTGATTATATAACATTTAACGGGTTCTTTAAAAGTAACTGGACGATGGCTTGGGGATAGTGATATATTAAGAAGCGGAAAATTTACCCACAATCAAACGATTAGGAGCAAAGTATCTTGGAACATATTTTAGTAAAGAAAAAAGAACAGATCAAATGGTTTAACATTGCGGTTACGGGCGCGATGATTTTACTGACTTTTAATGGCAGCATGAAAAATGGCTGGTTCACCTTGGCCAACATTGTTTCTTGGTTGGGCTTAGTGGGAACGATCGGGTTGGCACATGCCAAGACATGGAACTTCCCGTTCAACATGACCCAGAACTTGTTTGCGACAGGGCAAGCTTTTAAATCGGCTTTGTATGGCGACATGTTTATGTCAGCTTTTTACTTTTTGAGTAATCTGTTCATCGGTTTGCCGAGCTGGATTAAAAATAAAAGCGATGATGCCAGTGAAGGTGACATTAAGGTTGTTAAAACCACTGACTGGAAAACTATTACGTTGGCTGTGGTGGGTGGTGGTGTTATCCTAGGTATTATTTCCTATCTGATGGGTGGTCAGTATGTTATTTTGGATGCTTTAAATAATTCGACCGCAATCGTGGCGCAAGTGATGCAGATGCGTCGTAATCGTCATTCATGGTGGCTCTGGGGTGTCACAAACGTCATCGGAATCGTGATTTGGCTAGGCGTTGGTCAACCGCAGATGGCGATTATGTATTTGTGTTTTGCTTTAAACAGTGTGCGCGGCTGGGTCAACTGGGGACTGGGTCAATCAGACGCTGCTTAATTTATTCGTGTCATAAATAGTTACAGGGCAACAGGGCCGCCAGCATTTTTATGTGCTGCCGGCCCTGTTTCGTTCTATTAAAAACTACCGCATACGGTCGTTTAAAACCGTTAAATGAGAGTTTAGTATTTAAAATTAAATAATTGTTAGAATTGTTTGACAATTCTCTCATTATTTGTAAGAATAAGGAATAACATTTTTGAAAAAATAGTCTTATATTGATTGATGAGCCTGAAAAGTGTATGCCTGTTGGGTATTTACATAATTTTATCGCAATTTTTTGTTTTTTATAATGGCGTATAACCTCAAGCGAATGATTAGTTCAAAGACGACACTTTAGCATAGGTTGCTATGCGAGGGTGTATTTTTTTCGAATAAAGAAAAAAAGGGGGATATCAACATGAAGAGAAAATTCGTCAATCGTTTGGTTAAGTTCTCAGCTGCAACTTTTTCAATGCTGGCATTAGCAGGTTGCGCAACGAATGCAGAAGCGGGCAGCACGGCCGCAAAAGATAGTGAGGACGTGAAGTTTGGTTTAATCACCGCAACAACAGGGGGCGCAGCAGCGTATGGTATCTCTATTAAAGAGGGTGCCGAACTGGCTGTTGAAGAAATCAATGCCAAAGGTGGCGCGCAGATTGATTTGTTGATCGAAGATGAAAAGGGCGATAAAAACGAAGCAATCAACGCTATGAACAAATTGGTTCACAAAGACAATGTTCTGGCTGTTCAAGGTCCGATGCTTTCCGGAACGATGTTTGCAGCCGGTCCAATCGCGCAACAAGCGGGTATCGTGGCGCTGGGAACATCAACGACTGCTGATGGAATCACGGACATCGGGGACTATATTTTCCGTAATGCCGTACCTGAAGCTTTGGCCGTTACCGCAGCGGTAGAAAAATCGCATGAAGCACTTGGGTATAAAACGGTAGGAATCATGTATTCACAAAACAATGACCAAATGGTTTCGGTTTACAATACATTGGAGGCAGCCTTCAAAGAAGTAGGTGTTGAAGTAGTTGCCGTTGAGACATTCGCTGATGGGGACACTGATTTCTCAGCGCAATTGACGAAAATTAAAGAAATCAATCCAGATATGTTGGCAGTAGCGTCGCTTTATCAAGAAGGTGCCTTGATTATGAAAAAAGCACGTAGCATGGGAATTGAACAACCGGTTATCGGTTCGAACGGTTTCAACTCACCTGAATTGTTGAAACAAGCAGGCGAAGCGGCCGATGGAGCGATTGTCGGAACACCTTGGTTCCCAGGTAAAGATGCTGAAATCGTTAAAGACTTCCGTGAAGCATATGTAGCAAAATATGAGCGTGAACCCGATCAATTTGCAGCGCAAGCATATGATGGCATCAACTTGCTGTATACGGCCTTTGAAAATTCAGGCAGCGCAACAGACCGTGCGGCATTCCGTGATGCTTTGGCGGCTATCGAGGACTTCGAGGGCGTCACCGGCAAGTTTGAATTTGACGAAAATCGCGATCCAAAAATGGATATTCAGGTTTTACAAGTTAAAGATGGCGAATTTGTCGAATTGACTAAATAATTTTTCTGGAAATCGCTGGGGCGAGAAAACTGTCCCGGCGTTTCTTGCTTTAGCAGGCTATTAACGAGTGATTTTCAAAAGATATGATATTTGAAAGTAAGAAGGAGGAAAGCTTGTGTTTATTCAGCAATTGATCAACGGTTTGACGCTTGGTAGCGCCTATGCCGTTATAGCTATTGGTTACACCTTGATTCAAGGGGTACTCGGAATCGTAAATATGGCACATGGGTCCATGTTTATGGCCGGCGCTTATATTGGTTTGGTATTGGTAACGCAGTTTAATGCCAATATTTTTGTGGCAATGATTGGCGCGATGGTGGGTGGTGCCATCTTGGGCTTTTTGATGGAAATACTGGCGTTGCGTCCGTTGCGTCGAAACACTAAAAATGAATTGGCGCCACTGATCAGTACCATTGGTGTATCAATTTTCATGCAAAGTATCATTCTGTTGATTTTCGGACCGCAGACACGGTCATTCCCGAATAACTTTTCCGGAAAAATTATTCGTTTTCCATTTTTCGAAATTTCCTTGATTCAAATTATTAGTTTAGGGACGGCGGTCTTTTTGATGGTGGCATTGAACCTGTTGATTAACAAGACGAAAGTCGGCAAGGCGATTCGGGCCACTTCAGAAAACCCGGAAGCGGCGAGTATTCTTGGTATCGACACCAACCGCGTGATTGTTTACACTTTCATGTTGGCGACAAGCATGGGTGCGGCCGCAGGGGTTTTGATCGGTCTGACATACGATGCGATTGAACCAATGATGGGCGTTTCGATGGGCTTCAAAGGATTGGCAGTGCTGGTCTTGGGTGGTCTTGGCAATATCAAAGGTGCAATGGTCGGTGGCTTTTTATTGGGGGTTGCCGAAATTTTGACCGTGGCTTACGGTGCATCCGCCTACCGCGATGCAGTGGCTTTTGGAATGATTATCATTATTTTATTCTGGCGACCGCAGGGATTGTTCGGTAGCATCAAGCAAGGAGGACGTCCATAATGGAGCTATTTAACCCATATTATTTACAAATCGGGACTTTTATTTTAATCAATGCAATTTTGGGAATCAGCGTCTTCATCACTTTGGCAAGTGGCCAGTTTTCACTTGGGGCAGCCGGCTTCATGAGTGTTGGCGCCTATACTTCAGCACTGTTGACCATGCGTCTAGGTGTTCCAATGCCAATCGCTATTTTTGCTGGTGGCGTGGCGGCGGCCTTGGTTGGCGCTGTAATCGGATTGCCGACGACCCGTCTGAAAGGATTGTATCTGGCGATTGCGACACTTGGATTTGGTGAAGTGGTGCGGGTGGTTTTCTTGAATATGGAAATCACCAATGGCGCCCTGGGCTTGAACGGGATCCCGTCACTCAGCATCAGCCTGGCAAGTGTATTGAATAAGTTGGGGATCATTGACGCGTTGGGCCTTGATTTCCAGGTGGCAGGCCAAGTGGCATCCGTATTGGTGCTCCTTTTATTGGTGGTTTTAATTACTCATTTTTGGTTGAAGCTGGACAACTCCCGGGTCGGCCGCGCTTTTGCGGCAATCAAAGGGGATGAACATGCGGCGGAATTGACCGGTATCGATGTGGTCAAATATAAAATGGTAGCCTTTGTCTTCAGTTCCTTTTTAGCCGGTATCGGCGGGGCCCTTTATGCCCATGCGACCTTCTTCATAAATCCGGGTGATTTTGCCTACTCGCGCGTCATCGACATCCTCTTGTTCACGGTCTTTGGCGGGAGCAATGTCATTTGGGGACCGATTTTAGGCGCAACGGTATTAACATTGTTGCCGGAAATCCTGCGTTTTATGGCGGATTACCGCGATACGGTTTATGGTATCATGCTTGTTGTCTTGATGGCATTCAGGCCTGACGGAATCTTGACCACGGAACTCCTCCGTAAAATCAAAACAATTTTTAATAAAAAACCTGAAAAATTAGTAAAAGTGGCGGAGGTGGAGTAGATGTTGTTACAGTTGGAAAATGTCAGCAAAAATTTTGGCGGGGTTGCGGCTTCGCAGGACATTTCTTTTGCGGTCAATGAAGGCGAGATTTTGGGTATTATCGGACCAAACGGAGCCGGGAAAACGACTTTGTTCAACCTGATTACGGGGGTCTTTTCAGTCAGCGAAGGAAAAATCACCCTGGACGGGCAAGAATTGGCACTGCTGAAACCCCATCAAATTGCAAAGCTCGGTATATCCCGGACTTTCCAAAACATCCGCCTGTTCGGCCATATGACGGTTCTGGAAAACATTGTGATTGGCATGCACAGCAAACTAGAATCGGGCTTCTTCTCAAGCGTTTTTCATTCGAAGACTCAAAAAGAAGAAGAGGAAGCGGCCTTCGTGAAAGGGCGCGAATTGTTGGCGATGGTTAACTTACTGGATGATGCCGATAAGCCGGCCGACTCATTGCCATATGGGAAACAACGCCGTTTGGAAATTGCCCGTGCCTTGGCCTCAAAACCGAAATTGTTGCTGCTGGATGAGCCAGCCGCGGGGATGAATGACAGTGAGACGGAACGCCTGATGGATTTGATGCGTAAAATCAGTGCACTGGGTATTACCATCATCGTGATCGAACATGACATGAACTTGATGATGAATATTTGCGATCGCATGGTCGCAATCAATTTTGGCTCGAAAATCGCGGAAGGTCTACCTGGCGATATTCAAAAAAGCCCGCAAGTCATCGAAGCATATTTAGGCAAGGAGGATGACATGTAATGTTGCAATTGACAAATATTAAAGCCGGATATGGAAATATCCAGGCCTTGAAAGATATCTCCTTGAATGTACCGGAAGGCAAGATTGTGTCCTTGATCGGCGCGAATGGTGCCGGCAAGACCACGACGATGCGCTCTATCACAGGTACGTTAAAGGCGACATCTGGTGACATTCTTTTCGATGGCCAGTCAATTAAAGGATTGGCGCCTCACCAAATAGTTAAGCGCGGGATTTCTTTAGTACCGGAAGGCCGGCAAATCTTGCAGGGGATGACCGTTCTGGAAAACCTGGAGATGGGTGCCTATCAAAGAAGAGACGGCGAAGTGCAAGACGACCTGGAGAAAATATTCCAACAATTTCCGATTCTGAAAGAACGGATGAGTCAGTTGGGTGGAACCTTATCAGGTGGGCAGCAACAGATGCTGGCCATCGGTCGTGCTATCATGGCGCGCCCTAAACTCTTGCTGCTGGATGAACCATCCATGGGATTGGCACCGCTTGTTGTGCAAGAAATTTTCGAAGTTATCCAGAAAGTTGCCAAGACCGGTACGACCATCATGTTGGTGGAACAAAATGCCAAAAAGGCTCTCAGCATCGCCGACTACGCCTACGTGATGGAAACCGGACAAATTGTGCTGGAAGGTCCCGCCAATGAAGTGGCAAACGACCCGCGTGTCTTGGACGCTTATCTGGGCGGTTCAAAGAAAAAATAATAATGAGTTAAACCCAGAACAAGCTCCTGAGCGAGGGGTCTGTTCTGGGTTTTTGTGTGAGGGTGATTACTCAAACCGTAATTTTTGGTTGAGTAATCGTTTTTTTCGGAAAGTGATTACTCAGGGACAAATAAAGCTGTGAGTAATCGTTTTTTGGCCCAAAGTGATTACTCGTAAGCATTTTTCCTTTTGAATAATCACTCAAGGCAGTGTACAAAAAAACTGATTGTATCCTTTGGACGCAATCAGTTTTTATTGTCTAAATATATTTCATAATCAGTCCTTGCACAATCAACGCAACGATGACTACAGATACATCAATAACGACACCGGCAATCATTGGCTTGATACCGACTTCCGTGACTTCTTTGAAACTTGTTTTTAAGCCGATTGCGGCTAATGACATAGCTAAACAAAATTTCGAAAGCGCCGAAATCTGTCCAACCATCACGTCCGGAACAAGACCCGTACTTCTTACTGCGACGACAGCCAGAAAACCCAGGATGAACCATGGGAATATTTTTACAATATCAACCTTGACGGTACCTGTGGCCTGCGTTTCTTTTTTTGCATGAATCCACGAAAAAATGAGGACAATCGGCACAATAAACAAGGTACGGGTGAGTTTCACGATAGTTGCTAACACTCCGGCTACATCTGAAAAGGCGTATCCCGCCGCCACAACGGAGGACGTATCATTCACGGCTGTCCCAACCCATAGGCCATAGCCCGTGTCACTGAGCCCTAACATCTGGCCAATCCAGGGGAACGCAATGACAGTGATAATATCAAAGATGAAAGTAGCGGATATGGCATAGGCGATATCCCGATTTTTTGCGTTAATGGTGGGTCCAACTGTCGCAACGGCCGTTCCACCGCAGATGGCCGTACTAACCGAAAGGAGGCCCGCGAGCTTCCAATTGATCTTGAATACTTTATGACATAAATAGCCGACACCAAATGCGGTCACAAGTGTGAAAGCGAGCAGGACGAGAGCATATTTACCTGCCTGGAGAACTTGCGAGAAACTTAGCGTGATTCCGGCAAGGATAATCCCCACGCGCAAGATTTTCTTGGAAGTCCAGTTCATCCCAGGATCAAGGACTTCATAGTTCGCAACCAGGGGATTCAGCGCCATTCCCAACAGCAACGCAATGAGGGTCGCTCCTAGTAAATCAATCGGTAGCAGGCCATTAATGATATAAGCGATAGCTGCGATAAGGGCGGATAAGATAATTCCGGATGAATAAGATAGTTTTTGACTCATTTGATAACTCATTCCTTTCTTTGGACAAAAGATAATATGAAATGAGTCTATCATGGCAGGTGGATAAAAAATAATTATGTTTTATAATGATATCATTAGTTCATCTTATGGATAGGAGTTGTTCTCTTGCTAGACTTTAGACATGAAACCTTTCTTGCACTTTGTTCACATGGAAGCTTCACCAAAGCCGCCGAGCACTTGCATATTACCCAACCGGCAGTATCCCAACACATCAAATTTCTGGAGGAATATTATGACTGTAAATTGTTTGATACCTCTAACAGAAAGATACAATTGACCCAACAAGGAAAGCTTTTAAAAGAATTTGCGATTACTGTTTTTTCCGACTCTCAGCACCTCAAGGAAAATATCCAGACCATTAAGGCGGAGTCGCTCCATTTTTCTTTCGGGGCGACATTGTCGATTGGGGAATATGTGATGCCACCTATTCTTTCCGATTTGCTGACACGGCATCCCGAAATGACCTTCCACATGACGGTTGCCAACACTAAATCCCTGCTGGAACAATTGAATAAGGGAGAACTGGATTTCATCCTCGTAGAAGGCTTGTTTGATAAATCTCACTATGACACAACGCTTTTCAGCCGCGAAAACTTCGTGCCCGTTTGTTCCCCGCAAGCGACATTTGCTAAGCAAGAAATCCCGTTTGAAGGATTGAAGAATAGCCGCTTGATTTTGCGGGAACATGGTTCAGGAACGCGGGAAATATTCGAGCATATCCTGGAGGACCGCAATTATTCACTGGATACGTTCGATAAAATCATCGAAATCGGTAACATGGCAGCCATCAAGCATATGGTTACCAAGGGATTGGGAATTACGTTCTTGTTTGAGGTTGCCGCCAAGCAGGAAATAGAATCCGGGGAGCTTTCGCTGATCAACATTGTCGATTATGCCGAACAACGCGAATTCAACTTTGTGACGTTGAAAAACAGTTTTTTCCGCGAACAATACCAGCAAATTTACCACCTGTTGCGGCAGGCTTTCAGATTAGAGTGTTAATCTAAAAGCCCTGAAATACAATACTCGGCAGTATATCATCGGCAAAACAATTCTCCTTCCGACTTTTTTTAAAACTCGGAAGGAGAATTTTCAAATCGTTGTTATTCTTCCGAGAAAACCCAAAAGTCGGAATTATCTAAAGAACAGCTTCCGATTTTTGATTTATCAAAGCTAAAACTTAGCCTCTCTGTCGTAAGAATAGTATGATGAAGATACGTAATAATTTTAATGAGGAGTGGTATGAGATGACTTACGAATTACCGAAAGTATGGCAATGGGAAGATGAAAATACCAACAGAACGGGGAATAATCCCACAGCGGGCAGTCGTTTCGAACAAACATTACCAGTAGGAGAAGCTCCGTTTCAACTTTATTCATTAGGGACTCCGAACGGCGTAAAGGTTACGATTATGTTGGAAGAACTAAAAGAGCTCGGTGTTACTGGAGCAGAATACGATCTCTATAAAATTAATATCGGAGAAGGCGATCAGTTCGGTTCGGACTTTGTGGGCATTAATCCCAACTCCAAGATTCCAGCGCTCGTTGACCGAAGTCAAAATCCGCGGGTGGAAGTTTTTGAATCGGGTTCTATTCTTCTCTATTTAGCGGAGAAATTCCAGCAACTGATTCCAACCGATATTCACGGTCGTACCGAAACACTGAATTGGCTATTCTGGCAAATTGGGTCCGGCCCCTATGTGGGTGGCGGATTTGGGCATTTCTTTGCTTATGCGCCAGAAAAAATGAAATACCCAATCGATCGCTTTACCATGGAAACCAAACGCCAATTGGATTTATTGGATAAAACGTTGGCACAGCGCCCGTATGTGGCCGGCGATAGTTATACGATTGCGGATATCGCCATTTGGTCCTGGTACGGACAATTAGTACTAGGAAACCTCTATGAAGGATCTGACGAATTCTTGAATGTCCTGGAATATACCCACCTTGTTGAATGGGCAAACCGCATTGCCGAAAGACCGGGTGTACAAAAAGGTCTGGATGTAACTTATCAACCAATTAACGAGCAATAACAGCTAAAAAAGTGCCCAATACTTGGACAGACAGTGTTCGAGTATTGGGTGCTTTTTGTTGGGTTTGTACTGGTATAATAACTATACAAAAGCGGAGAAGGGATTGGTTATCAATGAAGAAAATTAAAGAATTAAATTTACTGGATAACAAGAAACTTGCGTTGAAACTCAATATTTGGGCAATCATTTTAATGTTTTTCTTTTATGTTGTTTTTTTTGTTATTGCTTCTACTATTCGTCCACCACTTGATTCAAACTCATCGGGACTGATGCATTTATTCACAAATTTAGCGATTTACTTTGCTCTCATCGTTATCCATGAATTGATTCATGGCATCTTTTTCAAATTATTCCAGCCTAAACAAAAGGTGCTATTCGGATTTAAAAATTTTATGGCTTATGCCTCTAGCCCTGGGTCGAAATACTCTGCCCGGGAATACAGCATTATCTGCTTGGCTCCCTTTATATTGATTACGATTGGTTTAACGTTATTCTATGCTCTTTCGAGTATGGCGAATTTCGATTATGTCCTTTTAGTTTCGTTGCATGCAGGCTCTTGTATCGGGGATTTCTATTTTTTCAAACTCATACTCCAATCACCAAAAGGAGCAAAATTCGAAGATACTGCAACGGGATTTAATGTCTATCAATAAGCTGTAAAAAATTCCTGTTCTCATAAGAATATAAAAATCAATTTGACACAAGCGTTTTCAATATGCCATGATAGGAAAGAAGTTTTTTAGGGAATACGGTCAAAATATATTAATCAAAAGGAGATAATAAATGTTAAATGCAATAAAAAAAGTTCCAGCAGGGACATTCTTGGTTCCGATGCTGACCAGTGCCTTCATTTACACGTTCTGGCCAAATCTGTTTCAAGTGGGTGGCTTAACGGAGCATATATTCGGTGGGGCAGGGACGAACGGCATCATTGGTGCCATCTGTTTTGCTTCCGGAACGGGTATTGATCTCAAGAAAATCGGTTACGCGCTAAAACGCCAAGGGGTTTTGCTTTTGGCAAAATTCGTTATCGCTGGCGGAATTAGCCTATTATACATTTCCTTATTTGGTCAAAGTGGCGTGATGGGAATTAGTGCCTTGGCCTTTACCATTACCATTTGTTCGATTAACCCAGCCGTTTACTTATCTTTGATGCAACAATATGGCAATGAACAGGATACGGCAGTTTATGGTATTACCGGTTTATTCAGTATTGCAGCTGTTCCGATGATTATCTATGGCATTGCCAGCGGTGGTGGGATGGACTGGACACCGGTTATCAGTACGTTGATTCCAATGGCTGCCGGCGTTGTTTTTGGAAATCTTGATCCTAACTTTAGAGCGTTCTTTATGCCGGCTCTACCAGGACTGACGTTCCTGATGGGCTGGAACTTGGGTTACGGATTGAACTTGATTGATGCACTACAAGCCGGTGGTGGCGGCCTTATCTTGGCGGTATTATTCTATATCATCAATTTCTCCATGCTTCTTATCGACCGCTTTGTATTGAAAAATGATGGAACAGTTGGGGCAACCTTTATGACAGTAGCGGGTCTTTCCGTTTCCACTGCTGGATTGGTTGGTGCCATCTATCCGGAACTGTTAGGGGACTATGTTGGTGCAGCCGCATCACAAGTATTATTAGTCGTGGTAGTGACTAGCGTCATTACGCCATTCATTGTTGCCAAACTGGCAAATCAAAAGAACTAAATAAAAGAGCCATGATTTAACCTAAACAGGAAAAATCATGGCTCTTTTTTATGGGCATTTTAAGTCACGTTGCATGTGATGGTATAATGAATATATACTCAAGAGCGTGAAAAGGAGGTTTTTATGATGGAGCAACCGATTATTGCTATACGAAATCTATCTAAAAAGTATAAAAAATCATTTGCAATAGAAGACATTAACCTTGCTATTCAAAAAGGCGATTTTTATGGTTTTGTGGGTCCGAACGGGGCAGGTAAAAGCACAACCATGCGCATCCTGTTGGGATTGATACAGGCTACTGCTGGTGAGGCGGAAATTTTCAACGAGACAGTCTCGACCCAGAACCAAGCGATACTATCGCGTATAGGCTATATCCCATCTGAGGTATTCTTTTATGAATATTTAACAGTACAAAAAATGATCGATTTTTCAGCCCGATTACGTGGAAACGGATCTGACATTAAGGCTGAAAGTCAACGCCTCATGCAAAAATTCAATGTGGATCCCCATAAAAAAATCAAAGAGCTTTCTTTCGGAAACCGTAGAAAGGTAAGTATTATTTGTGCCTTGCACCACAGACCTGAGCTATACATGTTTGATGAACCGACAAGTGGCCTGGACCCTCTGATGCAATCCCTTTTCTGGGAAGAAATGCAGGAACGCCACAATAACGGAGCAACGATTTTCGTATCATCCCATAACCTGACTGAAGTACAAAGATACTGTACGAAAGCAGCTATCATCAAAGATGGGCATATTATTACCTCAGGGCCCATGGATGAACTGCGGAAAACAGCGGTGAAACGTGTGGTGGTGCAAGGCTTGACCGCTATTCCTGAACTGGAAAATTATATGAAAGATGTCATTCGAACGAAAGATAGCATTAGTTTCTTATATCAAGATACCTTGGGAAATTTATTAACTGCTCTTCATCAATACAAAGACACTATGACCGACCTTTCCATTATTGAGCCGGATTTAGACGAAGTTTTCCGCCATTTTTATCTTGGCACTACTATGAGTGGGAGGGATGAATAATGTATATTTTTAAGAATGAACTCAAACGCAATCTCCCGACCGCATTCATTACCGGCACGATTCTGGGCTTGTTTATGCTAATGGTCATTTCCTTGTATCCTGTGTTTTCGGAAGATGCTCAAAATATGGCTACGATGTTTGGTGACTTAAGCGCATTTACGGATATCGTGAATATTGATTTAGCAAACATGTCCACCTTGGAGGGCTTTTATGGCATGGAACATGATGTCTTGGTCAATTTAAGTTTGAGTGTTTTCGCGGCCATGATAGGGGGTAATATGCTCTCTAAAGAAGAAAAAGAGCATACAAGTGAATTCTTGTTGACACATCCGATCAGCCGGACGCGCGTGATTATCGAGAAAGTTTTGGCGACTGCCGTGATAATATTTACCGCTGTTGCCAGTATTTATATCATCGGATATATCGGGATTTATATTACGGGGCAGGAAGTGAACCATGCTTTATTTTTTAATATTCATCTAGTCAGCTTTTTTCTGTATTTGAATATTGGCTTGTTAGCACTTGGGATTATCGAGCTTCTGCCTTTTAAATCTTCATTTATCGGTACTTTCGTCGTGGTGATTCTCTATGCATTGCTTGTTGTTTCAAATCTATCTGAAAATTGGGAAATATTAAGGTGGTTTACACCTTTCCATTATAGTAGCACGGCATTACTTATCGAGAATGATGCTCTATCGTGGAAGTATATCACCGTTAACTATGGCTATACAATTGTTATTCTATTTTTGGGGCTATTCAGATATACAAAGCGGGATATAAATTATTAAAAATGATTTAGGATATCATTTGCCATCCATTTTGTTGAAGAGTAAGATAAAAGGAGAGACAAACGATAAAGGAGCGAATGATAATGAATGAAACATTGGATACGTTAGTGGACAAAGTTGTCGCATGTCAAAAAGCTTGTAATAATTGTTTCGATGCCTGTTTGAGAGAAGAACATGTTGCGATGATGGCGGACTGCATCCGAACCGACCGTGAATGCGCGGATATGTGTGGGATGGTCGTAGCTTTTTCCAGCCGTGAAAGTAAATTATTCCCAGAACTCGTAGCTCTATGCGCCAAAGCGTGCGATGAATGTGCAACTGAATGTGAGAAACACGACCATGATCATTGCCAAGAATGTGCTAAAGCTTGTCGGGAATGTGAAGCGGCATGTAAAGCGTATGTAAATGCTTAGAAGTGAATAAATCAAATAAACCCGCTCTCATTCCTGTAATCTGGACCCCGTTTCAAGGACAATTTAAAAAAGAGGTTTAAGCAACCTTCAGAAGAAGTTGATTTCGGTATTGTACCGGGGTCAACTTTTTTAAGTGCCATTGGGCACGTTCGCAGTTGTAA
>NZ_JBQPRC010000016.1:0-33865 GCF_052266745.1 Jeotgalibaca sp. A127
AGGTGGATAGGCCAGGAGTGGAAGTGCAGCGATGCATGGAGCGGACTGGTACTAATCGGTCGAGGACTTAACCACGATTGAAGATTCAAAAAAGCAAGCGCGGAATGGCTTTGGTCGGCCGTTACGACGTGTTATGGATTCAGTTTTGAGGGAACGGTGTTCCCCCAATTAAATAGTTGTGCGGTGGCGATGGCGAGAAGGCCACACCTGTTCCCATCCCGAACACAGAAGTTAAGCTTCTTAGCGCCGATTGTAGTGAAGGGTTTCCCTTTGTGAGAGTAGGACGCTGCCGCGCAATTTATTTTTCTCTTTTTTTGTTTTCCGGAGGTTTAGCTCAGCTGGGAGAGCGTCTGCCTTACAAGCAGGATGTCGGCGGTTCGATCCCGTCAACCTCCATTATCCAGGCCCCCTCAAACAGGCCGGATGGTGTGGACCGAGGTCCGCAATGGATTGTTTGAGTCATTAGCTCAGTTGGTAGAGCATCTGACTTTTAATCAGAGGGTCGCAGGTTCGAGCCCTGCATGACTCATATACATTTTAATATGTATAAAGCCGGCTTAGCTCAGTTGGTAGAGCATCTGATTTGTAATCAGAGGGTCGAGGGTTCAAGTCCTTTAGCCGGCATTTTGCGGAAGTAGTTCAGTGGTAGAACACCACCTTGCCAAGGTGGGGGTCGCGGGTTCGAACCCCGTCTTCCGCTTTCACATTTTGCAGCCATAGCTCAACTGGATAGAGTACCTGACTACGAATCAGGCGGTTGTAGGTTCGACTCCTACTGGTTGCATTTTTATCATCGGGAAGTAGCTCAGCTTGGTAGAGCACTTGGTTTGGGACCAAGGGGTCGCAGGTTCGAATCCTGTCTTCCCGATATCCGAGACTGGGTCAATTTCCTGGTCTTTTGTTTTTCATTGATAAGAAACATTGTGCGGTGACGATGGCGAGAAGGTCACACCTGTTCCCATCCCGAACACAGAAGTTAAGCTTCTTAGCGCCGATTGTAGTGAAGGGTTTCCCTTTGTGAGAGTAGGACGTTGCCGCGCAGTATGATTGAATCGGTCTCTCTATGGAGAGGCTTTTTTATTTGCAAAAAAATAAAGCCAGACAAAATCTAAAAAATAAGATTTTGCCTGGCTTTGTCATTCTTAAATTATTTAATTAAAGAAGCCGCTGCTTCATCCACGATAATAATTACATCTGGGTGATTTACTAAAACAGTTGAAGGAATGTCTTCAGTAGGTTCCGTAGCAGTCACTAAATCTTTGATTGCTTGAGCTTTATCTTCACCAAAAGCTAAAAGAATGATTTTCTTAGCCTTCATGATAGAAGCAAGACCCATTGAATAAGCTTGACGTGGCACATCTTCTTCTTTTTCAAAAAAACGTTTGTTAGCATTAATAGTAGATTGCGTTAACTCAACTTTGTGCGTCAAAGAGTCAAGTGGTGTGCCTGGTTCATTAAAAGCGATATGCCCGTTATGACCAATTCCCAAGATTTGAACATCAACAGGGTATTTTTCCAGAATAGCTTCATAATGTTCGATTTCAGCTTTTTCTTCGTTCATACCATTTGGTACATAGGATTCTTTGAAGGGTTTATGATTGAATAAGTTTTGTTCCATGAAGTAACGGTAGCTTTGCTCATGTGTTCCTGGCAAACCTACATACTCATCCAGGTTGACAGAAACAGCTTCAGAAAAATCAACATCACTTTCAACGAGCTTTTTATAAAGGCCTTCTGGGGTTGACCCTGTTGCTAACCCAAATACTTTTGCGCCATTGTCCAGGGCTTCCCGGATTAATTCATAAGCTTTTTGTGAACCTTCTTCTCTTGTTTGTGTATAAAGGATTTCCAATGATCTGATGCTCCTTTTTATATAGTAGTATTAAAATAATTCTAAAACTAAAAGTATTCATTGTCAATAAAACTAAAAAATACACATCCGGGATATTTATAAACAAAATAGTTCAAAAAAGAGTCAGATTACGATATAATAATTGGTCAATAGACAGATTTCGGACCTTTCCATTTGACACTGAACCAAGAATAGCATACTATTTGTGTTACAATAGTCAAAATTAGTCAGGTGAAAGGGGGCGGATGAATTGCAGAACCAAAATATGTCAGATATCATTGAAGCTTATATTAAAAAAATACTTAAGCAACAAGAGCAAGTTGAGATACGACGTAATGAAATGGCCAGTCACTTCAATTGTGTCCCTTCACAAATCAATTACGTAATTAATACGCGTTTTACCGAGCAACATGGCTATTTAGTCGAAAGTAAACGTGGCGGCGGTGGGTATATACGCATCATGAAGGTCAAATTCATGGATGAAGTGGAATTTCTTGATGAAATGATCAAGATGGTCGGAAACGTTATTTCCGAAAGAGACGCGTTTGCCATCGTTCAAAATATGTTTAATAAAAAACTAATTTCCAAGCGAGAAGGCAATCTCATGTTGTCAATTCTCGATAAAAATACGCTCCAGGTTTTTGGGGATGATGAGGATGTTGTACGCGCGCATCTTTTGACCAAACAATTACAGAGTCTTCGCTTTAAAGCATAATATAATCAGTCATAACCCTAGTAAAGGAGGCGTTAAGGAT
This sequence comes from Jeotgalibaca sp. A127, assembly GCF_052266745.1. Lineage (NCBI taxonomy): Bacteria > Bacillati > Bacillota > Bacilli > Lactobacillales > Carnobacteriaceae > Jeotgalibaca > Jeotgalibaca sp. A127. The sequence continues at coordinate 2,608 of NZ_JBQPRC010000016.1, forward strand.
GGACGAACTATTTACAGAAAAAGCGAGCAAAGCGCTCATTCTAGCAACGGAAGAGGCCCATTACTTTAAACATCAATCAATTGGAACAGAACATATTCTTTTAGGGCTTCTACGCGAACCTGAGGGAATTGCCGGGAAAATTCTTCGCGACTTCGATGTGGATGAGGAACACGTTCGTGATGAAATTGAGCATCTAACGGGCTATGGAACGGCAAGACCGTTATCCGACCATTTTGCTCCAATGCCATTTTCGCCTCGGGCTAAAACTGTCGTGATGTACGCCACTACAGAGTCCCAAAAGTTAGGAACGCTTCTTGTTGGTACAGAACATCTATTGATTGGTCTGTTAAAAGAAGAAGTTTTAGCAGTAAAGATTTTGAAAAATCTTGGTGTTGATTTCAACCTATTACGTAAAACGCTATATGAAAAAATCGGTTTAAAACAACCGGCAAAAAATACGATTAGAGGCGGCAAAAAAGCTGCTAAAACTTCGGAGGGAACACCAACACTAGATTCACTGGCACGGGACATGACAGAATTGGCTCGTAATCAGAAATTAGACCCGATTGTAGGTCGGGAACGGGAAGTACGTCGCATTCTTCAAGTTATATCTCGCCGTACAAAAAACAACCCTGTTCTTGTCGGGGAGCCAGGTGTTGGTAAAACGGCAATCGTTGAAGGCTTAGCCCAGAAAATCGTCAATGGCGAAGTGCCGGAGCAGTTGGCACACAAACGTCTGATGATGCTGGATATGGGATCTCTGGTAGCTGGAACCAAATACCGTGGTGAATTTGAAGAACGGATGAAAAAAATCATCGACGAAGTTTATCGGGATGGCAATGTTATCCTCTTTATCGATGAATTACATACGTTAATCGGTGCGGGGGGAGCAGAAGGAGCAATCGATGCTTCTAATATCCTGAAACCTGCATTGGCACGTGGTGAGCTTCAAACAATCGGGGCAACCACACTGGACGAATATCAAAAATATATTGAAAAAGACGCAGCCTTGGAACGTCGTTTTGCCCCTATTCATATTGACGAGCCGACCGCTGATGAAACGGTGGATATTTTGATGGGACTACGCTCCCGTTATGAAGATCACCACCGGGTAGAAATCACGGACGAAGCGATTGAAGCAGCTGTGAAGCTCTCAACCCGTTACATTACCTCTCGTCGTTTACCAGATAAAGCTATTGATTTAATCGATGAATCGGCGGCGAAAGTCCGTTTAGACGTGACGCATGGTGATACACCTGTGGGTAAATTGGAAGATGAAATTGAGCGCCTCGGCAAAGAAAAAGAAGATGCCATCCTGAACCAGGATTTTGCTAAAGCAGCGCGTATTCGTAAAAAAGAGATGACACGCAAACAACGTCTGGATCGCATCAGAGAAGAATCAGAAGCGGCTTCCCAGAGTGATGAATACACCTTGAGTGTAGATGAACGCGATGTTGCCGAAGTTGTTGCGTTGTGGACCGGAATCCCCGTTTACCAGATGGAACAAAAAGAAAGCGACCGCTTAATGAAACTTGAAAATGTTCTTCATGAGCGCGTTATCGGCCAAGAAGAGGCAGTAGGTGCTGTATCACGTGCGATTCGCCGTGCCCGCTCAGGATTGAAAGATCCAAATCGTCCAATCGGAAGCTTCCTTTTCCTTGGACCAACGGGTGTCGGAAAAACCGAATTGGCCAAAACATTGGCAGAAGCAATGTTTGGTTCAGAGGATGCCTTGGTTCGAATTGATATGTCAGAATACATGGAGAAATTTGCAACCAGTCGTTTAGTCGGTTCACCTCCAGGTTATGTGGGTTACGATGAAGGTGGCCAATTGACTGAAAAAATTAGACAAAAACCTTATTCTGTTATTTTGTTTGATGAGGTTGAAAAAGCGCATCCGGATGTCTTTAATATTCTGCTGCAAGTTTTGGATGATGGTCATTTGACTGATTCGAAAGGTCGCAAAGTTGATTTCCGTAACACCATCTTAATTATGACATCCAACTTGGGAGCAACTGCCATTCGTGATGAAAAATCCGTTGGCTTCAATGTCAAAGATATGAAACATGACTATAAGGCGATGGAGAAACGCATTCGGGAAGAACTGAAAAGTACTTTCCGTCCGGAATTCTTGAACCGAATTGATGAATCGATTGTATTCCATTCGCTGGACAAGAAAGAATTGCATGAAATCGTTAAGTTGATGGCGAATACGATTGTGAAACGTCTGAAAGACTTGGATGTTCACGTTAAAGTTACCCCTTCTGCGATTGATGTTATCGCTAAGGCTGGCTTCGACCCTGAATATGGGGCGCGTCCAATTCGTCGTGCTATCCAGAAAGAAATCGAGGACAAACTAAGCGAAGAAATGCTAACCGGAAATGTTAAATTTGGTGATTCCGTGACTATCGGTGCGCGCAACGGAGAAATCCGTATTTCAGTCCGTGAAGATAAAAAGGAACCAACAGACGAAACAGGTAAAGATTTAGTAGGAAGTAATTCTTAACATACAAAAAACGAGGAAGAGACACAAGTCTCGCCCTCGTTTTTTTGATTAGTGCTTCAATAAGCTCAAGCGGTCGACCGTAATTTCGATTTCCGCTTCGCCGACTTTTTCTGAAATGTCCTGTTTAATAACTTTGACTAATTGTTCATTTGAGGTGGTAATGTCTTCAGGAACGTCAATATCAAAAGATATTTTGACGTTTTCAGGTCCTTCTTCAACCCTGAAATCATGAAATTTCAAATTTAATTGGTAAGATTTGAGGATGGCTTTGACTTCACGGTAAATTCGCGTATGTTCCTCGTTTTGAACGGCTATTGGATCCAGGTGACAAATTAAATCGATACCAAGTTCATCTTTGAAATGTTTTTCGATATAGTCGCTGACCTCATGCGCCTCGGTTAAGGTCCAACTATCATCGACTTCTATATGGATGGAGGCATACGTCTTATTGGGGCCATAATTGTGAACGAGCAAGTCATGATAGCCCAGGATGGCGTCGAATTGGTCGAAATGCGCCTGGATTTCGGACAGCTCTTTCTCGTTTGGTCGTGAGCCGAGCAAATCATCCATGGAATCACGAATCATGTTGATGCCACTGTAAATGATAAAAATGGCAAGTATCGCCCCTGCATATCCATCCACTGTTAACCCAGTGAAAAACTCAATCAATGAAGCAAGTAATACAATGATGGTCGTATAAACATCGTTCAAACTATCTTGAGCTGCTCCTCTAAGAGTATTCGAATGGATGGTAGTGGCAGCTGATTTATAAAAGAGGCCCTGGATTATTTTTGCGAAGATGGAAACCGTCAATAACACAAAAATAAGTGGCCCGCTTGCTAAGGCGGTGGGATTAAAAATACGTTCGACGGAAGTAGTCAAAAATTGAAACCCCACAAAAATAATGATGGTTGAAACCAATAGTCCACTGATGTATTCAAAGCGTTCATGCCCATAAGGATGTTCTTTGTCTGGTGGCTTAGAAGCAGCCTTGAAGCCCAATAACGTCAGAATGGAAGAAGCAGTGTCGGAAAGGCTATTGATGGCATCGGTCATAATGGATACACTGCCCGATAACCAACCCGCAGCTAATTTAACAATAAAAAGTAATAAATTTGAAATCAGTCCGATAACACCGGCCAATAAGCCAATGCGCAGACGCTTTTTCTCGATGGTATGATGTTCGGCATAAGATTCCAGCCATTTAGTAAACATGTGGAGACTCCCTTTTCGATAGAATGTACGCTTATTATGCCATAGGTGGCAGACCAAATCATTCGGAATACGTTTTCTTGTATGCTAAAATAAAGACAAATGAAAAGGAGCGATCAATAATGAAAAATTCAAATTCAAAAAAAGCATTTCTCATTGGTTTAGCTGCCACGGCTGCTATAACTGCTGTCGCAACAATTCTTATGAATGAAGAAGAAACTGTGGACCGCGTTGGGGCTTATTTAAACCGCCAACGATTGAAAAGTAAATTCAAAGGCAACCATCGTGTCATGAACGTCGTCGAAACGCTAAGTGATAATGAAATCGAAACATTATTGAGCGTTTTCGATCGCACCGGCAGCTGGAAAGATACAATTTTTGATACGTTCGACGATTTGAGAGACAAAGCGGTTGATTATAAAGATCATGTAAGCAAAAAGTTCAAATAAATGAATGAGAAGGAGACGATAGGGCAACCTGTCGTCTCCTTTGTTATTTAAACCGGGCATGTAATGCCATATAACTCAGCAGTAAATCATCCATTTTTTTCAAATTCAAACCGATTGTGTCCACAAAACGGTCAATGCGATATTGTAACGTATTACGATGGACGTAAAGGTCCGTAGCTGCTTTGGAAATATTTCCCTGATTTTGCCACATGGCATACACTAAGTCAGCCCCGCCGTCGATATTTTGAATACCTTCCTTTATTGTGGCTAGAATTGGACTTTTGGAAGCTGCTTCAAAGGTATAGTGGGGCAAAGCTGTCGTCGTTAGGGTGACGATTTGATCCGCCTGGCTTCGGGAACGTGTATCCAGGAATATACTTTGTTCTTCTAAAAAAAGTGCAGGTAAAAACGAATTGACTGTCCAGTTTTGACCCAGATATGCATTGGACTTGATGCCAAAATCATCATCCAACACATTCAAGACGCCTTCAATTTCATTTGTCAGCTCAAAGTGATCAGGATTATGAATAATGAAGAGGGCATATTGTTCTGAAACAAAAAAACCATCGACTATAGAAGAGAGGGTGTTTTTAAAAGCATCCAGCCATAATTTTCGGTCAATCGGCTCTGGAGAAGTTTGTTTTAAAGTGACTTGCAGGACCTGGATGCGCTCATAACCACTTGGGATAGGGTTGGGATTTTCCAACAAATAATGTGCCCAAACGTTCTTGAGGCCGGTATTAAAAACTGTATCTGGTTCCAACATCTGGATGATCAGACGTTTTTCCCGGTCTGTTATGGTACCGGATGCGAAATGCATGAATTTGCCCTCCAGGGGGACAGTGAAATAATCATTTCCCATCCAGGAAGATTGGTTGACCTTCGCCTCAGGGAAAAGTTCTTTAAGTAAGTCTTCCATAAAAGATTTTCCTCGCAATCGATTTCAATAGTACTTTCATTTTAACATTGATACAAAATAATTGGAAAGATGTTCCGAAATAGATTATATTAGGGTGGATGAGAAAGAGGGATAAGATGGAATTAGCTGAAAAAGAGGCGTTTATGCGGGAAGCTATCCTGGAGGCAGAAAAAGCGCGCGCTATTGGGGAAGTTCCCATTGGCGCGGTTATTGTACTGGATGGTGAAATTATTGGACGCGGCCATAATGAACGGGAAACGACTAACGATGCCACTACACATGCCGAAATGACGGCCATTCGTGATGCCAACAAAAAACTTTCGAATTGGCGTTTGGAAGATGCTGAATTGTTTGTAACGTTGGAACCCTGCCCAATGTGCAGTGGTGCCATCATTTTGTCACGCATCAAAAAAGTTTATTATGGTGCGGCTGATTTAAAGGGTGGGACTGCCGGTACATTGATGAATTTATTGCAAGACGATCGCTTTAACCACCAAGCAGAAGTGGAAACAGGTATTCTGCATGATGAATGCCAAAGTTTGCTGCAAACCTTTTTTCGCGCGTTACGCTTAAAAAGAAAAGAAGAAAGTCGGAAACATTTACGTCGAATGAGCTGATTGCCCTTGAAAAATAAGGGCGACGTGTGTTATACTAAACTTTGCCGAAAGGCCTTACTGCAATGGCGGTCTTATGAATGAGTCAGATCCGGAAGGAAGCAGCTATAAGTAAGAGTCGCCATGTGCTGTAAGTTAATAGCAAACCAGATGTTCTTATCTTCGGATGAGGGCTTTTTATTTTTTAATCACTTTTACAAAAAACGCTCACCCAGAAGAAAAGTCTCTGGGTGAGCGTTTTATTTCGTTATTCAACAACGGCAACAACAATACTGCCGAATTCAATTCGTTCTTGGTACTTCTGGAGAGTATCCAGGGGATGCCCCGTCTTTTTAAATTCGGGGACGGTTAAAATATCTTTGACATTTTCAATCAGGGAATGGGAAGAAAAAATGGAACCATCTTCATTGCGGAGGTCATAATTATTAAGAATCGTATCTTTACTGGCGATATTCGTCACAATATAAATATGTTCTTTGGGAATGCCGTCTTCACGGAGTTTCCTGACGGTATTCAAACTTGTAGCTATGGAGGTTGTACATGTTTCAATTCGGATTTTCACGTCTATCCCTCCTTTCCTCTCTTGTGTCCAGTATACTCTGGATTTCATCTAAAAACAAAAATATCCCGATACCATTTAAAAAGGTTAATTTGGCGCCTTTTCAAGTCAAAAGGAAACGTCAGCTCCGCTTTCTATTTTGGCTTTTTTACCGTATAATGAATAGATGAAATACGCACAGAAAGAAGGGAAATAATGAGTTATCAAGCACTTTATCGTGTCTGGCGGCCACAGCGCTTCGAGGATATTGCCGGTCAACAAGCGGTGACGCGAACTTTGAAAAATGCTCTCGAACAAAAAAAATCTAGCCACGCTTATTTATTCACTGGTCCAAGAGGGACAGGGAAAACGAGTGCGGCTAAAATTTTCGCTAAAGCCATTAACTGCCCGAATCAACAAGACGGTGAACCATGTAATGCCTGTGAAATGTGTCTTGCCATTACAGAAGGTCGCTTGAATGACGTCATCGAAATTGACGCGGCCAGTAACAACGGGGTTGAGGAAATCCGTGACATTCGCGACAAAGCTCGTTATGCTCCCACGCAAGCTGAACATAAAATTTATATCATAGACGAGGTGCATATGTTGTCAACAGGCGCCTTTAATGCCCTTTTGAAAACATTGGAAGAGCCACCGGAGAATGTTATTTTTATTCTGGCAACGACCGAACCGCATAAAATTCCACTGACCATCATCTCGCGGACACAGCGCTTTGATTTCAAACGCATCACGTACCAAGATATTTTAGCGCGAATGATTTTTATTTTGAAAGAAGAAACAATCGCCTATGAGGAAGAAGCCCTGCATGTTATTGCGCGGGCAGCTAACGGCGGAATGCGGGACGCCTTGAGTCTATTGGATCAAGTCATTTCCTATAATTCCGATTTGGTCACTTTGGATAACGCGATTCAAGTATCGGGAAGCCTGACCGAGGAAATGATGTTGTCATTCCTGGGCGCCCTCAAGGAAGAAAACGCTGAGGAAGCACTTAAAATCCTGAATGCGATTTTAGCTAACGGTAAAGAAGCAGGCCGCTTCCTGGAAGAAATGATCCTGTTTTCCCGGGACATTTTGGTGTATAAACAGACAAACGGTAAAGGGATGGAGGACGCTGACCGTTTGACGGATAAGTTCCGTTCGTTTGCTGAATCAGTGGCAGCTACGTTCTTATACCGGGCTATTGAAGAATTCAGCCAAACGCAAAAAGAAATGCGTTTCTCAACACAACCGGATGTCTACCTGGAAGTCCTGGCGGTTAAATTATCACAGCCCCTTTCACAACCAGCTACAGCCACAACCAAAGCAGCAGACAGCCAAGAAGTGGTCCGTCTGGAAAAGGAAGTTGCTTCTTTGAAAAAAGAACTAAAAGCTGTTTTGGAAGGATTGAAAAATGGTAGAATTGAAGTATCAGCAAGTGATACAGTTGCAAAACCAGCGCCACCACGTAAAAATCCAAATGGTTTTAAACCGGATATCGGTCGCGCGCAACAAATTATGCGCGAAGCAACAAAACAAGAGCTTGTTACGTTACAATCTAATTGGGGAGATATCCTTGATTACCTATCTGTTACCCAACGAGCGGTTTTACGCCAAGCAGAACCCGTGGCAGCAAACGGTAGTGCCTGTATTCTAGCTTTCGAGTACGATATTCTTTGCCAAAAAGCGACGGAAGATATGGAACTCCGGGAAGCATTGGCTGAGGCGATTCAAAGGATGACAAACCGACCAGGTGAAGTCGTTTGTTTGACCGTCGAGCAATGGGGAACTTTGCGCCGTAACTATGTACAGGATTTAAAGGCAGGTAAAATCCAGCCGAAACAACCGGAACCAAATGCAGTGGCCCCAACAGACCATCCCGTGGCCAGTGAGTTTTCGGACAACGATGTACCGCCACAACCCTTTGAAGATTTTGCAATGGGACCGGATGAAGATGTGCGGGAAGAAGAAAAACAACAAGAAGTTGTCGAACAAGCAATCAGCATTTTCGGAGAAGAAAATGTGACAATCATAAACGACTAAATAAAAGGAGCGAATTATAATGCGCGGAAATATGGGAAATATGCAAGGTATGATGAAACAAATGCAAAAAATGCAAAAACAAATCGAGGAAACACAAGAACAAATCAACCAAACACAGTTTGTAGGGGTAGCTGCCAATGAACTTGTTCAAGTAACAATGACCGGAGATAAAAAAGTAGTTGATGTTGCAATCAAACCGGAAGCTGTCGATCCAGATGATATCGAAATGCTGCAAGATTTAATTTTGATGGCGACAAACGCTGCTCTTGAGAAAATCGAAGTAGAAACAAAAGCAAAATTGGGTAAATTCGCAAGCGCAATGCCTAACTTTTAATTGACGGAAGGTGCTGACTAAATGCATTATCCAGAACCAATAGCCAAGCTGATTGAGAGTTTCATGAAATTACCAGGTATCGGCCAAAAAACGGCGGCTCGTCTTGCTTTCTTCTGTATGGATATGGAAGAGGAAGAGATTGTTAAATTCGCGAATGCCTTAATCAGTACAAAGAGAGATTTACATTACTGTTCCGTTTGTGGCAACATCACCGAATCGGACCCTTGCTCCATTTGTCAGGATGAAGGCCGTGACCGTTCAACCGTTTTGGTAGTGGAAAATCCACGCGATATCATGTCCATGGAAAAAATTCGGGAATTTCATGGTTTGTACCATGTTCTGCATGGTGTTCTTTCTCCGATGGAAGGAACCGGACCGGAAGATTTGAATATCCCTGATTTGATTAAACGTCTTCAAAACGAGGAAATTAATGAAGTGATTATTGCAACCAACGCAACGGCAGAAGGTGAAGCAACAGCGATGTACCTATCACGACTCATCAAGCCAGCTGGAATCAAAGTGACGCGTCTTGCCTATGGACTGGCAGTGGGTAGCGACATTGAATATGCGGATGAAATGACGTTATTCCGCGCTATCGACGGTCGCCGGGAATTATAGGAAGAAAGTATGAGGAGTCATTAATAAAATGGTGTTCCATTTATTGAATAAAAGCAGGAAAAATCAGCAAAAACAGCTGATGGATGAACGTTTGAGCAATAGCCTGCAGACTGTTTTCCAGAGATACCAACTGCTCTTACACCTCGAAGAAGAAGCGTACGATGTACCGGAAGACTTGAATGCCTTACGGAAAATTGAAAGAGCCAAGTACTTGTGCTTGATGCGCGAAGCGCGTCAGCGGAATATCCAGGGTGATATTGTCAAGCCAAGGAAGGTCAAAGCAATGGGTCTGAAAAAACGAGGCTATAAAAAAGACAACTTATACCAGGATTAGCTGACTTTTTAGAAGCTATAAAAAAGCAATGAATTAGAGTATAATGAGATTACATGAACAAGGAGCTAGCGTATATGAATGGTATTTTTATCACATTGGAAGGCCCGGATGGATCTGGCAAAACTACCGCATTGAGAGAGATTGTAAAACGCCTCTCCACAATGACGGATAAACAGATTGTCTCAACCCGTGAACCGGGTGGCAGCCCGATTGCAGAAAAAATAAGGGATATCATTCTGGATCCGGCACATACAAAGATGGATGCACGGACGGAAGCCTTGTTGTATGCAGCAAGCCGCCGCCAACACTTGGTGGAAAAAGTACTCCCCGTTCTTGACGCAGGCGATATTGTTCTTTGCGACCGTTTTGTGGATAGTTCCATTGCTTACCAAGGACACGCGCGTGAAATTGGCGAGGCGGGTATTTTTCGAATCAATGATTTTGCGACAGATGGTATCCAGCCTGATTTAACATTATACATTGATGTTCCGGCTGAAGTCGGCTTAGGCCGCATTCAAAAGAGCGAGGGAACACGAGAGTATAATCGTCTCGACCAAGAAAAGTTGTCTTTTCATGAGAAAGTAAGGGAAGGCTACCAAGCCTTGGCGCAAAAGAACAAAGAGCGAATTGTTACAATAGATGGCACACAAACACCAGAAGAAGTCGTGACACAGTGTATGACAGTTATCCTGTCCCGCTTCTTTTAATTTAAAAGACAGAAAGAGGAGATCGTTATGAAACTGATTATGGCAGTCGTTCAAGATAAAGACAGTGCATTACTTTCGGATGAACTTGTTGAGGCAAACATCCGGGCAACAAAATTATCATCGTCTGGTGGCTTCCTCCGTTCAGGAAACACAACCTTCATGATTGGTGTTGAGGATGAACAAGTAGAAGAAGTACTGAACATTATCAAAGTGAACTGTGAATCCAGAGAACAGTACATGACTACTCCGGTTAACATGGATGTATCATTAAACGGCAACAACTTGGCTTATCCGATGCAAGTACATGTAGGTGGGGCGACCGTCTTCGTCATGCCTGTTGAAAGCTTCCATCGCTTCTAATGCCCATGGTGACAGAATTAGAAAAAAAACAGCCGGAACTTCAGCAATTGTTTGCGAACGCAATTACCGGAAAACGACTTGGCCACGCTTATTTGTTTGAAGGTGCTCGGGGAACCGGGAAAATGGCCTTAGCCGAACGGGTGGCACAAGCTATTTTTTGTGAGAGTGGACACCTCGGGATACCTTGCGGGAATTGCCGGAATTGCCGGCGATTTATTGAGGGGAATCAACCGGATTTAATCGTGGTGGAGCCGGACGGCCAATCCATTAAAGTGGATCAAATCAGGCAACTGAAATCCGAATTTTCTAAAAGTGCAGTGGAAGGCAATAAAAAGGTCTATATCATCGATCAGGCGGAAAAGATGACCATTAGCGCGGCCAACAGCCTCCTGACTTTTTTGGAAGAACCAGGGATGGATACGTATTTATTTTTACTGACAACCGTAAAAGAGAATATTCTTCCAACCATCCGCTCCCGTTGTCAAATCATTCATTTCCAGCCTTTAAAGCGGGAAGTGATGGGGGATGTTTTTCGGGAAGAAGGCATTACGGAAAAATACGTCGGTGTATTATCAGCTTTAACCAATGATACAAAAGAAGCCCAGCGATTACAGGCAGATGAATGGTTCCAGGAGCTCCTGGGAAAAGTATGGACGTGGTTTAATCAACTCATGAAGAAAGACTCCATGGCTTTTATTTATGTCCACACTGACCTCATGCCTTTGGTGAAAGAACGTGCACAGATAACGTTATGTCTGGATTTGTTACTATTCCATTATCGCGATATGCTCTATCTATCATTCGGTCATGATAAAGCGGCCGTTCACCAAGAACTATTGAAACATCATCAAAATTTTCGAAAAGATAGTGGTTATTTAACCCAACAAATAGAGAATATCCTGGATGGCAAGAAAGCCATCCAGGCTAATGTCCAAGCACAAGGTGTTTTGGAAAGTCTTGTTATTCAAAATCAACTAATCAAGTGAGCAATGAAAAAGGAGGTAGCTAAGGTGAAAAAAGCACTGGGTATTCGTTTTGTAAATAATGGTCCCATTTCTTATTTTGAAAATGAATCAGAAATGTTTGCGTTAAATGAAAAAGTCATTGTCAGACAAGGCGAATATCTTGAAATCGGGAAAGTTGTCATTGCATCCAAAAGCTGTCAACAAGAGGATGCTCTACAACCGGCCGAATTAATCTTGCGATCCGCAACGACAGAGGACTTGACGATAGAAAAAGACAATGTTGAAGAAGCCGCAGCAGCTTTTAAAATAGCCAAAGCGGAAGCGCGCCGTTCCCAAATAGAGATGAAAATTGTCGGTGCGAATTACTCATTCGATCGTCAAAAGCTAACTTTCTTATTCAGCGCTCCTGGCCGCGTCGATTTCCGCTCGTTCGTGCGGGAACTAGCAGCTATTTTCCACGTACGGATTGAGTTGCGACAAATTGGCGCCCGTGATGAAGCGAAATTTTTGGGGGGCATTGGTCCATGTGGCCGGCCGCTTTGTTGCTCTACTTTCTTGGGTGATTTTGTACCTGTATCGATAAAAATGGCTAAAAATCAAGGGTTATCCTTGAATAATGCCAAATTATCAGGATTATGTGGGCGCTTGATGTGCTGTTTGAATTATGAAGATGAGACGTATGAAGAGTTAAAGAAATCCATGCCGGATTACGGCACTGAAATCGAAACGCCAGAAGGACTGGGAAAAGTTGTGGGATTGAATATCCTATCCCAGGTGGTGACCATAAAATTGTTCCAGGAACGAAAAACAGTTCAATATGCCTGGGAAGAACTGACGCAAGTCTTTGCTTAAGAAATATGAAATTGTGAGTGGGTAGAATGGATAAACGAGCTTTATTTGATCAATTTCATCGTGTTGAAAGCCGGATTTCATCTGTTAATGAAGATTTACGGGAAATTCAACAGAAGCTGACGGAATTGATTGAGGAAAATACAAATCTGCAGATTGAGAACCAACATTTGCGTGACCGCATTGAATACCTGGATAAACAATTGGAGCCAGATACTGTGGTGACGGAACCAGAAATGTCTAAATCACGTTTGAATCTACAGAAATTATATGAGGATGGCTTCCATGTCTGTAATGTTTATTACGGCAGCCGCAGGGTGGATGATGAATCCTGTGTCTTCTGTCTGGATGTCATTTATGGAGAACGGGGCGGTAATGGTGACAGATAAAAACCCCCTTTTAAGAGAGGGCGAACGTCTGGATATTTTGAAACGCGAAAATATCCAGATTATTCAGAGTCCCTCTGTTTTTTCTTTCTCTCTGGACGCTGTTTTATTGGCAGACTTTGCTGAATTACCTCGAAAACGGAAAGCGACAATCGTGGACTTTTGTTCCGGAAACGGTGCGGTCGCTTTTTTGTTGACGGGTAAAACGGAAAATCCAATCATCGGGGTGGAAGTACAGGACCGTTTGGTGGATATGGCCAAACGAACCGTCCAATTGAATCAGATCGAAGAAAAAGTCTCTTTTATCCATGCTGATATTAATGCGATTACCGAGCATATTAAACCGGACTCTGTTGATATCATCACGTGTAATCCGCCTTATTTCAAAAATTTAAATGATAGTACCAAGAATAATCTGGATGCTTATACGATTGCGCGCCACGAAATTTTGTTGAATTTGCCTCAATTAATGAAGAAAACAAGCCAGTTACTAAAAATGAATGGAAAAGCCTATTTCGTCCATCGTCCCGACCGCTTTTTTGAAATTTTGGATGCGATGCGGGCAAATCGCCTGGCTCCGAAAAAAATCCGTTTCATTTATCCTTATGAGGGCAAGGAAGCGAACATGATTTTAATTGAAGCAATAAAAGACGGAAAAGAAGAAGGGCTAAAAATATTGTCGCCTCTTTTCATTCATGACGATTCCCGTGCCTATTCCGAAGAAGTGAAGGCGATTCTTTTTGGCGAATAACAAACAGCATTATTTTTACGTTTTACATTGTGCCGATGACTCCTTTTACGCAGGTTATACAACCGACCCTGAGCGCCGGGAAAAAGAACATAATAACGGGATTGGTTCCAAATATACAAAAACCCGCCGTCCCGTGAAAATGATTCATGAACAGGGCTTTGAAACGCGCAGTGAAGCGACAAAAGCAGAATATGCATTCAAGCAATTAACGAGAAGACAAAAAGAAATCCGTTTGAAAAAGTGGAAGAAGGAGATACCAGATGATTGAAACCCAAAAAAGTTATGAAACCCACCAATCCGGTACGCTTTACCTTGTTCCAACCCCAATAGGCAATTTAGGTGATATGACCTACCGGGCAGTGGAAACCTTGAAAGATGTGGACTGGATTGCTTCGGAAGATACCCGAAACACCCAGAAATTGTTAAATCACTTTGATATCACCACTTCTCAAATCAGTTTCCACGAACATAATACGAAAGAACGGATTCCTTATTTGCTGGAATTACTAGAAAATGGATCCAACATTGCACAAGTAAGTGATGCGGGAATGCCTTCTATCAGTGATCCCGGTCATGATCTGGTCGTAGCCTGTATCGAAGCCCAGATTACGGTTGTCCCTTTACCTGGTGCAAATGCTGGCGTGACGGCACTTATTGCGTCTGGTTTGCCACCGCAACCTTTTACGTTTATCGGTTTTTTGAAGCGTAAAAAGAAAGAGCAGCGTGAACAATGGGAAATGTTGAAAAATAAAGAAGAAACGATGATTTTTTACGAATCACCCTACCGGATCAAAGAAACAATCAGTAACCTCATTATCGTTTTAGGCCCAGAGCGCCGTGTGGTGATTTGTCGCGAGTTAACAAAACGCTATGAGGAATTTATCCGTGGGACGGCTGAAGAAGTATTGGAATGGTTGGAGCAGTCGGAAGTGAAGGGTGAAATTTGTTTCATGGTGGAAGGGAATCACGAACCAGAAGAAGCGGTGAATCAATTTTTCCCTGAGGACTTAAAGAAACATGTTGAACTCGTAATGGACCAAGAAGGACTTGCCGCAAAAGATGCCATTAAGCAAGTTGCTAAAGTACGCCAATTGAAAAAGCAAGACGTGTATCAAGCTTATCACGAACTTTAAGGGGGAGAAGGCGCATGGTATTTTACGGAGTTGGAATGATGTGCGTAGGCACATTCTTTTATATGTGGCGAAATCAGCGCACACGCACCGAAAAAAACTCTGCGTTGCTTCTTGCTCTTTTTGCTTTTGGGGCTGGAATTAATCAAAGGAATCGTTACCCTTTTGAAGCTGCAATCGTCCAGTTTCTGGAGAAGACTGAAATATTCTTATTATTGATTGCGCCTTATGTTCTCGGCTTATCCAGTATTGGACTCATTGTTCATGCCTTTAATCGTTTAAGGAAACGACCTGAATCCAGGAAGTATCGTGTTGTAGCTGCATCTGGAATATTGATGTTGGGAATATTGATGTTGGTTCTGATTAATCGCTTATGGCTGAATAGCAGTCTAATCTTTTCTTTGGAAACAATGCTTGATTATGTTTTCCTGTATTTATTAATTACTTTCATTATTTTTTTGTTTATGGTTTTGTCGTCCCGGGTTATCAGCCCCAGTTTTAATAAATCCTGGGTTATCATTTTAGGTACGGGCTTGGCGCCGGACGGAGGAGTCAGTCTGATGCTGAAGTACCGTTTGGACCGCGCTATTCAATACCAAAATAATCAAATTATGCAAGGTTATGAACCGGCAACATTGGTCGTGAGTGGCGGGAAAAGCCCCGATGATGCGGTTTCGGAAGCAGAAGTGATGCAGGCCTATTTACTGGAAAAAGGAGTAACTGCGGATAAAATCATTGTGGAGGATCAATCGATCAATACCCATCAAAATTTTCTATATAGCCAACGTCTCCTTAAGAGCCAAGAAAAAATATTATTTGTGACGAGTTCTTATCATGTCCTGCGTGGTGGGGTGTATGCCAGTCAATTAGGGATTGAAGCAGAAGGTATTGGTGCTAAAACACCGATTTTCTACTTACCCTATGCACTTTTACGGGAATATCTGGCCTTGTTCTTGATCTACCGCCATATTCATGCCCTTACTCTCAGCATTTATTTAATTAGCGCTTATTTATATAATAAATAAACGGACCCGACAAAATAAAATGTCAGGTCCGTTTATTTGTATTTATTACAGAATATCTTGTTTGTTTTGACTTGCTAATAAGTCACGGATTTCACGTAAGTATTCCTCCGCTGTAGGCACTTCAACTTCTTCAGTATCCATATCAGGATGTTTGCGTTTGAATTTATTCGCGGACTTGATAATAAGGAATAAAACAAAGGCAATAATTAGAAAGTCGATGATAGCCTGGATGAAGTTACCGTAAGTCAATGTAGCGGTTCCGATTTTGACAGCCAAATCACTCATATCTGCTTGAGAAGTCATAGATACAATTAATGGTGTAATAATATCAGCAACTAATGAATTTACGATAGCAGAGAAAGCTGCCCCGATAATTACCCCGACTGCCAAATCCAAAACATTACCACGCATAATAAACTCTTTAAATTCTTTGATCATTTTTTCACCTCCTCCGCAATATAGTTTCATTATAAGGGATAAATTTTGGTATTCAAAACGATAAGCCTATTTGAAATTACTTTCTGAGAACAATGTAATGATTCGGTAGATAGTCTTCCAGCGGTAGGGTTGCTTCTTGCCCAGCAGCTAACCGTGCTAATTGATAACCAATGAGTGGTCCAGTGGTTAGACCTGATGATCCCAAGCCACTAGCAACCAATAGATGGGGTTGACCGGGAACATAGCCGAAGAAAGGACTAAAGTCGGAAGTATAAGCGCGGGTTCCTACTTTTACTTCAATTGTTTGGGCACCTTGTAAACGCGTAAATAAGGCTTCGCCTTGTTCAATCAAGTGATTGACGATATCGGGTTCTACGGTTATATCGTATCCTTTGTCATTTTCATGTGTTGCCCCGACAAAAACTTTGCCATTCCCGATTGGTAAAACGTCAATTTCACCTTCGGGCATAATCACCGGTAAATCTCCGTTATCAACATCATCGGTTTGAAGCACGACGAGTTGCCCTTTTTGCCCGCGGATATCAACTCGGTAACCAAGAGGCTCCAAGATTTGGGGTAACCAGGCGCCCGTAGCCAAGATAACCGCATCGTATTGTTTTAAAAAGGTTTCATTCAAATCAATCCACACTTTCGATAGGGTGCCACCATTCTTCACAACTTGCGCCAGCAATTCGGCTACCATGGCACCGCCATCCAGACGTGCACCGCCCGAAACAAATAGCGCATTTTCCTGGGTTTGGATAGAAGGAAGCAGGGCAATAAGTTCTTCCTGGCTCAGGATTTTCAAATCTCCCATTTCCGGCGCATCTTCCCGCCGTTTCAAGCCTAATTCATATTGCTCTTTCGTCGCTTTAGGGGTTTTCTTTAATAAGATGGCGCCGGAAACTTTATAGAACGAAGAATCTCCGCCATCCGTTGCCAGATCCTCACATAAGCGTTTGTAAAAAGCTGCTCCTTCTGAAGCCAGCCGATACCATTTTTTATTGCGTCGTTTTGATAGCCAGGGGCAGATGATACCAGCTGCAGCAGAAGTCGCTTGCCCTGTTCCTTCATCAAATACCGTAACCTGATGTCCTTGACGGGATAAATAATAGGCTGCAGTCGCGCCGACAATCCCACCACCGATAATTGCTATATTTCGTGTCATTATTTTTCTCCTCTAAACAAAAATAGACGCGGTTGGTAAGTGCCAACCGCGTCTCTATTTTAACATTCAAATTCATTTCCTGTCGTACCGCGAATTTGTCCTTCTCCAAAAACAATATACTTGTAGGAAGTAAGTTCAGCTAAACCCATTGGTCCACGGGCATGTAATTTTTGGGTGCTGATGCCGATTTCGCCACCAAGTCCGAAGCAACCACCATCTGTGAAGCGCGATGAGGCATTAACGTAAACTGCAGCGGCATCGATGTCTTCCAAGAAGGCAAGCGCAGTCTGGTAATCAGCGGTCACGATGACTTCTGAATGACCAGTGGAATGTTTTTGAATATGCAAAACGGCAGCATCGTAATGACTGACGACTTTAACCGCCAATGTCATATCCAGAAATTCGGTATCATAGTCTTCAGGCGTTGCCAGAATCGCATCAGGGATTAAGGACATTGTCTTTTCATCCCCACGTATTTCTACGTTGTAAGGTTTTAGGGCCTCGGCAAACACAGGTAAGAAGCGATCGGCCACATCCGAGTGAACAAGCAAGTTTTCAATGGAATTACAGACAGAAGGGCGGTCACATTTTGCATTTATCAAAATACGGGTTGCCATTTCCAAATCTGCTTCTTTGTCGATATACAAATGGCAGTTTCCTACCCCTGTTTCAATAACCGGAACAGTCGCGTTTTTCAAAACATTCTTAATCAAACCCGCGCCACCACGTGGAATCAAGCAATCCAAATAGTCATTCATTTGCATAAAGGCTGTCGCAAGTTCGCGGGAAGGATCAGTAATCAGTTGAATCATTTCAATGGGCAATTCAGCCGCTCTCAAACCTTCACGCATTGCTTCCAGGATGGCCTGGTTTGATGCCAGGGCTTCTTTCCCGCCGCGTAAGATAACAGCGTTACCGGATTTGAAACAAAGAGCAGCGGCATCCGCAGTGACGTTCGGGCGAGATTCATAAATAATCCCGATGACACCTAATGGCACACGCTGTTTACCGATGCGCAGGCCATCTTCACTTGTCTTCATTTCCTCAATATAACCCACTGGATCTGGTAATCCGGCAATTTGATGAATACTTTCCGCCATGGATTGGATACGGGCAGGATTTAAAGTTAAGCGTTCAATCATTGGTTTTGCCAATCCCCGCTCTTGGGCGTTTGCAATATCGATGGCATTGGCTTCAATGATTGCTTCCTGATTTTTCAAAAGGGCAGCTTCCATTGCAAGCAAAGCTTTATTTTTCTGAGCTGTTTTGGTTTTTCTGAGGATATTGGCAGCTATTTTTGCTTGCCTACCCATTGTCTCGAGCATGTTGTTCATTCAGTCGTTTCCTCCTTGATCAGTTCAGGTTGGTTAGAGAAATAAGTGCCGATTTCATGACCTTTGAGAATATCAAAGATAATGGTGGGATCCTCTGCTTTGGCTAAGATCATTTCGTGATTATTTTTTAATAAGTACTGGGCAGCTTTGAGCTTGGTGATCATACCACCTGTTCCAAAGGAAGAACCTTCGCCTCCAGCCTTCGCCATTTCCTCATCAGTCACTTGGAAAATCGTGTGAAAGAGGGTGGCATCTGGGTTGTTGACCGGATTTTGGTCATAGAACCCATCGATATCGGAAAGCATGATTAATAAATCGGCGTCGATGATGTTTGCCACGATTGCGGAAAGCTGGTCATTATCACCAAATTTTGTTTGGTGATCCAACTCTTCAACCGCAACCGTATCATTTTCATTTACGATGGGAATAATACCCATTTCAATTAAGGCGTTGAAGGTATTGGTTACATTTTTTAAACTTTCCGGGAATTCGATAATGTCGCGTGTTAGCAGGATTTGGCCAACTGTCTGATTGTAGTGGGAAAAGAAACGGGAATAAAGATTCATCATCTCGCATTGTCCGATGGCGGAAATTGCTTGTTGCCCGGGTATCGAAACGGGACGTTTGGAAATATTCAACTTGTCCAAGCCAACTCCCATCGCGCCAGAAGAAACCAGGACAATTTCCTTGCCGTCTTTGTTAAGGGTAGAAAGGACATAAGCGAGGCGGTCGAATTGTTGGTAGTTCACTTTGCCGTTTGCAGTCATCAAGGAACTTGTTCCAATTTTAATGACGATGCGTTTACTTTGCTGTAGTTTTTTTCGTATATTCATGTTTATTCCTCATTTGTTTTTAATGGCTTTGCTCAATACTATCACGAAAAGGGAAAAACTTGAAGTAAGTGAAATCATTGAAAAGAAAAAATAACTGTCTTATAATAGAGCTAAGCAAAGGTTCGAACATTTTTAAGTCTTTTATACTGAAAAATGGGAGGTAATCACATGGCTGCATTTATTAAGAAATCCGTTCAGATGGGTGTTTGTCCGCAACCTTTGCCAAAAAAATTGAATAGTTGGTCGATGATGCACAGGGAGAAGTGACCTTTGTGTTTTTTTGTTTTAGAAAGGAGCTGCTTATGAATTATTTATATAGTAGAGATACCTTTTCAAAATGGAATTACGTCCTTCAGCATCATCAAAAGAAACCGCCTGATTTTTAGCATCATGATATCTAATAATCTTAAGAGGTGGAATTTATATGAAAATGAGAAGAATGACCATACAAAAGGCCATGCTGTTAACAGCAGAAAGGTAGTGTGATCCCAAATCTCCGCTGCCTGCGGTTAAAGGCAGAGTTCACCTTTCTATTTTTGATTAAATTACTTACTGTATATCTTTAAAATAACGCAATAGAGGAGGTTGGGCACAGAAATCCAACCTCCTCTTTATATATTTTATACATTTGCTCTTACATCGCGGTATAACCGCCATCAACTGCAATGGTGGCACCGGTAACGTAAGATGATAAATCTGAACACAACCATAAGTTCGCTTGTGCAACTTCTTCTGCTTCGGCAAAGCGCCCAAGCATACTCAGTTGTTTGGCATAGGCGACGGGATCAAGGCCGAATTGGACGAGAGCATTTTGCAACATGGGTGTATCGATTGCACCCGGACAAACAGTGTTGATGCGGATGCCTTTGGATGAATAATCAATTGCTGCTGCTTTCGTCGCACCAATCACGCCATGTTTTGCAGTGACGTAAGCAGGATTAGCGGGTTGGGGCCGTATGCCACTGACCGATGAAGTATTAACAATAGAGGATTTGCCACCTTGCTTAAGCATTTGTTGGATTTCATATTTCATGCACAGCATGATGCCCTTCAAATCGACGGACATTAATCGGTCATAGTAGTCCATATCCATCTCTGCGATTGGTTTATCATCGGGCGTAATGGCTGCGTTGTTTACGGCGACATCTAGACGTCCATATGTTTCTACCGTCTTTTCTACCAGATTTTTAACTTGTTCTTCTTTTGATACATCCACTTTAACGAAGGTAGCTTCACCGCCATTTTTCCTGATTCCATCAGCCGTTTTTTGGCCTTCTTCTTCGTTATAATCGGCGATGATAACTTTGGCGCCTACATGAGCAAATAATTCCGCGGTTGCTTTTCCCATACCCATTGCAGCACCTGTTACAATTGCGACCTTATCATTTAGATTTAGCATGTTTTTCCCATCTCCACTCATATTGATAGTTCTTAAAAAGTAAACGCTTTCATTATGTATTCATGTTACTACAACTTTTGAATTGTTTCAATTTTTGCAAAATGAGAAAAGGGGTATGGTTTGGGAGATGATTATGAAACCGTTATAATAAAGGTAACAAGTTCTAGGGAGGCATTGAGATGATACTTAGAAACCGATATATCGTGGGCTGTTATGACTCTGTTGAAAAAGTGGTGGCTATCATCAGACAGTTGAAGGAAAAAGGTTGCACCAACGAAGATATCACTTTGATAACCCATGAAAATTTCCAGCCGACATATGCGAAAAGTACAGAAGCAGAAGTGACAACTGAAGAAAAATTGTGGCAAGAGGTTAAAGACTCGATAGCAATTGAGAACCGACCAATGCCTGATTATCGAACGGACGATGACCCGCTTTACGGCTACCAAGAGGATCTTGAAGAGGGTTGCGTGCTCGTTTTGGTAAAGGGAACCAAGCAAGGCTTGTTGAACGAAAAGTATGAAGAAGAAAGCCAGTATATGGATAAGCCGGTCGATAACCAGGCAATGCTGGATGCGACTGATGCGATGCGTTCGAATGTTATTACAAGTACGGGAGAGGGCGTCGTTGATAGTGGTTTAGCAAATGAAGATGTTGATGAATCGCTTTTGCATGACAACGATCCACATACCGGAAGACACTAATATTTAAAGAAGGGTTAGGACAATGCTGTCCTGACCTTTTTCATTTGGTATAATGGTAGAAAAACAAATAAGAGGTGTAGGATGCGGAGAAATAAGAAAAACTCTTGGCTAATGAATATTATCTGGTTGGCGGGATTGATAGTCGTTATATTTGGTCATGACTATCTCGATAAAAATGTTTTGTGGCGACTAACGACGCCGGAT
The DNA here is from genome assembly GCF_052266745.1 of Jeotgalibaca sp. A127. NCBI lineage: Bacteria > Bacillati > Bacillota > Bacilli > Lactobacillales > Carnobacteriaceae > Jeotgalibaca > Jeotgalibaca sp. A127. The sequence goes on from NZ_JBQPRC010000016.1 coordinate 24,425, forward strand.
GATAGAGTTTTGTATGCATGGCTGCAATTCGCGTTACCATTTTTAACAGGATTATATCTATCATTGGTTTTTGTCTGGAGTAATTTTAAAATGAAGGATGCTTCGTTATTTTTTATTGTAGCATTACCGACATTGATTATTGCGGTACTGCATCCAGTTATGACGACGTTTAGTTTACCCTTACCAGAACAGCTTTATTGGTTTGTGGATGCTCTGAATAAGGGGCAATACTTGCCTTTGGTGGCAGGAATCACTTTAATACCAAGCCGATCATAAAAAAGAAGCAACCCGGCTGGGTTGCTTCTTTCTAAGGAGTTGTTCTTTACTTGGAGGAGCAAAGAATTAAAAGATTGTTTGTGATTGGCTTACTGTTATATTAGCGCTTAATTATGAAGAAAGTATGAAATCTTCACGACAAAATTTTGAAAAGTGATATACTAAATTTATCATCACGAGTGGAGGTAACACTTTATGAAAATTGCATTGATTGCACATGACCGTAAAAAAGATTTAATGATTCGTCTATGTACAGCTTATCAACCGGTTTTAGAGAAGCATGAATTGTTTGCTACTGGAACAACGGGGTTAAGAATAACGGAAGCAACAGGCTTGAACGTTCACCGTTTCAAATCCGGCCCCCTTGGTGGTGACCAACAGATTGGTGCCCTTATTTCCGAAAATGAAATGGATCTCGTGATTTTCTTGCGTGACCCCTTGGCTTCCATGCCGCATGAGCCAGACGTTACTGCATTAATCCGTTTAAGCGACGTTTATGAGATTCCCTTGGCTACAAACATTGGAACGGCAGAAGTACTGTTGAGAGGATTGGATGCTGGTTTTATCGATTGGCGTCAATTCTACAACTCAGACGAAAGAGACAGCCTAGAACCCGGTTTCTAGCCCCCTAAAGAATCACCTTTGAATCGCTTGATTTAGAGGTGTTCTTTTTTTGCTTACTTTTTGTGTATTTACTCACAAATACGTATGTGATAAATTAGGTACAACATTTAGTGGTTAAAGTATGTAAAAACACTATATATAGTATCATCAGGAGGGTTAAACAGTGTCTCAAATAGTCTCTAGTCAAGAAAATATTGCGTTACACGTTCTTAAAACGGATGGACGCATTGTATCATTCAAGTCGGATAAAATTGTCGCAGCTATCGAAAAAGCGAATCAAATGAATGGGAAAGGCAACAGCGAAGCGAAGCATCAGATGGATGCAGTCGTTGCAGAAATCGAAACGACTATCTTATCCAGATCAGGCCATCATATTTCGACCGAAGATATTCACGAATTGGTTGAACAAACGCTAACAAAAAATGAATTAAAACAAACTGCAGAAAACTATCGTCATTACCGAGCTCAAAAGAGGAAGCAGAAACAAGCACAACGCAACATCGAGTCGCGCGTTCAACAACTAATCCAGGCAGATGAGACCATTTTAAATGAAAATGCGAACAAGGATAGTCGTGTTTTTAACACCATACGCGATTTGACAGCTGGTGTTACAGCGAAAGCAGTAGGCTTGCGGATGTTACCACCACATGTTGAGAATGCACATTTACGCGGGGATATTCATTACCATGATTTGGATTATCATCCCTACTCCCCCATGACAAATTGCTGCTTGATCGATTTCAGGTATATGTTTGAGAATGGATTTTCAATCGGTAACGCCGAAGTGGAAAAGCCGAAATCCATTCAAACCGCTGCGGCCCAAATGGCGCAAATTATTGCCAATGTTTCCAGCAGCCAATATGGTGGAACGAGCGCAGACCGGATTGACGAATTGTTGAGTCCGTATGCAGAATTGAATGAACAAAAACACATGGCGGACGCAAAAAAATGGGTGCACCCAGAAAAACAAGCAACCTACGCATGGGAAAAAACGAAAAAAGATATTTATGACGCGATGCAAAGTTTAGAATACGAAGTAAATACACTTTATACCTCGAACGGACAAACACCATTTGTAACTTTTGGCTTCGGCTTGGGAATGAATCGTTATGAACGTGAGATTCAAAAAGCCATATTGACGGTTCGTATTCAGGGACTCGGTAAAGAGCGGCGGACGGCCATTTTCCCTAAATTGGTTTTTGGTATTCGTGATGGTGTGAATTTACGCACGACGGATCAAAACTATGATATTAAACAGTTAGCGGTGGAATGCGCGACGAAGCGGATGTATCCGGACATTTTAAATTATGACAAATTGGTCGAATTAACAGGCAGCTACAAAGCACCGATGGGATGTCGTTCTTTCCTGCAAAGTTGGCAGGATGAACAGGGGAACGAAGTTGCTAGCGGACGCATGAATTTAGGCGTTGTGACAATGAATCTGCCGCGTATTGCCATGGAATCTAATGGAGATAAAGACCAATTTTGGCAATTGCTGGCAGAACGCATAGAGATTGCGAAGGATGCACTCGTTTACCGTGTAGAACGCGTGAAGCAGGCGAAGCCGGAAAATGCACCCATTTTATATATGAACGGGGCATGGGGCAACAAACTGGAAGCCGAAGAGGATGTGGATGAACTTTTCAAAAACAAACGCGCGACTATTTCTCTGGGGTATATTGGTTTATACGAAGTGGCAACTGTGTTCTACGGTCCGGATTGGGAAACCAATACCGAAGCCAAAGCATTTACCCTGGATATTTTACATGAATTAAAGCGTAACTGTGATACGTGGGGAAATGACTACGGTTATCATTTCAGTGTGTATGCAACGCCGAGTGAGAGTTTGACGGATCGCTTCTGTAAATTGGATACGAAAAAATTCGGGGAAATCGCAGACATTACCGACAAAGGATACTATACCAATAGCTTCCACTATGATGTCCGTAAGAAACCAACGCCGTTTGCAAAGCTTGATTTTGAAAAAGAATACCCGGCCTTTTCTTCCGGCGGTTTTATTCACTACTGTGAGTATCCAAATATCCGCCAAAATCCCAAAGCACTGGAAGCAGTATGGGACTATGCTTACGATAAAGTCGGTTATTTGGGAACAAATACGCCAATTGATAAGTGCTTTGAGTGTGACTATGTCGGGGAATTTGATCCTACCGAGCGGGGCTTTGAATGCCCAAAATGCCAAAATAATAATCCAGATACGTGTGATGTAGTGAAACGGACGTGTGGCTATTTGGGTAATCCCCAAAAACGACCAATGGTATACGGCCGCCACAAAGAAATTTCAGCACGCAAGAAGCATATGTAGGAGGGCGAGAACATGCGAAATCCGAAACCGGGTGAATGGACTTCAGAAATATATTCGCGGGGAAAAATCGCCAGTTATAAGCCGTTTAACTTCGTCGATGGCGAGGGTGTGCGAAATAGTCTATATGTGAGTGGTTGTTTATTTGCTTGCGAAGGGTGTTACAACAAAGTAGCGCAGTCATTCAGCTATGGTGAAGCTTACACAGAAGAATTGGAACAACGCATCTTGTCCGATTTGGAACATGATTACGTGCAGGGGCTGACTTTATTGGGCGGTGAACCCTTCTTGAATACCGGGATTTTATTGCCATTGGTCAAGAAGGTGCGTGAACGCTTTGGGGATCGCAAAGATATCTGGAGCTGGACCGGATACACCTGGGAAGAGCTACAAGCGGAGACGGACGACAAGCAAGAACTGTTAGCAATGATTGATGTACTCGTTGATGGCAGGTTTGAGCTGAGCAAAAAAGATTTGACGCTTCAATTTCGGGGCAGCTCCAATCAACGCATCATCCGAGTGCCTGAAACATTGGCGCGAGGTGAGATTGTGATGTGAAAAGTGTCCAAAGTGCGGCTTTAAGCTCGAAAAAAATTCTTAACGCCGCATTTTTTGAAAAAGTGCGGCGTTAAGGGCACTACGCAGGTCACGAACGCCGCTTTTTCGGAAAAAAAGCGGCGTTCCGGGCTCGGGATTTTTTTAATCGCCGCACCTGTTGTGATTATACAAATAAAAAGCGCGAACTTCCGGGAAAAATCCCCAAGAAGTTCGCGCTTTTAAATTTTTATAGTCCAATCGGTTGTCCACCGGTAACACCATAAATTTGACCGGTAATATAACTTCCTTCATCAGATGCGAGCAACACATATATTGGCGCCAATTCAACTGGTTGACCAGCACGTTTCAACAGACTCTTCTGACCAAATTCAGGAATGGCACCCTCCAACTGACCATTATCCAATTGTAGCGGCGTCCAAATCGGTCCCGGAGCGACACTGTTCGCCCGAACACCTTTATCCGCAAAATAGGAAGACAACGAAACCGTAAAATTACTGATTGCACCTTTCGTTGCCGCATAATCCATTAACGGATCACTAGGGTCGAAGGATTGAACCGAAGTCGTTGTAATAATCGCACTTCCTGGTTTCAGATGCTCCTCAGCCGCTTTAACCGTTTCAAACATACTGATAATATTTACCTTAAACGTATCATGTACTTGTTTCATCGACAAATCTTTCAAAGAAGGTTGGGCAATTTGTTGGGCAGCATTCAAAACGAGAATATCCAATCCACCAAACGCTTCGACGGTACGCGTCACGATTTCCGTTGCAGCTGAATCTTCACGCAAGTCATACGGAAGCAACAATGCTTTGCGACCTTCTTTTTCAATTAATGCCTTAACTTCTTCAGCGTCCGCTTCTTCCCCAGGGAAAAAGTGAATGGCGACATCGGCACCTTCACGCGCATAGGCAATGGCAGCCGCACGTCCAATCCCTGAGTCACCACCCGTAATCAAAGCACGACGGCCTTCAAGTCGGTTATAACCTTTATATGAATCTTCGCCGCAGTCCGGTTTTGGCTCCATCTTGCTTTGAAGGGCGGGAGTGTTTTGCTCTTGATCAGGGAACTTTTCACTGTAATACATCTTACGCGGATCGTTCAAATTTGCATCAGTCATCAAAAATCATCTCCTTGTTTTTTATAATATAAGGATAACAAAACTTACTGACCGAACGCCATTGAAACGATTAGTCACTACCATGAGCAACGTCTCTGTTATTACTGCCGCGTTAATGTCAAACTGCTATTTGTTGCCACATAAAGAACTTGTCCCGCCTCCAACGTTAGCCTGATGGAAGTATCCATCCAATCGCGCATATCACCCGTCATTTCAAAAACACGGAATGACCCATCTGTCTCCAACACATATACATAGTTTACCCCTGATGTATGATAACCAGCGGGAAGCGAAAACACATATTCACCCGGTTCAATCTGTTCTCCAACATGGAAAACACCATTTACAAACTGATATTGTCCTTCTTCCAATGGCGTCATACCTACAGCTGGCACGCCGGTCATTAACAACCGTGGCTGATAACCGTCATTGGCTTTCAATTGCATCCCTTCATACAAATTCAGTTCCACCGCATTTTTTGAAAAATCAAGAAAATGGCGATACACAACTTCGCCTTCCGCATCCAAAACCGTCAAATAACCGGACTGCATGATTTCGTTTTTGGATACCGTATATCGACCCTCCGGCACATCTTTCCCGACGATCAACGGCTCAGTTGATAGTGACCGCGGCTTTTCCTCACCACTGAAATCCAAAGGCTCCTGGAAAAAGAATTCCGGCAATACAGCGCCAAGTATTTCTTTTTCTTCCCCAATAATCTCATGCGACTTTTTATAGGCTGTAACAGCTTCTTCATTCGTTTCGATAACCCGGGCACCATAGCGTTGATTTATTACCCCCGTAAACGAAGAACAGGCAGTGAGAAGGGGAAGGAGACTCAATAACACCAAGAGTTTCTTTTGCATCGTCTCACTCCTTGTTCTCTGTCGTGAAATCGTAAATTCGAATATAGTGGTCTGCGGTTCCGAGCGGTCCAATTGTCGCTGTTTCAGCATTTTTGGAACGCAACAGCTGCAAGTAACGAACCGCTTCGGTATCGTCCGCTACCGGAATACAACATAAACCGCTATCTAAGTACAACGTTCCCTCCGGTAGGTCTGTCAGCGACTCATAATCAGTACGCGTCATTTTCCCTTTTACATACGTTTGTTTTGCTTCATGATGGTCGGAAATATAAGTAAAACGACCGTTTTCCAAAAAGAAGACTTTGTCCACGTATTCGTCCAGGTTATCCAGCAAGTGGGAAGCGACCATGATGATTTTTCCTTCGGCCCGCAATGTTTCCAAAACGCTGGAAACCAAGTTGACATTCTCGGGGTCGAGGCCGTTCATGACCTCATCCATCAACATAATCGGTGTGTTGGCGGCACACATCATCGCGAAACAGAGACGTTGTCGCATTCCCAACGAGTAAGTATGCACTTTGCGGTCCACGTAATGGCCCATATGCAGCTGCTCAATGATTGCATCCACACGAGCCGCATCTTTTTGCCAAATTTCAGCGTACAGTTGAATGTGTTCGCGTCCGGAAAAGTTTTCGTATAAGTCGGCTTGATCCGGAAAGAAGGTTATTTTTTTATGCAAGGCTAAAATATCCTTGCGACTGTTTTTATACACTTTGTCATCAATCACAATCGATCCTTTTTGAATCGGAATATAGCGCATGATGGCATTGAATAAGGTTGTCTTGCCGGTTCCATTGGGTGCCACCAAACCGATAATGGAACCCTTGAAAATTTCGAAACTGATATCATCAAGAATGATCCGTTCACCGTATTGAACGGTTAAATTATTTATGGCTAACGTCATATGTTAACCCTCCTTCTTAAACCGAGTGTTTGGGTTTGAATCCGGTCAAAGATGCCGGCGAAAAGGATTTCGACTAGTGCGAAAATCACAGCCATCAAGACAAGTCCTTTCCAGAAATAAACACCTTGTAAGCCCGTAGTCTGCGCCATCTCTCCCATCAAGACCGATTCAATATGGAAATAGAGGCTCGGCTGCCAGGATGAAAAAGGCTTGACCACTTGCCAAAAAACGGGAATGAAATACGCGCTCAACGTGACAATTAGGGTCAAGTAAATGGTGCGGAACACCCAGCTCAATCCGACCGCTACCAACAACAAAAAGTAGCTGAGTAACATCGCAATACTGATTGCCAGTAGAGCATACTGCCATATAGCGATTGGTAGATAACCGTTATTCGCGTAAATAATAACGGGATACCAAAGACTGCCCGGTGACTCTAATAGGAGGCTGATAACGTAACTCATCAAGAGCCCGCCAAGTGAGACCATCCACATCACTAGCCATAACTGCGCACTGCGGATATGCCATTGCTTACGCCAAGGAATTGGAAGGCCATGCGTAATGCTCCAGTTCTTGGTCTGGTCCCGTGTAAACCGATCACATCCCAAAAGGGCAACGAATAAAAAGAGTACAATGCCGACCATCATATTGACTTCTTGCAGAAAAATATTACTGGCCGAAAAAGCGTTCCATTCAATATCCAACCCATGTTTTTCCATATAGTCGAAAAAGGCCACGTCCTGGTGGATGGCTTTAGCATCCGGCAAATAACTGATTAAAAAATCGTAGTGTTCGAAATCAGTTAAGGTAAGTAAAGCGGCGTTATTCTCTGCAATCTTTGCCCCATTTTCCAGATAGCTATCAAAGACATTCTCGAATCCAGTGATGGTATTGCCGTCGCGCTTGGAAAGGATATAAAGCTGCATGCCATATAAAGATTGTAATTCCGCCAAGGTATCATAAACCTCCTGTCCATCCGGTCCTTCAAAGACACTTTTCGGGATGGAATTGAAGATGTTATGAATGGTTTGATACTGCTCATTCATTTCCTCTTCCGGAAACGATAAATTTTGTTGCTGGTATAGAAGGGAAAAAGAGCCAAAGAAGAGGAAGAACCCCATCAGTAAAATCCGGGTTTTCCAATCCCGCAGCATTTTTTTCCATTCCCATTTTGCTAAATGCATCTTCTTCCCTCCCTTATCCGATGAAGCGTTGACGGTTCCTGACGGATACCATCACTGCCAGAAGTATCTCCACTGTTACTATCGTTATAGCTAATATAAGTAGCCCTTGTTCAACTGCAATGGTTCCTGTATTAAGTAAAAAGTTTTTTTCACCCGAAATGACTTTGCCAAAATCAAAGTAAGTTTGTGGGAATTTACTGATATCAATCCCGAAAATATCGCGTGTGGTCCGATTGAAATAGAGTTTTTCGAATAATAACGTAAAGATTCCCGCTATAAAAACAATTACGCTTTGACGGAACACGAGTGAAAATAACACTGTTAAACGGATAAACAAGTACAAAATCATGAGAAGAAAAGGGAGTGCCCTCAGCAAGAAACCACTGATAGGAATGAGACCGTCCGCTTCCAACATCAAAATTGGATCATCACTGTAAGTGAAGGAAGGGACTTGCCACTGTAAAGAACCAAAGCCGAATAACAGCCCATTTAAAATAAAAAAGATACCCCCAGCCACAAGGAAGAAGATAAGAACAAAACTAAAAATAGCCAAGGATTGCATAAGTAAATATTTTCCCCAGTCAATCGGTATACCAATGCGCTGGGTTCTTTTTTGGATACTTTCGACGAAAACATCTGCACCAATGAACAGCGTTAAGATAACTAAAATGGCTGGGCCCCATTCATGCATGAACAAGTGGATTTGCTGCCAAGCCGTTTTTTCCTGAATGACATGGAAAGATAATTCAGACGTGTCATAACTTCCAACCCTGTTACCATAATTCGTTAAATCATAGCCAAAATCTTTCATGGGAAATAAGGAATTAGTAGCATAACGATCCTGCATATCTTCATAATGGAAATCGGGCAAATAGACATCTGTCAAAACGCGGTAGCGTAAAGCATCCCCATTTTCAATCGCGGCCAAGAGCGCGCGATTATTTTCGTATTTTTGCTTGGCATCAACGTAAGCAGATTTGCCCGTGAACATGTTAACATCAAAGTTCCCATCCTCGATGGCAGACTTCATGATGCCTTCGTTTGAAACGATGCTTTGTTCAAGTTGCTTTAAATCGATGATGTTAAAGCCATCCAGACGGGGTAAGAAGAAAGCACTATATGTCAAAATCGCCACCAAAACCAGCACAATCGTCAATCTGTTTTTGGTGTTGCGAAGTAGATGAAGCCATGTTTCTTTAAAGACGGTAAAAGCCATAAGACAACCCCTTTCTTATAAAATTATCATAATTTTACCATAATAATTTCATTTTTTGATATTATTAGAGGTAGAAAATAGACAATGTGTTGTGGAAGGAACGAACAATGATTACTTACAAAAATAATGATACTATTAGCGTTGAAAAACTCACCTTGCTTTATCATTTTCCGCCAGAAGGCTCCTCCCTCAAGGAATGAAAAGGGCATCGCCCAATGAGTAGGCGGGAGAGGAATGGCGGTAGGCGGTAGCCTACGTTTTTCTAAGCTATTCTTTGCGTGCTGCACACCTTCCCGCTTGATAAAGAACTTACGTTCGCGTATTGTAGGCTATAAAGAAGGTGAAAAAAATGCGCATCCACAAAGCCTACAAA
>NZ_JBQPRC010000017.1:0-24407 GCF_052266745.1 Jeotgalibaca sp. A127
CACAGCACTTACAAGCCTCTGGTGTATAGGTCAGCTTGGCGGAGATGATTTTGCAATGCAGGCCATTTCTAACTTCTTCCTTCAGCCAATCCTTATCCGTCACTTTAATATTTTTATCTTTTATTCCCAGCAGATTTAATATAGAATGTTTATGAGACAAATGAATTTCCTCCCTAAAATAAAGACTCGATACCTTCATTTTAACGGAAAAATTCATTTGTCTCTTTGTATTTTCACAAAAGGGCCATGGGCCATCAACACTTAATATTCTAGAACCACATTTCTAAAGGCTAGGACTAACCGTCCTAGCCTTTTTTGGCTATGAATTAGTATAAAAGAGTACAAAAACCCTGTTATTAATGCTAAAATGAGTAAGATGCGTGAAGTGCAAGCATTCCTGATAGGGATTTGTATCAGACAAGTACTACTAAATATAGAATTCAGAATTAGAGGAGATTTAGAATGGCCAACTTTTTGAAACGATTATTCGAAAACGATAAAGCAGAAATTAAAAGTTTAGAAAAACAAGCAGACAAAATCATTGCCTTAGCTGATACAATGGCTGCTTTGAGTGACGAGGAATTAAAAGCAAAAACAACTGAATTTCAGGAACGTTACCAAAAAGGAGAAACATTAGATCAATTACTCGCTGAAGCTTTTGCAGTAGTAAGAGAAGCGGCAAAACGTGTTCTGGGACTATATCCATATAAAGTGCAGTTGATGGGTGGTATTACCCTGCATAAAGGTAATATTGCAGAAATGAAAACTGGTGAAGGTAAGACCTTGACGGCGACGATGCCGGTCTATTTGAATGCAATTTCAGGTGATGGTGTACATGTTGTCACAGTCAACGAATACTTAGCCAGTCGTGACGCGGTTGAAATGGGTGAGTTATACCGTTTCCTTGGTCTTACTGTAGGGTTAAACGTCGCAGGGAAATCTTCTGAAGAAAAGCGTGAAGCTTATAATGCTGATATTACATATAGTACCAACAACGAACTAGGCTTTGACTACTTGCGTGATAACATGGTCGTTTATCGCAATCAAATGGTTCAACGTCCGTTAAATTTTGCAGTAGTGGATGAGGTCGATTCAATCTTAATCGACGAGGCGCGTACACCTTTGATTATTTCCGGACAAGCTGAAAAATCAACAGCCCTTTACAACCGGACAGATTTCTTTGTTAAAGGCTTGAAAGAAGAAGAAGACTACACAATTGACCTAACTTCTAAATCGATCGCCTTGACTGACACAGGAATTGAAAAATCAGAAAAAACATTCCACGTTGATAACCTATACGATGTTGACAATACAAAACTGGTCCATCATTTGGATCAAGCTTTGCGGGCAAACTTTATCATGATTCGCGATGTGGATTATGTGGTTAATGAAGGCAAAGTTCAAATCGTCGACCAATTTACAGGCCGTATTATGGAAGGTCGTCGTTATTCAGATGGACTTCATCAAGCGATCGAAGCCAAAGAAAACGTAGAAATTCAAAATGAATCCCGAACAATGGCAACTATTACGTTCCAAAACTACTTCCGGATGTATTCAAAACTATCTGGTATGACAGGTACGGCAAAAACAGAGGAAGAAGAATTCCGTGAGATTTACAATATGGAAGTTATTCAAATCCCTACTAACAAACCGATTATCCGTCAAGACTATGCTGATTTACTCTATCCAAACCTGAAGAGCAAATACAAAGCAGTCGCACAAGACATTAAAAATCGTCACGAAAAAGGACAACCGGTCTTGGTTGGTACCGTTGCAATCGAAACGTCTGAATTGCTTTCCCGTCTATTGAAAGAAGAAGGTGTTCCGCATGAAGTCTTGAATGCGAAAAATCACTTCAAAGAAGCGGAAATCGTCATCAATGCAGGCCAACGTGGTGCAGTTACGATTGCTACTAACATGGCTGGGCGTGGTACAGATATTAAATTAGGACCTGGCGTGAGAGAAGTGGGCGGTTTAGCAGTTATTGGTACCGAACGTCATGAATCCCGTCGTATCGATAACCAATTACGGGGACGATCTGGTCGTCAAGGGGATCCGGGTGAATCACAATTCTATCTTTCATTAGAAGATGATTTGATGAAACGTTTTGGTTCTGACCGGATTCAACAAGTCTGGAGTCGCTTGAACATGGATGGTGAAGGCGATGATATGGCGATTCAAAGTAAAATGCTTTCGCGTCAAGTTGAATCAGCTCAAAAACGTGTAGAGGGCAATAACTACGACACACGTAAAAATGTTTTGGAATATGATGAGGTTATGCGAGAGCAACGTGAAATTATCTATGGCCAACGTCTGGATATTATCACGGAAACAAAAGATTTGCGTACCGTAACAGTCAATATGATTGAACGTACCATTAATCGCATGGTTGAAACACATACACAAGGCGATAAAGAAACATGGAATCTTAAAGCAATCCATGACTTCGCTGGTAGTGTATTGGTTCATCCTGATTCAATCACTGAAGAAGAGTTGAAAGGTAAATCTGCTGTTGAAATTAAAGAAGATTTGACCAACCGAGCAAAAAATGTTTACGAAGCGAAAGAAAAACAACTAAGTGCAGACCAATTGCTGGAATTCCAAAAAGTTGTCATTTTACGTGTTGTGGATCAAAAGTGGACAGAGCATATCAGTAACATGGATGAACTGCGTCAAGGAATTGGACTACGTTCATACGCTCAAAACAATCCACTGACTGAATATCAAACGGAAGGTTACAATCGATTCCAAGAGATGATTGCGTCTATTGATTATGATGTAACACGTATTGTGATGAAATCAGAAATCCGTCAAAATCTGAAACGTGAATCAGTAGGAGCAAGTTCTGACATTCGCGCTGTTCGTGAAAGTGAAGCGGGAGCGAGTGAAAAAACGGAACAAATCAAACGTGCACAAATGGCGGCCATGCAAATGCGTCAAATGATGATGGCGCAACAAATGGAAAAATTACGTGCTCAAAAAGCAGCAATGGATGTAAAAAAAGAAACGCCGGAGCAAGACGAGACTGAAAAGTAAAAGCATCCGATGAAGGCTTATAAAATGTGGAAGGGCTGGAAAATGATTTCTAGCCCTTCTTGTTGAATAAAAAATAGGAGGAATACCATGGAATTAAGTGAAGTAAAAGCATTCCTGGAAACATCAGAAGAGAAAATCCAGAGCTTTGGGAGGTCTCTTTGACTTAGAGGCACTCGAAGCAGATATTGCAGAATATGAAGACCAAATGCTGGATCCAAGTTTTTGGGATGATTCCAACGCAGCTCAAGACGTCATTAATGCTTCCAATCAACTAAAGTCTGTTTATGAAACATTCAAAAAATTGGCGGCTTTGCAGGAAGATCTGCAAGTCATGTATGAAATGGTAAAAGAAGACCCTGAATCCGGTTTTGAAGAGGAACTGGAAGAAAGAGTCGAAGAATACGAAGAAGCTTTAAATAGTTACGAGCTAACGATGTTATTGAATGGACCGCACGATAAAAACAACGCCATCCTGGAAATACACCCGGGAGCTGGTGGAACTGAATCCCAAGATTGGGGAAGCATGTTATACCGCATGTTTACCCGTTGGGCGGAGAAAAAAGGCTTTACAGTTGAGACGCTGGATTATCAAGCGGGTGATGAAGCAGGTATTAAGAGTGTGACGCTTCTTATAAAAGGTCTGAATGCTTATGGGTATTTAAGATCTGAACGGGGTGTTCACCGATTGGTTCGTATCTCACCGTTCGATTCAGCAGGAAGAAGACATACGTCGTTTTGTTCAATCGATGTCATGCCGGAAATTGCAGCCGATAATGCAGAGATTGAAGTAAACCCAGATGACATTCGGGTAGATACTTACCGGGCAAGTGGGGCTGGGGGGCAACATATTAACAAAACCTCGTCTGCCATTCGGATTACGCATATCCCAACAGGTATCGCCGTTCAAAGCCAGGCGCAACGTTCCCAATTCCAAAACCGCGATACAGCAATGGGAATGCTGAAAGCTAAGTTATTCCAGTTACAAGAAGAAGAGCGGGAAAAAGAATTGGCAGCGATTCGGGGCGAACAAAAAGAAATCGGTTGGGGTTCTCAAATACGTTCCTATGTTTTCCACCCGTATTCAATGGTCAAAGACCACCGTACCAATCATGAAACCGGCAATGTACAAGGAGTGATGGATGGCGATTTAGATCCATTTATTGATGCATTCTTGAAGATGAACATTACAAACGACGAACAATAAGATACTGGGACAGGCAGACGGGAATTCATATTCTGGTCTGCCTTCAATATTAATTTTCAAGAATCCGCTTCAAAAAACTGTCATATTTTGAAATATAAATGTAACCAAACTAAAACAGCAATAATGAGCGAACGTGCTATAATGATTTGGCGTACCGAAGAGATAAAGTCAACCACTGTTTAATTCCCGCAAACATCTTGTTTGGGGATTTTTTTAGGAATATTGTTCAGCCAAAAATAAAAAGATAGGTGATTACATGATTGAGATGGTAAATGTCTCAAAAGTTTACAAAAATGGCGTAACGGCAGTAAATGATCTTAGCGTGAAAATTGATCAAGGCGAATTCGTATATATAGTTGGACCAAGTGGGGCAGGGAAATCTACTTTTATTAAAATGCTTTACCGTGAAGAAAAAGCTACAAGTGGCTCTATTAAAATCGGTAAATTTGATTTAATGAAAATAAAAGAACGTGATGTTCCAATGCTACGCCGTTATGTTGGCGTTGTTTTCCAGGATTTTAAATTATTACCACGCTTGACAGTTTTTGAGAACATTGCCTATGCAATGGAAGTTGTAGAGAAAACACCAAAACAAATTGAAAAGCGCGTCTTCGAGGTTTTGGATCTTGTGAAGTTAAAACATAAAGCGCGTATGTTCCCGACGGAATTATCCGGTGGGGAACAACAACGGATTGCAATTGCACGGGCTATTGTTAATATGCCAGGAATTTTGATTGCCGATGAACCGACAGGTAACTTGGATCCTGACACATCTTTGGAAATCATGAATATATTGGATGAGATCAATTCACAAGGTACGACCATCTTGATGGCGACACATAATAGCCAAATCGTTAATGATATTAAGCACCGTGTGTTGGCGGTTGAAAATGGCCGCATTGTAAGAGATCAATTAGAAGGAGAGTATGGCTATGAAATTTAGAACCATGGGACGTCACATTCGCGATGCATTCAAGAGTCTTTTTCGGAATGGGTGGATGTCTGTGGCAGCAATAAGTGCTGTTGCAATGACATTAATCTTAGTGGGTTCATTTATAGCAATCCTCTTTAACGTAAATAAACTCGCAAGTGATGTCGAAAATGACGTAAGCGTGCGTGTGTTTATTGACTTGGCAGCAGAAGAGGAAAATAAAGAAACTTTAAAAGAACAACTAGAACAAATCCCGAATGTTGAAACGTTGACATATTCAACGCGCGATGAAGAATTGAATAAATTAATTGGTAGCTACGGTGAAGAATTTAATTTGTTCGGCGGGGATGACAATCCTTTGCATGATGTATACATTTTGAGCACGAAAGTGCCGGAACAAACAGGTGAAGTAGCAGCAGCTGCTGAAAAACTGGAGTATGTTTCAAAAGTCGAATACGGTGGGACAACGGCAGAAAAACTATTTGATACAATTGCGACGATGCGGACTATTGGCTTGGTTATCATTATCGGTCTGTTGCTGATTGCAGTATTCTTGATTTCAAATACAATCCGGATTACCATTTTCTCGCGTAGTACGGAAATTGAAATTATGCGACTGGTGGGAGCCAAGAACAGCTATATTCGTTGGCCATTCTTGATTGAAGGAGCAGTAATCGGATTGATTGGGGCTTTAATCCCAACAGGCATTCTGATTTTTGTATACCGATTCTTGTATGATCTGGGAACCCAATACTTAATTGGCTCAAATTTCGGTTTGTTATCACCGGCACCATTTATCTATTACCTTGGTTTAGGTTTAGTGGGTGTCGGGGTGCTGTTAGGCTCAATCGGATCAGTACTTTCCATGACACGTTTCTTAAAAGTATAATGTTTTATATACAATCGGCATTGCTTTCGACAGCAATGTCGATTTTTTGTTAACTTTTCAATTATCCTTCATAATGATAGAATGAAAATGAGAAGGATATATTAGAATGATTTCAGGAGGACGAGATGAAAAAAGTTTTAGTTGTGGATGATGAGGAATCCATTGTTATTTTGCTGTCTTATAACCTAGAAAAAAATGGTTATGAAGTCATTACAGCTCATGACGGCAAGGAAGGCTATGATTTGGCGATGAGCCAATCTTTTGACTTCATTATTCTCGACTTGATGTTGCCTTCGATGGATGGCATGGATATTTGTAAACGACTGCGCCAAGAAAAAATCGAAACACCGATATTAATGCTCACCGCTAAAAATGACGAGTTGGAAAAAATTATTGGTCTGGAGTTGGGCGCGGATGATTACATGACAAAACCATTCAGCCCACGTGAAGTTTTGGCTCGGATGAAAGCCATCTTACGCCGCACGGGAAATCTTCAAAATAGTGATTCTTCAGATGAAACGGCAGAGCAAGTTGCTTTAGAAAACGAAGTAATAAAAGAAGAAAAAGTGGAAATAGGCGAAATCATTATTTTTCCAGACTTATATGAAGTTCAAGTTAGAGGTGAAGTGATTGACATCACTCCAAAAGAATTTGAACTCTTGCTTTACATGGCAAAAAGAGCGAACCGTATTTTAAGTCGTGAACAGTTATTGAATGCCATTTGGAACTTTGATTATGCAGGTGAAACACGGATTGTGGATGTCCATATCAGTCATTTACGCGAAAAAATTGAAGAAGATACCAAAAAACCACAATATATAAAAACGGTAAGAGGCTTTGGCTACAAATTTGAGGAATCAAAATAATGCGCAAATTTACAAATCAATTTATGGCCATCTTCATTGGACTCTTTCTACTCCTGTCAATGGGAGTAGTTTTTTATACCAATCAATTGGTGTATAGAGTCACTAGTGAAACAATGACAGCGGAAGTCGTGCGGCATGGCGAAACCTTAGCGGAAATAATGGAGCGCGGGTTTTTAAGCGAGGCCAAGAATGTCCAAACGGCTGTTACACATCTGGATTCCTTGCAGTTTTTTTTAGAAGAAGAGGACGACATAGCTTTTATCAACAATTCGGGTAAATTAATTTACTCTTCTAATGCCTATTACTCTTCTGTTGAAAATCAAGCTAATACAAGGGAAATCCGTCGTGTTATCGAAGGCGCTGATCGTGGTACCAGCGGTATTGTTAAGAACACAGCAGGCAACAGCGAATTCCGAGTGGCAGTTCCATTATTTAATGGTAATGAGGAACAAGTAGGTATTTTACGTTTAACACATGAATTGCGCGATTTGGATGGACTGAAAAATGCGCTCATTCGATCCGTTTTCGTGTTTAGCTTTGTCGCTATCTTGATGGCGGGATTTATTGCTTACTACTTATCGAATCGGATATCGAAACCATTAAAAGGAATCTCTAACGTCATTGAAGGTATTTCAGATGGTGATTATTCCAATCATTACATAGGTATCGACTACCCGGAAGTTGCAGAACTAGGCGATACCGTTAATCAGCTGGCCGAAAATCTGGAATCCAAGAATCGGGAAATTATTCAGTCGAATGAGCGGCTGACAGTTTTGGTAGATAGGTTAGTGATCGGTGTAGTCTTATTGGATCATAGACAGCAAATTCAAATGATGAACCCAGCTGCACATGAAATTTTAGGTATTGATGATCGTTTATTGGGACACACTTTCCTGGAAATGACGAAAAGTTATGGTCTCGTTCAAATTATTCAACAAACCTATCAAGACCACCAAAATAAACATGAGGAAATCTATATTTATCACCCTCAAGATCGTATATTAGATGTCAATACCATGATTGTTCCCAACATCATGGGGCAACAAATAATCGTTCTTTTATATGATATTACGCAAATACGCCGATTGGAAAAAGTTCGGACAGATTTTGTTTCGAATGCTTCCCATGAACTAAGAACCCCTGTTACAGCCTTAAAAGGATTTGCAGAAGTGCTCCTGGATGGTGCCATGGAGGATCCGGTCACGACAAAACAATTTTTGGAAATCATCTATAAGGAGTCGAAACGTTTAGAGATTTTGGTTAATGATATTCTCGAGCTTTCTCGGGTCGAACAAAAACAGGTGCCAATGAAACAGGAGGAAATCAATCTTGAAGAAGTCGTACGCGCTTGTTTCCGGGTGATTCAACCTCAAGCCGATGTGAAAAAAATCAAGTTGCGTTTTTATTCCTCGGAACCAAATGTCATTATGCTCCAAACAGACCGCAGTCGCTTAGAGCAAGTGCTGAATAACTTGATCATTAACGCTGTAAACTATACGGATACCGGTGGCAAAGTTTCCGTAATGATTGAGCAAACAGAAAAAGAAGCGGTTATACATGTTGCGGATACTGGAATTGGTATACCCGAAGAAGATATGGGTCGCATATTTGAAAGATTTTACCGAGTGGATAAAGCACGTAGCCGAAATTCGGGTGGAACAGGATTGGGGCTTTCAATTGTTCGCTATCTGGTCCAAAACTTGAATGGAAGGATTAGTGTCAAGAGCACGCTGGGAATCGGAACCACCTTCACAGTTCATCTCCCAATAAAGTAACAAACTTCTTTCTACACATGTAATTTACATATTCTTTACATAAAATTTACATTCCGCAAAAAAGCCCTGAAAACCCCCTGGTTTCTCAGGGTTTTTTAATTTAAAGCGTAAGAAAACGGTATCTTTCTTATTGCATTTAAATTTATACCTAAAAAAATCTTTACATTAAACCATGCAGAAAATTTACATTCGAAGAATAGAATAAGAGTAAGGCAATGAGCCCAAGACACTAAAAAAGGATGGTAATCGATAATGCAATTGAAAAGCCTAAGTAAGTTAGTATTGTCTTTAGGAGCTGTAGGTTTTTTAGCAGCGTGTGACTCAGCAGCAACAGACGAAGAAGCAACAGGATCAGCAGAAGGTTCCGCAACATCTGGTGAAATTATTGTAGTATCTCGTGAAGATGGTTCAGGAACAAGAGGCGCGTTTACAGAAATTACAGGCGTTTTAGCTGAGGATGAAAACGGAGAAGAAGTTGATCAAACTTATATCGAAGCTGTTATTCAAAACGGTACCGAGGGAGTTCTTTCAACAGTAGCTGGAGATGCAAACGCAATTGGTTATGTGTCCTTAGGTTCATTAAACGATACGGTTAAAGGCGTACCGGTTGATGGCGTTGAACCAACAAATGAAACTGTTCAAGATGGTTCATTCCCTATTTCTCGTAACTTCAATATTGCTTGGGGTGGCGACCTTGATGCAGTTGCTCAAGACTTTATAGATTACATCCTTTCAGCAGAGGGACAAGAAATTGCAGTCGGTGAAGGTTATGTAGAATTCGTAACTGGCGCAGAAGCTTATGCAGGTGACGGATCACAAGAGGGGACAATTTCAGTAGTAGGTTCTACTTCGGTAACGCCATTAATGGAAGTACTTGCTGAGGAATATTCTAAATTGAACGAGGGCGTTCAAATTGATATTACTTCTAACGGTTCTTCGGCTGGGATGACAGCGGCTATGGACGGAACTGCAGACATTGGTATGGCTTCTCGTGAATTGAAAGAAGAAGAAGAAGCTGAATTAGAATCAACAGCAATCGCAGTTGATGGTATTGCAGTTATCGCAAATAAAAACAATAGCGTTGAAAGTTTGACACTTGAACAAGTACGTCAAATTTTCACTGGTGAATTAACTGAATGGGAAGAGGTTCAATAATCTTCTGACCGATGGAAAAGGCCAGTTATCTGGCCTTTTTTTTTTAGAAGTGGTATAAATATTTTAGCTATTATTTTGCGTTGAAATATGGTATTGTCTCATTTGGGAAACCCCAGGGTAAGGGAGAGGGAAATATGCAAAAGAAATATTTTTGGGAACATTTCATGAAATGGGTATTTATAGCATCTGCATCCATTTCGGTCATTTCCATCATTGTTATTTTTTATTTTATTTTTGAAGGCGGCCTTCCATTCATGTTGGACTATGGAATTGGCGACTTCCTTTTTGGGTCTGTATGGACTCCATCTAACTCAACACCACAATTTGGTATTTTACCGATGATTATCGGCTCGATTGTTATCACAATTGGAGCGATTATTATTGGAGTACCTACAGGGGTGTTTACTTCCGTTTTTATGGCACGTTTTTGTCCACCATCGTTGTATAAATTTCTAAAACCAGCAGTAAATATGATGGCTGCGATTCCTTCAATCGTCTACGGTTTCTTCGCATTACGCGTTATTGTACCGTTAATGAAAAACTGGGTAGGTGGAACGGGTATGAATATTTTGACAGCCTCCATTTTATTGGGAATCATGATATTGCCAACGATTATTGGAATGTCAGAAGCTTCATTACGCGCTGTTCCAAAAAGCTACTATGAAGGTAGTGTGGCGCTAGGTGCGACACATGAACGTTCCGTTTTACGCGTTGTTGTTCCAGCTGCTAAGTCCGGGATTGTGTCATCGGTTATTTTAGGTGTCGGTCGTGCGATTGGGGAAACAATGGCTGTTATTCTTGTAGCCGGTAACCAACCACGTATTCCATCAAGCTTGACACAAGGTGTTCGTACAATGACAACGAATATCGTACTGGAAATGGCATACGCTGCCGGACAACACCGTGAGGCCTTGATTGCAACTGCCGTGGTACTGTTCATCTTTATCATTATTATCAACGGTGTGTTTTCAGTCGTGAAAAGGAAGGAGATCTAGATGGAAGCGAAACTAATTAGATTTTTTGTTTACTTCTTTAGTTTTATAACATTTGCTTCGTTACTCTATATTATTGGTTTTATTTTAGTTAATGGGATTTCAGCCTTGTCGCCTGAAATGTTCGCTTGGAAATATACGACAGATAACGTATCCATGATGCCTTCAATCATTACGACCTTTATAGTTGTCATATCTTCATTGCTTATTGCGGCACCTATCGGCGTATTTACAGCTTTTTATTTGATTGAATATGCAGATACAAGTAATAAATTCATAAACATTATCCGTGTCGCAACAGACACACTATCTGGGATTCCTTCTATTGTTTATGGTTTGTTCGGGATGTTATTTTTCGTTCTTTTCCTGGGATTTCAATATTCACTGATTGCTGGAATTTTAACTTCAGTAATCATGGTATTGCCAGTTATTATCCGTTCCACTGAAGAAGCGTTATTATCTGTAAATGTTTCTCTACGTGAAGGGAGCTTCGCTCTGGGAGCGGGTAAAATACGGACCATCTTCCGAGTTGTACTTCCTGTTGCCATGCCTGGTATCTTATCAGGAATTATCTTGGCGGTAGGCCGTATAGTTGGTGAAACGGCAGCGTTGATGTATACACTTGGGACATCAACCAACTTACCAACCAATGCTTTCCAATCGGGTCGTACACTAGCACTTCATATGTACGTATTATCGAGTGAAGGGATGCATGTTAGAGAATCCTATGCTACTGGTGTGGTACTGATTGTCATGGTACTAATTATTAATGGTCTTTCAACTTGGCTAAGTAACCGATTAACAAGAGGAGCGAAATAAGTATGAGTAAATTAAGCATTTCTAATATGAATCTCTGGTATACAGATTTTCAAGCGCTAAAGAATCTAAACATGGAAATCAAAGAAAATGAAATTACTGCTTTCATTGGACCTTCCGGCTGTGGGAAATCTACATTTCTAAAAAGCTTGAACCGTATGAATGATTTGGTTCCGGGCTGTCGTATTGAAGGTAAATTATTGTTGGATGGCGAAGATATGTATGCATCTGATTTTGATGTGAATCAACTTCGTAAACGTGTCGGAATGGTTTTCCAACATCCAAACCCATTCCCAATGAGTATCTATGATAACATCGCTTACGGACCACGTACACACGGTATCAAAGACAAGAAAACTTTGGATGAAATCGTGGAACGTAGTTTGAAAGGTGCCGCAATTTGGGACGAAGTAAAAGATGATTTGAATAAAAACGCATTGCGTATCTCTGGTGGTCAACAACAACGTATTTGTATTGCACGTGCTTTGGCAGTGGGTCCAGAAGTCTTGCTTATGGACGAACCAACCTCTGCACTTGATCCAATCTCAACTGCAAAAATTGAAGACCTTGTGCAAGAACTTAAAGGTGATTATACAATCGTCATGGTTACGCATAATATGCAACAGGCTGCCCGTGTGTCTGATAAAACAGCATTCTTCTTGACAGGAGAAATCATTGAATTTGGCGATACTACCGACATCTTCTCTAATCCACAAGACAAACGTACAGAAGATTACGTATCAGGTAGATTTGGGTAATTAGTCGTTTCATGATAAAATAGAGCTATAAAAATCAGTTGAATAAGGAGTGCGCGCAAATGAGAAGAATATATGATGATGAATTAAAAACGATGCATGCTCAATTTACTAAAATGGGTTTAATGGTAAATGAAAATATTTTATTGGCAGTTAAAGCGTTCATTAACCACGATAAAGAGGCAGCAGATCGTGTGAAAAAGAATGACCATGCTATAAATGAAATCGAAATAGCAATCGAAGAAATGTGCTTCAAATTAATTGCGCTACAACAACCTGTTTCGAGTGACTTGCGCTCTATTGTAACGGTTATGAAAGCCAGCTCGGATTTAGAACGTATGGGAGACCATGCGGTCAGCATTGCGCGTTCTGTCATTCGTGTTAAAGAACGTCACAACAAACGTATTCCAATGGTTGAAGGTAAGATTGCCGATCAAGCGGATATCGTCAAGCAAATGGTTGAAAATGCTCTGGATGCATACGTACGCATTGATGTGGACGCAGCTTATAAAATTGCTGAAACTGACACACATGTCGATCATCTATATGTAGAAATCAACAAGCTTACGATGAAGGAAATGGCGATGGATCCCGAAGTAGTTCCTGGTGGGACAGACTATATTGCAGTTTCCGGTTACTTGGAAAGAATTGGTGATTACGTCACCAATATCTGTGAGCGTATCGTCTACCTAAAAACAGGTGAACTTTCAGAATTAAACTAATTTATTCAGGTAAGAAAAGGCTGGGAACTAATTCTCAGCCTTTTTTTTTATGTTCTGGTAAAATTAGGGAGAAAATGAACCCAAGGAGGGTAGTGGATGTTAAATCAAATGGATCCGGAAATTACCAATCAAACCATTAAAATGTTTAAGATACTGGGAGACAAAACGCGATTTAGGATTTTGTACTTGTTAGAAACCAAGGAGTGGCATGTCAATGCGATTGCCGACGCATTGGAGATGGAACAATCCGCTGTTTCCCATCAACTTAGAAAACTCAAAGAAGCCAAATTGGTGAAAAGCCGCCGTGTCGGAAAGAATATTTTGTATAGTCAAGAAGATTCTCACGTTTATGACATCCTGCACTTGGCAATGGAGCATGCGGCTCACACCCATTAGCAATTGCGAACTAGTGTTCTTTTTTATTGTTTCGTGGTATGATAGAAAAAATATAATCTTATTAAAAAGGAAGAAAAACATGGCAAAAGACCAAATAGTCGTGCGTGGAGCACGTTCTCATAATTTAAAAAATATTGATGTAACGATTCCTAGAGACCAGTTGGTTGTTGTGACCGGATTGTCGGGCTCGGGGAAAAGTTCACTGGCTTTTGATACGTTGTATGCTGAAGGGCAAAGACGATATGTCGAGAGTCTTTCGGCTTATGCGCGTCAGTTTTTGGGCCAAATGGAAAAAGCAGATGTTGATAGTATTGATGGTTTGAGTCCAGCGATTGCGATTGATCAAAAATCTACCAACAATAACCCTAGATCAACTGTTGGAACGGTAACAGAGATCAATGATTATTTACGTTTACTGTTTGCCAGAATCGGTCATCCTATTTGTCCCAATGATGGAACAGAGATTAGTAGTCAATCACCGGAACAAATTGTCAATCAAGTAATGGAACTGCCTGAACGTACGCGGATGCAAATAATGGCTCCAATTGTTTACGGTAAGAAAGGGCAACACAAAAAGGTTTTTGAATCAATCAAAAAGCAAGGCTATGTCCGTGTTCAAGTCGATGGTGAAATTTATGATATTGGAGATGTACCTGAATTAAATAAAAATACGAATCATAATATTTCTATTATTATTGACCGGATTGTGGTCAAAGAAGGTATTCGTTCGCGTTTATACGATTCAGTGGAATCAGCATTAAATTTAGCTGATGGGTATGTCGTTATTGACATCATTGACGGGGAAGAAATGATGTTTAGTGAACATTATGCTTGTCCGAAGTGTGGCTTTACAGTGGGGGAAATTGAACCGCGGTTGTTCTCATTTAATGCACCTTATGGGGCTTGTTCAGAATGTGATGGATTGGGATCTAAGTTGGAAGTCGATGCGGACTTGGTTGTTCCTGACCGTCAACTAACCATTGCGGAGGGCGCTTTAGCACCCTGGAACCCCATCAGTTCAAACTATTATCCGGAAATGTTACGCCAGTTTTGTGAACAGTATGAAATTGCGATGGATGTGCCGTTTGAGGATTTACCATCGGAACATCAAGACTTGGTTTTAAAAGGGACAAAAGGTGAAAAGTTCCACTTTTACCATAAGAATGAATTTGGTACAGTTCGGGATGTGAATATGCCCTTTGAAGGAGTCATGAACAATATCAGCCGTCGTTACCACGAGTCTTCGAGTGATTTTACCCGTCGTGTGATGCGTGAATACATGACAGAATTGGCTTGTCAAAAATGTCATGGCGATCGTTTGAATGAACAAGCTCTGGCTGTAAAAGTAGCAGGAGAAAATATTGCAGAAGTCACCCATTATTCCATCGACTCAGCGATCAGCTTCTTTGAAAACCTGAAATTGGAGGGCGCAGAGCAAGAGATTGCAGCACCAATTTTAAGGGAAATCAAATCGCGTTTGACTTTCTTGCGTAACGTTGGATTGAAGTACCTGACATTAAGCAGGATCGCGGGCAGTTTATCAGGGGGAGAAGCGCAACGTATTCGTCTGGCTACGCAAATTGGTTCCAATCTATCAGGTGTTCTGTACATTTTGGATGAACCTTCTATTGGTTTGCACCAACGTGATAATGACTTATTGATTGAGTCCATGAAAAAGATGCGGGATTTAGGTAACACGCTAGTCGTTGTGGAACATGACGAAGAAACCATGATGCAAGCTGACTATTTGATTGATATCGGACCAGGTGCAGGGGAACTGGGCGGCCAGATTGTGGCTGCTGGAAAGCCTGAAGAAGTGATGCAAGTAGAAGAATCCATCACCGGTCAGTATCTAGCTGGCAAAACTTTTATTCCCGTACCAGAAGAAAGAAGAGCGGAAGACCGAGGCGAAATCCTGGTTGAAGGTGCCCAAGAGAACAACTTGAAAAATGTTGATGTATCCTTTCCCATTGGTCGTTTTATTGCCGTCACGGGTGTCTCTGGTTCTGGTAAGAGCTCATTAGTGAACCGCGTGTTAAAACCTGCCTTATCTCGTGAACTAACCAGGACGAAAGAAAAACCCGGGAAGTTTAAGCGTATTTCCGGTTATCATGAATTGGAAAAAGTGATTAATATTGATCAAAGTCCTATCGGAAGGACTCCGCGTAGTAACCCGGCTACATACACAAGCGTTTTTGATGACGTACGGGATCTCTTTGCCAGTACAAATGAAGCGAAGATTCGTGGCTATAGTAAAGGACGTTTTAGTTTCAACGTTAAAGGTGGTCGTTGTGAAGCGTGTAAGGGTGACGGGATCTTGAAAATTGAGATGCATTTTTTGCCAGACATTTATGTACCATGCGAAGTCTGTCACGGACACCGCTATAATTCCGAGACACTGGAAGTGAAGTACAAGGGGAAAAATGTCGCGGAAGTTTTGGAGATGACGATTGATGAGTCGTTGGTTTATTTTGAAGCTGTTCCGAAAATTCGTCGCAAACTCCAAACCATTTCCGATGTAGGCTTAGGATATGTTACGCTAGGCCAACCTGCTACAACCTTATCCGGTGGTGAAGCCCAACGGATGAAGTTGGCGAGTGAGTTACAACGTGTATCGACTGGAAAAACCTTATATATTCTGGATGAACCGACAACTGGTTTGCATACGCATGACATCGCGAAGTTGTTGGAAGTGCTGCAGCGTCTCGTTGATCAAGGGAATACAGTATTGGTCATTGAACATAATCTGGATGTTATTAAAACAGCCGATTATGTGATCGATATGGGACCAGAAGGTGGCGTTGGGGGCGGAATGGTTATCGCAACCGGGACCCCTGAGGAAGTCGCTGAAGTGAAAGCAAGTCATACAGGCCTTTATTTGAAGAGGGTCATGGAACGTGATAAGGCTCGTAACAAACAATAAAAAGAGACGAGCGGGTTGTCTGTTATTGCACGTTTTCAAATAAATGCTCATATGTAGGATAGGGTCTGGGAATAACTCCCAGACCCTTATCTATTTACGAATACTTCAACACAAACGTGCTCAAAAAGGCAGCCTCGACGCCACTTTGTCATGGTTGTTGCTGCTTCAGCAGCTTACAAACATGATACACTTGGGCGTTAGCCCACAGTGCCTCTATAATAATGCTCAGATGGTCTGCGACCATCTTGTGCTTATTCGTTCCAGTGGTTCGGGGCTAAACGCCTTTTTGAGCACTCTCTTTTTGTGTTGCCCTCTACCTATCTCTAAGTATTGCTGTGTAAGCGGAAATCAACCTTAAGACCTATGACTTCAATCTAGAATCTTGGCATAATAGAAACATAAGATAACAACCCTTTCAGATGGTAGATAGCAAATAGGCTTTGTGTTGAAAAGATATAGGAGGAAAGATCATGAACGAAAGAGAACGCATTTTAGCATTGGTCAAACAAGGCATCATTTCAACGGAAGAAGCAATTGAGCTTCTTGAAAATTCAGCTAAAAAACAAGTTAAAGAAGAAGCGCTTAAAAGTGAAGCGCAAGATTTTACTGTGACACATGAAAAAATGGAAGAAGCAGAGCCAACTGCTGAAGAAACACAGAAAGCGACAGACAAAAAGGACAGAGAAAATTTCGAGAAAATTTTAGAATCACTTGCTAGTGAAATTTCTTATTTCTCTTCCAGGGTAGATGAAAAAACTGAGGCATTACAAATCTTGCGCCGCCAAATCAGTGCGAAAGAAGAGCGCAGACAGGCAATTGCTACCCAGGAAGAACTGGAAACAATGACACCGGAACTGAGTATGGAAGCATTACGTTTGGACGAGGAACTCGAAGCACTTCGTTCCCAAGAACGTTCCTTGCGTCAAGAAAAAATTAAAATGGAAGAACAAATGCGCACATTGAAAAAAGAGCAACTCGAAACGAATGTGAAATCATTCGGGGAGAAGTTTGGTAATAAAGAAGAGTGGAAAGAAACTGCGAGCGATTTGGGAAGTAAATTAAACAAACTTGGTTCTCAACTTGGTCAATTTGTGACTGCCACTGTTAATAGCATTACAGATAATCTGGAGTGGAAAGAAGTAGACTTGAACATGAACATTCCAGGACTGGTTACCAGCAAATTTAAACATGAATTCAATTTTGAAAATGCAACAGCGACGATTCTGGATTTCCAACTGGCAAACGGAAATATCCAACTGAAAAAATGGGATAAAGAAGATATCCATGTCGCAGCTGACGTCAAAATTTATGCGAAGTATGAAGAAGAAACACCGTTGGCGGCATTTGAAGCACGTAGCAACATTGAAATTGATGAAGATCAATTAACTTTCCATGTTCCAAACAAACGCATTCGCTGTGATGTAGTTGTTTCACTTCCAGAACGGGAATATGACTATTTGGCAATCAAGTTGCTAAACGGAAACGTAAGCGTAGATGACTTCAAAGGGAAAGATATCTACTTGAAGTCAACCAATGGGAATATGGCATTTAAAAACGTTGAGGCAACGATGTTGGAGCTTGATGGAGGAAATGGTCATATCACCATCATGGACAGTCGTTTAGTAGATGTGATCGCAAAATTGATTAATGGCGATATTACAGTTAAGAGTCACGTCTCCAGTTCACACCTGTCCATCATCAATGGTGATATCCGCATTACCCACACAGATTTAGAGGTCAAACGGATTGAAGCGACCTCTGTAAACGGAACGGTTAAACTATCCATCCCCGAAGATAAAAGTATCGAACTGGATGCGCATAGTTCCTTGGGAAGCATTAAAAATCGCATGGAGAATGTGGAAGTCATCAATCAACGTGATGAAAAAACAAATAAACATTTACAATTCCGCAGAGTCGTCGACAATGCCCCAGTTATGGTAGAATTAAAAACAACAAATGGCAGCATCTTATTAAAAGATGCAGATGCATACTAATAAAAGAGAGGGATAATCATGAAAAAACTAACAAAATCAGCTACTGACAGACAAGTGAGTGGTGTACTAGGTGGATTGGCTGAGTACTTTGGAATTGACTCAACGATTGTTCGTATTGTTTTCTTAATCTTCGCTTTTGCAGGCGTGGGATCGCCGGTCTTTCTCTATATCCTGTTGGCGCTATTGATGCCTGAACCAGATAGAGGTGCTCGTGATCAAACACAGTATGACAACCGTGAAAGAACGGCTCGCCGTCGTCCACGTAAAGAAGCAAAACCCGTAGAAAAAGAAAAAACGGATAAAGACGACTGGAGCGATTTCTAATGGGCTTCTGGCAGAAAATAGGGGTTAGTACGGTCGTATTTTTGGCCTTGGCCTTTTTCTTGCCGGGGTTCACGGTCACAAGTGGTTGGACTGCACTAGGAGCGAGTCTCGTTTTGGCCTTGGTAAATATTTTTGTGAAACCGATTCTTCACATTCTTTCTTTTCCAATAACCATTCTTACGCTCGGTTTATTTAGTTTCATCATCAACGCATTGATGCTTACACTAACTTCCGCCTTGGTGGGACCAGGTTTTCAATTCAGCTCCTTTGGCGTTGCCTTACTCGTTTCCTTAATCCTTTCACTTGTCCAAAGTGTAATTGAAAATCGTAATTAACAAGAGTCGAGAAGAAATTCTCGGCTCTTTTTAATTTTTATTAAGCAAATTATTCCAGAAAAGCCTCTAAACTTTTTGCCTTTCTTACAAGCCCCAATAATGTTAAGATTAATAGGAAAACTTGAATTGAGAATCGAACGAGAAATCATACTATATTTATAGAGTGAGGGAATGCAATGCCGAATAAAGTAACCATTAAAGAACTGATTAAGGCTTCTACATTTAAAGTTATTATTGGCGAAGAATTTTTAAATAAAGAAATTACGTCAACTGAAATCCACCGTCCAGGCGTTGAACTAACAGGCTATTTCAATTTTTATCCGTCTTGGCGTGTCCAACTTATGGGCCAAACGGAAACATCCTTTTTAGCGCGGATGTCTTCAGAAGAACGCTTAATCATCATGCGTCGTCTTTGTCAAAAAGAGACACCTTGTTTCATCATTGCGCGTCGCATCGATCCGCCTGCTGAATTGATCAAAGCGTGTCAAGAAGCTGGTATTCCACTGTTGCAAGCTACATCAAAAACGACTCGTGTATCAAGTAATGTCACAAACTTCCTGGAAAGTCGCTTGGCTGAACGTATATCCATGCACGGTGTATTGGTGGATGTATTCGGGATGGGCGTCATGATTACCGGTGATTCTGGCGTTGGAAAATCTGAAACAGCCTTGGAATTAATCCAAAAAGGGCACCGCCTCGTTGCGGATGACAGGATTGACCTTTATCAACATGATGATGATACCTTGATGGGGGAAGCACC
This sequence comes from Jeotgalibaca sp. A127, assembly GCF_052266745.1. Classification (NCBI taxonomy): domain Bacteria; kingdom Bacillati; phylum Bacillota; class Bacilli; order Lactobacillales; family Carnobacteriaceae; genus Jeotgalibaca; species Jeotgalibaca sp. A127. The sequence continues at coordinate 19,874 of NZ_JBQPRC010000017.1, forward strand.
TTCTATTTTACGTCATTTGATTGAAATCCGTGGTATCGGCATAATGGACGTCATGACTTTATTTGGAGCTGGTGCCGTCAAACAAACGAATGAAGTCAACTTAATCGTTAACTTGGCCTTATGGACCCAAGATAAAAAATTTGAACGTCTAGGTACTGATGAAGAATTAGTTTCAATTTTAGATGTCCAAATACCAAAGATTACGGTTCCTGTAAAAACAGGTCGTAATTTGGCGATTATCGTTGAAATGGCAGCTATGAATTACCGTGCGAAAACGATGGGTTATAATGCAGCAGAAACATTTGAACGGAATTTAGAGAACCTGATCAAGGAAAATTCGCGCAAGGAAATTTAGTTTAAATGGAGGAATAAAATGAATAAACTTTTAGCGGCTATTGATCCCATAGCGATTAGGATCGGCAGTTTTGAAGTAGCCTGGTATGGTGTCATTATCGGCATCGGGATAATGATTGCCATGTATCTTGCTTCTAATGAAGGTGACCGTAAAGGTATGCCTCAGGATTATATTCTGGACTTGGCTTTCTGGGCAGTTCCAATCGCAATACTAGGTGCAAGAGCTTATTATGTGCTGTTTGAACTTGATTATTACTTGGCGAATCCCGGTCAGATTCTGCAAATTTGGAACGGGGGCATAGCGATTTATGGTGCCTTGATTACGGGGGCCATCGTCGTTTACTTCTTTTCCAAAAACAAAAAGGTTCCATTTATGTTGACTTTGGATGTTTTGGCTCCTGGCGTATTGATTGCACAGTCAATCGGACGTTGGGGTAACTTCATTAACCAAGAAGCCCATGGTGCAGAAGTAACCCGTGAATTTTTGGAGGGCTTGTTTTTACCGGAATTCATTATTAATCAAATGAATATCAACGGTGTCTATTACCATCCGACCTTTCTTTATGAATCACTCTGGTCCCTATTGGGCTTTTTAATTATTTTATATCTACGCAGAAGACCTAAATTGCTTCGTGAAGGGGAAGTCTTTTTCGCTTATGTCATTTGGTATGCCTTTGGCCGTTTCTTTATCGAAGGTATGCGCACGGACAGCTTGTATTTATTTGCCAACATCCGTGTCTCACAATTGCTTTCTATCGTGTTGATTGTGGCGGCAATTGCTGCCTGGGCTTTCCGTCGGTATAATCACTATCCAAAAGATCCCTATTATACGGAAATTAATCTGGGAATGAACACGTCGAAGGAGTTTAAAAAATGAAAAAAATTGCCGTTTTAGGAGCTGGATCCTGGGGGACAGCTTTAGCAATGGTCTTAAGTGAAAATGGCCACTATGTTAATATTTGGGGAAACGTCCCGGCGCAAATTGACGAGATTAATGAAAAACATACAAATGAGCATTATTTACCTGGATTAAAGTTGAGAGAGACGATTGTGGCTTACACAAAACTGGAAGAAGCGTTGAAAGATGTTGATTTTATTTTATTCGTCATTCCAACAAAAGCGATTCGTTCTGTCTCACAACAAGTGAATGCCATTCTTGATGGAAAGCAAAGGCCCATTTTGATTCATGCAAGTAAAGGCTTGGAACAAGTAACCCATAAACGTATTTCAGTGATTATCGACGAAGAGATGGACGCTGACAAACACAATGGAATCGTTGTTTTATCCGGACCGAGCCATGCAGAGGAAGTTGCCAAAAGGGATATTACAACCATCACGGCCGCTTCTTCATCAACGGCTGCTCGTGCAGAAGTTCAAAAATTATTTATGAATAACTACTTTCGGGTTTATACAAATGGTGACGTCATCGGGGTTGAACTAGGCGCAGCATTGAAAAACATTATCGCTGTTGGTGCTGGGGCATTAGTAGGCCTTGGCTATGGTGATAATGCCAAAGCGGCTTTAATTACCCGTGGATTGGCTGAAATCAGCCGTTTGGGCGTTGCATTTGGTGCAGATCCCTTAACTTTTATCGGGTTAAGTGGCGTGGGTGACTTAGTTGTTACAGCCACAAGTGTTCACTCCAGAAACTGGCGTGCTGGAAACTTGATTGGTAAGGGCGTGCCATTGGATGAAATATTGGCGAATATGGGTATGGTTGTGGAAGGTGTTGAAACAACTAAAGCGGCCTACGAATTGGCTCAAGAAAAAGGAATCGATATGCCAATTACGACTGCCATTTACCGTGTCCTGTTTGAAAATGCGCATGTAGATGAGGTAATCGAAGATCTTATGTTACGAGATAGTAAAGCAGAACATAGCACATCTAAACTGAAATCGGAGGAAGAATAAATTGAAAAAAGTTAAAAAAGCAGTTATTCCAGCAGCAGGATTTGGAACACGTTTTTTACCGGCAACTAAAGCAATGGCAAAAGAAATGTTACCCATTGTTGATAAGCCAACCATTCAGTTTATTGTAGAAGAAGCAATCGAGTCAGGTATAGAAGATATTTTAATCGTAACTGGAAAGAGTAAACGTCCAATCGAGGACCACTTTGACTCCAATGTTGAATTAGAAACAAACCTAAGAGATAAAGGTAAAGATGATTTATTGAAATTGGTTCAAGAAACAACAGGGATTCGTATTCATTTTGTACGACAATCTTATCCACTGGGATTAGGGCATGCAGTTCTCCAAGCGAAAGCATTTGTAGGAGATGAACCATTTGTGGTTATGTTGGGTGACGACTTAATGGTGGACGAGGTTCCTTTGACAAGGCAACTAATTGAAGGTTATGAAAAAACGTACGCTTCAACGATTGCAGTTATGGAAGTACCCCATGAAGAGACTTCGAAATATGGTATTATCGATCCAGATAACCAATTGGAAGAAGGACTCCTAAATGTACGTCGTTTTGTGGAAAAACCAAAACCCGAAGATGCACCGAGTAACTATGCCATTATCGGTCGTTACTTATTGACACCAGAAATCTTCGAAATTTTAGAAAAACAAGAAGTTGGAGCAGGTGGCGAAATTCAATTGACGGATGCCATTGACACATTGAATAAAACACAACGTGTATTTGCCAAAAACTTTAAAGGTCAGCGATTTGATGTGGGAGACAAATTTGGTTTCTTGGCTACTAGCATTACGTATGGCCTTCAACATCCAGAAATGAAGGATAAATTAAAAGATTATATTATTACGTTAGGTGAAAGCCTTGAACAGGCAGAAAAATAGCCTAAAATAACGAACCTCGTTATAATAAAGAAGTAAATGTTGGTATTGAAGGGAGAAAACCATGGAACAAACAGAAAAAATTTACGATGTTGTCATCATCGGTGCAGGTCCAGGCGGTATGACAGCGGCCCTGTATGCGTCTCGTTCGAATTTAAGAACGCTTATTTTAGAAAGAGGCGTTCCAGGAGGAGAGTTAATCAATACAGCGGAAGTAGAAAACTATCCTGGTTATGACTCCATCTTGGGCCCAGAATTAGCGGATAAAATGTATAATAGTGCAATGCGTTTTGGTGCCGAGCATGTCTATGGAGACGTGAAAGGTATTAAACAAGAAGACAATTACCATATTATTGAGGCTGGTAAGAAAAGTTATAAAACAAAAGCGGTTGTTATTGCAACCGGCTCACAGCATAGAAAATTGAATGTTCCCGGTGAAGACCAGTATAACGGACGCGGTGTTTCTTATTGTGCCGTTTGTGATGGCGCCTTTTTCCGTAACAAAGAACTTGTCGTTGTAGGTGGCGGGGATTCTGCAGTTGAGGAAGGAACATACTTAACACAATTTTCAGAGGTTGATATTATTCATCGCCGTGATTCATTGCGTGCCCAAAAGATTTTACAAGATCGTGCATTCAAAAATGAAAAAGTAGATTTTGTCTGGGACACAGTGGTAGAAGAAATTCAAGGTGATGGTAATAAAGTGACTGGTGTTATAACCAAAAACGTAAAAACCGGTGAAGTTAGTACGCACGCTACTGATGGTGTGTTTGTATATGTGGGTATTTTGCCACAAACGGATGCTTTTGTAGACCTTAACATCACTGATGAAGAAGGTTGGGTTTTGACCAATGAGTATATGGAAACAACTGTACCTGGTATTTTTGCAGTTGGTGATGTACGGAAAAAATCACTGCGTCAAATCACTACAGCAGTGGGTGATGGTGCGGAGGCCGGTAACCGTACTTTCCATTATGTAGAATCATGGAACGAACGCAACGAAGTTAAATAACTGTAATTACTCACCCATTTCTCATGATGGGTGAGCTTTTTTGTATTTGTTATCTTCACCATATCGAAATGCGATAGACCAAAAAGCTATGAGAATATTGCTATTATGCGATGGCGTCGTCAGAAATATTGACGGTAATAAGGGAATGTGCTATTCTATTACAAATACTGGTAAAATGAGTGAACGCTCATAATTACCTTGAAAAGCACTTGTAGATGCTTTTTTTATTTTGTAAACTTCTTACATTTTGATTTGTCAATTTAAGCTAGACAAAGTAGATTCGTCTAGGTAACTCAAAAATACTTCCAGTGGCGTCTGGTATGCCAAGGATTTTCGTGGGATGTTATTTCGCTTGTTTGCAACCGATGAAA
>NZ_JBQPRC010000018.1:0-23663 GCF_052266745.1 Jeotgalibaca sp. A127
TGCGTGTCGGCTTAATGTGCATCCGTTAGGATGCCCTGCACGTTTGGTTCGTTCATTCTTTGTTCAGTTTTCAAAGGTCAATCCGTTATCACGTGTTACGTGATGTTTCGTTCGTGACAACTTCTTAATATTATCACCTGCGCAACTCTTTGTCAACACTTTTTTAAAATTTCTTTTTTTGTGTTTTCCATGAAGTGCTCGCGGCAACTTTTATATAATAGCATCTGCAAAGAGCACGGTCAAGTGTTTTTTGAAAATTAATTTTATTACCGTGCACTAATTATTATGCCACAAATAAAATCAAAGTCAAGGAAACGCTTTCTTTTTTTAAACATTTTTTGAAATCCTTTAAAGCTAGCGTTTTTGTCCGTTAAAATTTAAACATACTCATCAAATAAATAGCCACAAAAAAGGGTGAGACAAAAGTCTCACCCTCGTTCCGATATACGAATATCTGTATTATAAACGTGCGACAACAGGCAGCCCCGACGTCCACTTCACGAATAATGCTCAGATGGCCTGCGACCATATTGCGCTTATTCGCTCCAGTGATTCGGGGCTAAACGCCTGTTGTCCCACTCTTCTATCTATTCTACTGAATATTTATTTTCCACACGGCTAAACCACAACGAAAAAATTGTTCCAATAATAAACATGACAACTGAAAATACAAGGGCTGATCCAAAAGTTAACCCTGATTCTTGCAATCCTCTTTGGGTCATTGATGGAAATACCGTCGTTGGAAAAATTGCCAGTGAGGATCCAACGACCATGCCTAGAATGAAATGATACATTTTAGAATAGTATTTAAAAAACAACCAGTTTGCCAGCTTCGCAAAGAAAATGACACACGCCACTACTCCGATACCTAATGGAATGATTACACTAAAATCAAATGCAGATATACCTGCGGCCATTTTGTCATATAAACCAAAATAAATCAGGAAATTACTCGGGCTCATACCTGGTACGATTACACCAAGACCAATCAAGATACCAGAGAATATCCATGCTAAGAAACTTGGCTGAACGGCAGTTAAACTCGCGCTTCCCATCAACATGATCAAGAAAATGGCAACCGCTGAAAGTACAAGTGTTAGCCAGTCTCCATTATTACGACCTTCTTTACCCGCCGTTTTAAATAATGATGGGAAAGTTCCTGCTACGAATCCAATAAAGAGACACGTAAACTGAGCAGCAAATTTTCCGAAAGCTTGTTCAACAAACAAGGAGAATAGAACGACACCAAGAACGCCACCTATCCCAACCGGAATAAAGTAAAGCACATTTTCCTTAAAATGTTGTTTCATATTTCCTAAAAATTTTAATAAGGGGTCATAGATATTAAATATTACAGCTAGTACACCACCTGAAAGACCAGGCAAGATGGCTCCTACTCCAACTGCAATTCCCTTAAGAAAACGGACGAACCATTTTTGCGGATTATCTTTAGCTAAAACCATGCTTTTTTCTTCCATTTATCTCACCTTTACTACTTATTCGAGAAAGTCCTCTTAACTATTATATAGAAATATCCATTTTTGGAAAGATAAGAATTTCTTTCATAATAAAAAAATGGTTTTTGGCTTTTTTCGCTTATATATATGTAGAACGATTTTGAGAGGTGGAAAAAGATGAGTCATTTTTATTTTTTTATGTTAGGTAGCGCCTGGGCATCCTTTCTTTATCTGCTAGCCATTCGAATTCCTAAAGGCGATATGATAGGGTGGTCGCGTTCGGAGTGCGACACTTGCAGCAAAAAACTAGGGGCCTTTGACCTTGTCCCTGTTTTCTCCTATCTAAGGAATGGAGGCCGGTGTCGGTACTGCTATAGCCGAGTGCCAATTACTTATCTACTATATGAATGCGTTGGAGGCCTGATTACCCTATTCATTTTTAATAAATATACGGGTGAACGATTATTACTGAGTCTCATTCTTTATTCAATCCTTTTTCTAATGGCGGCTATTGACCACCACTACATGATTATTCCTGATACATTGCAAATTATCCTTTTTTCCCTGTCGTTTCTGGATCCTGGTTCTCTCCAGTCATTACTCGGGGCTATTACAATGCTTATTATCACAGCCCTAAGTTCCATAACTATTAAAGACGGGCTTGGTGGCGGGGATATTAAATTCCTGATGATTGCCGGTTTTTACCTTGGACCTGTCCCAAGCACTTGGTTATTATTTATGGCTGCCCTTCTAGCTCTGATTAGCTTCTTCTTTAAAAAATCCTTACAGGAACCTATACCTTTTGGACCTTATTTAATCGGTGCTTTCTTCGTCATAAAAGAGTTCTTTCAATGAACACTCCCCACTTAAGTCCTGACGGATTTTGAAGTCGGGGTTGCTTGTGGCCGTGTCAAGGATGCAATGCGAAAGTAGGGACCATTGAGGCTTGCAAGGCTCATGGCAGTACACAAGCAAACACGGAGGCCGAAGGGCATTTCCTTCACCAACACCAGATAACCAAGAACCAAAAAAACACCCGAACCTATTCGTTAGAATAGATTCGGGTGTTTTCCTTTTTTACTCTGCCAATGTATCTGTGTCCGTTTCAGCAGGTGGTGCAGTCGAAATGCTATAAGCACTTGCTGTTCCAGCGTTTACTGCTTTTGGTGACATCTTACGGTAACGTGACATTCCTGTACCAGCAGGAATAGCCTTACCGATAATAACATTCTCTTTCAGACCTAGTAGGTCATCGGTCTTACCACGTAATGCAGCATCTGTTAGGACACGTGTTGTTTCCTGGAAGGAAGCAGCTGATAGGAAGCTGTTTGTTTCCAAGGAAGCTTTCGTAATACCCAATAGTACTGGACGTGCCGTTGCAGGCACTTCACCAGCTTTGATGCTCGCTTCGTTACGATCAGTAAAATCAGCGATATCCATCAATGTACCAGGCAAGATTTCAGTTGAACCTGGATCCATGATACGAACTTTACGTAACATTTGACGAACCATTACTTCAATATGTTTGTCGCCGATTTCTACCCCTTGCATACGGTAAACTTTTTGAACTTCACGTAGCAAGTAAGTTTCAACAGACAATACATCACGAACACGTAGCAATTCTTTCGGATCGATTGACCCTTCAGTCAATGCTTCCCCACGGTGAACGTAATCACCTTCAGCTACTTTCATACGAGAAGTATAAGGAATTGCGTATGTACGTGTATCCGTAATACCCTTCACGGTTACTTCTTTAGAACGTTCAGCAGCATTTTCATCAATAGAGATCACTTCACCCGTTACTTCCGTAACGATTGCTTGCCCTTTTGGATTACGCGCTTCGAAAATTTCTTGGATACGAGGCAAACCTTGTGTAATATCGTCTCCGGCAACCCCACCCGTATGGAATGTACGCATGGTCAATTGTGTACCCGGTTCACCGATGGATTGCGCTGCGATCGTACCAACAGCTTCTCCAACTTCGACTTCATTACCAGTTGCCAAGTTCATACCGTAACAGTGTTTACATACACCGTGACGTGTATTACATGTGAAGACAGAACGGATGGTAACTTGTTCGATACCCAGTTCCACAATTTCACGTGCCAAGTCTTCTGTGATTAATTCGTTGTGTCCAACTAATACTTCCCCAGTTTCAGGGTTTAAGATTGATTTTTGAGCATAACGGCCAATCAAACGCTCTTCCAAGGATTCGATAACTTCGTTTCCTTCACGAATAGCCGAGATATTCAAGCCACCGTCTGTTCCACAATCATCATCACGAACGATAACATCTTGTGCAACGTCAACCAAACGACGTGTTAAGTAACCGGAATCGGCAGTTTTCAAAGCCGTATCCGTCATCCCTTTACGGGCACCGTGAGTTGAGGAGAACATTTCCAAGACTGTCAAACCTTCACGGAAGTTTGAGATAACCGGTAACTCCATGATTTTACCTGATGGAGAAGCCATCAAACCACGCATACCCGCTAGTTGCGTAAAGTTGGAGATATTACCACGGGCTCCGGAATCCGACATCATGAAGATTGGGTTTTCTTGACGCAAGGATTCAATCAGTCTGATTTGGATTTCGTCTTTAGCAGCGTTCCATGTGTTAATGACACTATTGTAACGTTCATCATCGGAAATCAAACCACGACGGAATTGTTTTGAAATCGCATCAACTTGCGAGTGAGCTTTATCGATGATTTCTGCTTTAGATTCCAATACCAAGATATCAGCAATACCAACCGTAATACCTGAACGAGTAGAGATTCGGTAACCCAAGTCCTTCATCTTATCAAGCATACGTGATGTTTCTGTGACATGGTATTTTTTAAATACAGCAGCGATAATGTTTCCAAGATTTTTCTTCTTGAATGGTCCCACAACTTCTTGTTGTTCGATATGTGCTTTTATGTCTGTACTTGATTCAACAAAGTACTTATCTGGTGTTGCTTCTTCAAGGTTTGCTTGCGTTGGTTCGTTCATGTATGGGAACTCTTCCGGCATAATCGCGTTGAACATTACTTTACCAACAGTCGTAATCAAAATTTTGCCTTTTTGATCTTCTGTCCAAGGTTTACCTGGTAAAGATTGTGTATTCAAACCAATACGCGTATGTAGATGTACATACCCATTCTCATAAGCCATATCAACTTCATTTGGATTAGAGAAAATCATACCTTCTCCAACTTTTCCTGCTTCTTCCATTGTTAGATAGTAGTTACCCAAAACCATATCCTGAGATGGTGTAACAACTGGTTTACCATCTTTAGGGTTCAAAATGTTTTGTGCAGCCAGCATCAACAAACGTGCTTCAGCTTGAGCTTCTTCACTCAACGGAACGTGAACAGCCATTTGGTCACCGTCAAAGTCGGCGTTGTAGGCTTCACACACCAAAGGATGCAGACGGATTGCTTTACCCTCAACCAATACAGGTTCGAAAGCTTGGATACCCAATCTGTGCAACGTAGGAGCCCGGTTCAATAGAACTGGATGTTCACGGATAACTTCTTCCAGGACATCCCATACATCGTTGTCCATACGGTCAATTTTACGTTTAGCACTTTTGATGTTTCCTGCCAACTCACGTTGCACAAGTTCTTTCATCAAGAATGGTTTAAACAATTCTAATGCCATTTCTTTTGGCAATCCACATTGGTACATCTTCAAGAAGGGACCAACTACGATTACAGAACGACCAGAATAGTCAACACGTTTACCCAACAAGTTTTGACGGAAACGACCTTGTTTCCCTTTCAACATGTGAGAAAGAGATTTCAATGGGCGGTTACCAGGTCCTGTAACAGGACGGCCACGGCGACCATTATCGATCAAAGCATCAACCGCTTCTTGTAGCATCCGCTTTTCGTTTTGAACGATAATGTTTGGAGCGTTTAGGTCCAACAAACGTTTCAAACGGTTGTTACGGTTGATAACACGACGATACAAATCGTTCAAGTCACTCGTTGCGAAACGGCCACCTTCCAATTGCACCATCGGGCGAATATCTGGAGGAATAACTGGAACAACATCCATAACCATCCATTCTGGTTTGTTACCAGACGAACGGAACGCATCCAGGATATCCAAACGGCGAATTGCACGCGTACGTTTTTGACCTGTTGCTGTTTTCAATTGTTCTTTTAGTTCTTCACATTCAGTTTCCAAATCAACACGTTGCAAGAGTTGCTTAATTGCCTCTGCACCCATAGCTGCCTGGAATCTGTTTCCATATTGCGCACGTTTTTCACGATATTCGCGCTCAGTCAGTAATTGTTTAGCTTCCAGTGTTGCATCACCTGGATCAATAACAACATAACTAGCGAAGTAAATGATTTCTTCCAATGCACGCGGACTCATATCCAATACAAGACCCATACGACTTGGAATACCTTTGAAATACCATACATGTGTTACGGGTGCTGCTAGCTCGATATGCGCCATACGTTCACGACGAACTTTCGAACGCGTTACTTCAACACCACAGCGGTCACAAACAATTCCTTTGTAACGGATACCGTTGTACTTGCCACATGAACATTTCCAGTCTTTTTGAGGGCCAAAGATTCGCTCACAAAACAGACCATCTTTTTCTGGTTTCAGTGTTCTGTAGTTAATTGTCTCTGGTTTTTTAACTTCTCCGTAAGACCAGCTACGGATTTTGTCAGGTGAAGCCAGAGTAATTTGCATTTGTTCAAAATTATTAACATCTATCAAGGGGCTTCCCTCCCTTTTCTGTTGAGCTGCCCTATATGCTCGTCTTGCTTACGAAATGCACCGAAGTGCCAGAAGGGAATTACCCTTCTCGGCCTTCTGTGTCATCTTTTTTAACTTCAGTTTGTTTGCTCAAACGTTCGAAATTCACAACTTCGTCTTCATCATCCATGTCGCGTAATTCAATTTCTTCTCTGTTCTCATCTAGAACTTTCATGTCTAAACCAAGAGCTTGTAACTCTTTAACAAGAACGCGGAATGATTCAGGTACACCTGGTTTTGGAATTGGTTCGCCTTTAACAATTGCTTCATATGTCTTCACACGACCTACAACATCATCAGACTTGTAAGTCAAAATTTCTTGAAGTGTATAAGCAGCACCGTACGCTTCCAATGCCCAAACTTCCATTTCCCCGAAACGTTGTCCACCGAATTGCGCTTTACCACCCAATGGTTGTTGTGTAACAAGGGAGTATGGTCCAGTTGAACGTGCATGCAATTTGTCGTCGACCATGTGGGATAGTTTCAAGTAGTACATGACACCAACGGAAACGCGGTTATCAAATGGTTCACCTGTACGTCCGTCATAAAGGATTGTTTTCGCATCCCTTGCCATACCTGCTTCTTCTACTGTACCCCAAACATCTTCCTCGTTCGCACCATCAAATACAGGTGTTGCGATATAGATGCCTAATTGACGAGCAGCCATACCCATATGTAATTCCAGAACTTGTCCGATGTTCATACGTGAAGGTACCCCTAATGGGTTCAACATGATGTCAACTGGTGTTCCATCTGGCAAGTAAGGCATATCTTCTTCCGGCATAATACGGGAAACAACCCCTTTATTACCGTGACGTCCAGCCATCTTGTCACCTTCGTTGATTTTACGTTTTTGAACGATATAAACACGTACCAACAAGTTCACACCTGGCGATAATTCGTCACCCGCTTCACGTGTAAACACTTTTACATCGTGAACGATTCCGCCACCACCATGAGGAACACGTAGGGAAGTATCACGTACTTCACGTGCTTTTTCACCAAAGATCGCATGTAACAAACGTTCTTCTGCAGAAAGTTCAGTTACCCCTTTAGGAGTTACCTTACCAACCAAGATGTCGCCATCACGAACTTCAGCTCCGATGCGGATAATTCCGCGTTCGTCTAAATCTTTCAAAGCGTCTTCCCCAACGTTAGGAAGTTCGCGTGTAATTTCTTCAGGTCCAAGTTTTGTATCACGAGCTTCTGATTCATATTCTTCAATATGAATCGATGTATAAACGTCGTCTTTAACAAGACGTTCGTTCATGATAACAGCATCCTCGTAGTTGTACCCTTCCCAAGTCATGAAGGCTACCAAGATGTTTTGGCCAAGCGCCATCTCGCCGTTTTCCATTGAAGGTCCATCAGCCAGGATATCGCCTTTTTCTACTTTATCACCAACGCGTACAATCGGGCGTTGGTTGTAGCAAGAACCCGCATTTGAACGTTGGAATTTGATTACTGTGTATTTATCCAATGATCCGTCTTCGCGACGTACCCGAATTTCAGAAGCATCTAGATATTCAACCACACCATCATTTTCACATAGAAGTGCTGCCCCAGAGTCATGTGCGGCTACGTATTCCATACCTGTTCCGACAAACGGTGCTTTAGGGTTAATCAAAGGCACAGCTTGACGTTGCATGTTGGCACCCATCAACGCACGGTTGGAGTCATCGTTTTCCAAGAAGGGAATACATGCTGTCGCAACAGCAACTACCTGTTTAGGGGAAACATCCATATAGTCAACGCGTTCGATAGGAACTTCCAAGTTATCATGAATATAACGCGCCATTACGATATCATTCGCAAAGCTTCCATCTTCATTTAAGATAGAGTTCGCTTGTGCAACAACAAATTTATCTTCTTCGTCTGCTGTTAAATAATCAATAATATCTGTTACTTTATGTGTATTCCAGTCAACACGACGGTAAGGCGTTTCGATAAAACCATACTCGTTAATCTTCGCATAAGAAGACAAACTGTTGATCAGACCAATGTTTGGTCCCTCTGGCGTTTCAATCGGACACATACGGCCGTAGTGGGAATAGTGAACGTCACGAACTTCATAGCCGGCACGATCACGTGTCAAACCACCGGGTCCAAGAGCAGATAGACGACGTTTATGCGTCAACTCACTCAATGGATTTTGTTGGTCCATGAATTGAGATAATTGGGAAGACCCAAAGAACTCTTTAATGGAAGCTACTACTGGACGGATGTTGATCAATTGTTGAGGGGTAACAGTGGAAATGTCTTGAATCGACATTCTTTCACGTACCACACGTTCCATACGGGACAAACCGATACGGAATTGATTTTGCAACAACTCACCTACTGAACGAATACGACGGTTACCCAAGTGGTCAATGTCGTCCGTATTTCCCAATCCTTCATACAGATTGAAGAAATAGTTGATAGAAGCAAAAATATCTGCTGTTGTCAGGTTCTTGATTTCAGTAGCCACTTCACCGTTTCCGATGATGTTCACTTCTTTTTCAGGGTCTACTTGTGAGTAAACTTTAACAACTTGGATACGTACTGGTTCAACAACCACACCATCTTCTGAAGGTTGTAAAATAACTTCATTTAGTCCGTTATCCAAGTATGGCGCAAGTTTATCCATTACTTCACGGTTTAATTCAGTTCCTTTTTCAGCCAAGATTTCTCCTGTTTCAGGATCAACCAATGTTTCAGCAAGGATTTGGTTATATAGTCTTGTTTTAATGTTTAGTTTCTTATTTAGCTTGTAGCGACCTACAGGAGCTAAATCATATCTTCTTGGGTCGAAGAAGCGTGCATAAAGTAAGTTACGAGAGCTCTCTGCCGTTTTTGGTTCACCTGGACGCAGACGTTCGTAAACATCTTTCAATCCTTCTTCAACACGAGAGTCGGAAGAAACTTTGTGAACATCTTTTTCAGCAGTGAGTTTCAAGCTGTCGTTATTACCAAAAATTTCAAAAATTTGGTCATCTGAACCAAATCCAAGGGCACGGACCAAAACAGTCAAAGGAATCTTTCTCGTACGGTCGATACGTACATAAGAGATGTCTTTTGCATCTGTTTCGAATTCCATCCAGGCACCACGGTTAGGAATCATTGTGTTACCAAATGTTTCTTTACCATTTTTATCAATCTTATTATGGTAGTAAACACCTGGCGAACGAACCAATTGAGAAACAATGACACGTTCTGCCCCATTGATGATGAAAGTACCCATATCTGTCATAAGTGGGAAATCACCGAAGAAAACTTCTTGGTCCTTGATTTCGCCCGTTTCTTTATTGATCAGACGTAGTTTCACATAGATTGGCGCTGAGTAGTTAGCATCGTGTGAACGTGCTTCTGTAACGGTGTACTTAGGTGTTTGCAATTCGTAATCCAAGAATTCCAAAGCCAAGTTTCCTGTGTGATCTTCAATCGGAGAAATGTCAGCAAACATTTCTTTAAGTCCTTTATCCAAGAACCATTTATAAGAATCCGTTTGAAGTTCAATCAGGTTTGGAAGCTCTAATACTTCACTGATACGTGAATAACTTCTGCGGGTACGGTGTTTACCGTAATTGACATTATGTCCTAACAACTTCTTCACCCCTTATAAATTTGACGCAAGTTATATATTACATTTCTGTTACAAATGTTACGAATTTCTAACAAGTGACTGTAAAACCCGGTTTTTTGGCAAAAAAAAACCAAAAGAGCGATGCAAATTCCTGGGAAATTGTTCTCTGTCTTTTGTTTTATGCCTGAAAAACGCGATTGGACAATATTTCAATCACATTCTTCTATTTATTTCTTATGCGTCTACAGTATTACATATTATACCTATCTAAGCATTCTATGTCAAGCATCGCTTTCTTTGGTACTTTGGATAATCCAGTATCCTTTGTCACGCGCGATAATTTCTGCATTACCAAAAACTTCTGTCATTTTATTTTGGGCACTTGGTGCACCTTGTTTCTTTTGAATGACGGCAGTCAACGTTCCTCCTGGCAAGAGATAAGCATAGCCTTCACTCAAGATTTGATGAACGGTTTGTTTACCTGCCCGGATTGGCGGATTGGTTACAATAGCTGCAAAACGATTGGTTCCTTCGACGTTGTCATAAACAGACGAACTATAAATTTTGATATTTTTAACCTGATTGGCTTGTGCATTTCTTTTCGCCAAGCTTAAAGCACGTTCATTTACATCTACCATTTCGACTGTCGTATTTGGGTAAGCTGATGCGAGTGCTAAGCCAATAGGACCATAGCCACAACCAACATCCAAAATCGGACCACTGATTCCTTCTGGATATTCAAACGAGTCAATCAACAAACGCGACCCAAAGTCGACTGTATTTTTTGAGAAAACGCCTGAATCGGATGTAAAGCGGAACTCTTTGTCACGCAGACGAAAACGCCATGTTGCTTCGTCACTTTGAATAGACGGATTTTTTGTGTAGTAATGATCGGACATACTATCACTCCTTTTACAAAAAGAAAGGCCGGAACATATGTCCCAGCCTTAAAATTATCAGAAACGAGATTACTTCAATTCTACAGAAGCGCCTACTTCTTCAAGTTGAGCTTTCATAGCTTCTGCGTCTTCTTTAGACAAACCTTCTTTGATAACGCCAGGAGCGCCATCAACTAGAGCTTTAGCTTCTTTCAAGCCTAGGCCTGTAGCTTCACGAACAACTTTGATAACTTTGATTTTGCTATCTCCAGCAGAAACCAATTCTACGTTAAATTCAGTTTGTTCTTCTTCAACAGCTGCACCAGCTGCTGCTGCTGCCATAGGTGCTGCTGCAGTAACTCCAAATTCTTCTTCAATTGCTTTTACAAGATCGTTTAATTCTAGAACTGTTGCTTCTTTAATATCAGCAATAATTTGTTCAACATTCAATGCCATTATAATTTCCTCCGTTTATGTTAGTTTATTTTTTTTAATGGGTAATTCTGTTTTTACGATGCAATTAGCACGCTATTAAGCAGCATCTTTTTCGGATACAGCTTTGACAGCCAATGCAAAGTTGCGCATAGGTGCTTGCAATACTGAAAGTAGCATTGACAACATTCCTTCGCGGTTTGGCAATTTAGCAAGAGCTTCAATTTCTTCTTTAGAAGCAACTTTACCCTCGATAACGCCACCTTTGATTTCAAGTTTCGGTGCTGTTTTAGCAAATTCAGCCATGATTTTAGCTGGTGCTACAACATCATCTTTACTGAAAGCAACGGCTGTTGGGCCTTTGAAGATATCTTCCATACCTTCTAGTCCTGCAGCAACTGCAGCACGAGAAATAATAGAGTTTTTCAAAACTTGCATTTCAACGCCAGCTTCGCGCAATTGTTTTCTTAGTTCTGTCACCTCAGCAACAGTAAGTCCTAAGTAATCAACTACAACTACAGAAGCAGATTCTTGCATTTTGCCAGTAGCGATTTCTACAAGTTCTTGTTTTTTAGCGATAGCAGCTTCACTCATCTTATCGTTCACCTCCTAAGTTTCTGAATAGAGTTTTTGTAAAAACAAAAAACTCTATGCCACCTAGACATAGAGGATCCGTGTAATTCTCAACTGGATTCTTCCTCGGTAGGATGATTAAGGCGCAAGCCCCCTACTGTCTTCGGTAAGACATATATTAACCTTGATGATTATAGCAAAGATAACCATCAAGGTCAAGATGCTTTATAAAATTATTTTACTACAGAAGATGGATCAACTTTAACACCAGGTCCGAATGTAGAAGCTACACTCAAGTTTTTGATGTATTGACCTTTAGCTGCAGATGGTTTAGCACGCAATACAACATCGTGGATTGTTTGGAAGTTTTCCACCAATTTTTCGTTGTCGAATGATACTTTACCGATTGGTACATGGATGTTACCTTGTTTGTCAGCACGGTAAGTTACTTTACCAGCTTTGATTTCTTCAACAGCTTTAGTTACATCCATTGTAACTGTACCAGTTTTAGGGTTAGGCATTAGGCCTTTAGGTCCCAATACGCGACCCAAACGTCCAACAGTACCCATCATGTCAGGTGTTGCAACGATAACGTCGAAGTCAAACCAGCCACCTTGGATTTTGTCAGCCAATTCGTTTTCGCCTACGTAGTCTGCTCCAGCTGCTTCAGCTTCTTTAGCTTTGTCACCTTTTGCGAATACTAATACGCGTTGTGTTTTACCTGTACCGTGTGGCAATACTACTGCTCCACGGATTTGTTGGTCGTTTTTACGAGTGTCGATTCCTAGACGGTATGCAACTTCAATAGTTGCATCAAATTTAGCGAAGTCGACTTCTTTAACCAATGCAACTGCATCGGCAGCAGAATATAGAGTTCCTTTTTCTACTTTTTCAGAAGCAGCAAGGAATTGTTTACTTTTTTTAGCCATGATTTTTCCTCCTTGATTGTGGTTTTAACGGTTTTACCTCCCACTGGTAACCTTTGCTTTCATGAGAGCAAAGAGTTCCATGAGAAGCTGCTGTCTAGATTAGTCTTGAACAGTAATACCCATTGAGCGAGCAGTACCTTCGACCATACGCATAGCAGCTTCTACGTCTGCTGCATTCAAATCTGTCATTTTAGTTTCAGCGATTTCTTGTACTTGTGCACGAGTTACAGAACCAACTTTTTTCTTGTTTGGCTCACCAGATGCTTTGTCCAAGCCAGCAGCTTTCTTCAATAGAACTGGAGCTGGTGGAGTTTTTGTGATGAAAGTAAATGAACGGTCTTCAAATACTGTGATCACAACGGGAATAATCATACCTGCTTGGTCTTGTGTACGAGCGTTGAACTCTTTACAGAATCCCATAATGTTCACGCCAGCTTGTCCTAGAGCAGGACCTACCGGTGGAGCTGGAGATGCTTTACCTGCAGGAATTTGCAACTTAACTAATTTCATAACTTTTTTAGCCACGATACATACCTCCTTGATTGTCCGTGATGTGGTTTAATGGGGTTTAAGATTTCCCCTCCCACACATTTCGATGCGCCTAAACGCACCTGTGCATTATAAATTGTTTTTAAATGATTGTCAACAATTTCTCAAAAAATAAAATGATTATTTCATTTTATCAACTTGGTCGTATTCAAGTTCAGCAACAGTTTCCCGGCCGAACATTTCAATCAATACTTTCAATTTACCTTTTTCGGAATCAACTTCTTCAACGACACCTGAAAGACCATTGAATGCTCCTTCAACAATCGTCACGCTCTCGCCTTTTTCGAATTCGATTTCACGCGTACGTGTACTCAAGCCCATACGTTTCAAGATCCAATCTATTTCTTCTTGCAACAACGGTGCTGGCTTGCTACCTGCGCCGTGAGAGCCTACAAAACCTGTTACTCCTGGCGTATTACGAACAACATACCAAGATTCATCGGACATGATCATCTCAACCAAAACGTAACCCGGGAATGTTTTTTTGATTTTTTTCTTCTCTTCGCCATCTTTGATTTCTACTTCTTCCTCTTCAGGAACAACTACCCGGAAAATATAATTTTCCATGTTCATGCTTTGAGCACATGATTCAATATTCAATTTGACTTTATTTTCATAGCCAGAATACGTGTGCAGTACATACCAATTTTTTTCCTGTTCTACTGTTTCCACTTTTCCCACTTCTTTCTGTGTATGATCCTATGTTTTTTTGTATTAAAAAAAACCTTTCATTGCGGGAAAGGTTCTTTGTGCGCTCTTATTATAGCAAAGTAACGGTCAATTTGCCACTGAAATTCGATTACAAGCTCATGACTAAATCAAGTAATTCAACTACACCAAAATCGACAACCGCAAAGAAGGCCGCAAACAGCAGAACTGTTACAATAACGGTGTTGGTGTACTTCGATAGTTCCTTGCCTGATGGCCAAGTTACTAGTTTCATTTCATCTCTAACACTCTTTAAGAAATTCACGGGGCACCTCACTTCTTTTTAATGGGTTATTTTGTTTCTTTGTGTAATGTGTGAATACCGCAGTAACGGCAGAATTTTTTAACTTCCAGACGTGTCGTGCGACCTTTTTCGCTAGGTGTAATGGTATAATTTCTCGAACCACATACGGTGCAAGCTAACGCTGCTCTCTTTTGTACCACTGTCGCTCACCTCTTCCTAATCTAATGTTGCATACCCCTCTAATAGTAGAGGTCACAGACTTCCTTGTCAACTAAAAAATGATACCCAAAGTTAGTAAAATAATCTGCGTAATATGGATAGCAACCAAGTTTACTAGCGCCAAAGCAAAGGTCTCGCTCTTCATTTGTTTCGCTTTAAAGAGGCGAATATTTTTTTGGACAAGGGGGAATACCAAGAAAACACCCAACATCCATGGCGTCATCACGCGAAGAATGACTGCTAATCCAATAGAAACAAAAACACCATAGTAAAGGATGCCATACAATTTCACCGCAGTCGGCTTGCCTATATAATAGGTAAGTGTGTAACGATGGTTACTCACATCTGTTTCAAAATCACAAATATTATTCGCCAGCATAATGTTCGCAATCGTAAAAACAAGTGGCAACGAACTCAAGAAAACAGCCAATACTCCCACTAAATCTCCTTCAATAGCGAAGCGCGGCCAAGCGATGGAGACCGATGCCAATGCGTTGTTTGGGACATTGATCAAAACGGCAATAAAGAAAATACCGAATCCCATCGTTAAACCGGATAACACTTCTCCTAAGGGCATCCGCGAAATAGGAAACGGGCCGAATGTATACAAAATCCCTACCGCAAAGCAAATCGCTCCAATCACTAGCAACAACAAGCTGGTGCGGTAAGTAATGATTAGGCCGATCATGGTCGCAAACGCAATCATGCCAACAATCATTAAGGTAACTTTACGAACGGATAAGCCTTCCCTACCCAACACATTCTCCTCGTCACGATAAACGAGGTTTTTAGCTTTCACATAATCCATCGTATTGTTGATGGCTGTTGTCGCCATATCAAAAACAATCATGGCAACGAAGAACAACAGCGTGTTAATTCCATCGAAAGAATCAAAGTAATATAATGCATAAAGAATTCCCAGCGAAAACGGGAAGATACTGGCTAATTTTGTTCTGATTTCAACCAGTTCCAAAAAAATCGAAAGTGACATACGAAACCCCCACTACTCTTCTACTATTTTATAATCCTCGTTCCGCAACTCGAAATTATCCTTCAAGCCATCAGACAGATAGACCTCTTTATCTTTTGTAACAAAAACCGCCTCAATATCATTGCGCCCGTTAACGTAATCCAAGCCTTCCTCAACCCCAAGCGCAAAAACCAAGGTCGAGGTCGCATCTCCGTCTACAGACTTTTCGGAGATAATGGAAACACCAGCAATTTCATTATCGAATGGATAGCCCGTTTCCGGATTCATCAAGTGATGATAAACTTCACCATCCACTTCTAAAAACCGTTCATAGATACCAGACGTTACAATCGAACGATTGCTTTGCTGCGTTGAGCCAATGCTTTCACCCCGCTCTGCAAACGGATCTTGAATCCCTACATTCCAAACATCCCCATCTCGAACAGGCGAAGCCCCCATCACAAAAACATTACCGCCTAAATCAATAATAGCCGTAGTCACATTTTCAGATTCGAATAACGCTTTTACTTCATCAGTAATGTACCCTTTAGCTATGGCACCCAAATCCATTTCCATGCCTGGTTCTTCGAAATAAACAGAACGTTCTTCGTCATTCAAAACCACTTTGTTGAAATCAATTTTTTGCAGAGCTTCATCTATCTCTGCTTGGCTCGGTTTACGGGCATCGTCGAATCCAATACGCCAAAGATTGGTAATAGGGCCGATTGTATAATTGAACTGACCATCCAATGAATCACTATAATCAGCAGCGATACTAATCAATTCATAAACTTCTTCTGAAACAACAACCGGTTCTTGACCAGCCGCTTTATTTATTTTGGATATTTCGGATTCGGTTGTTTCGCCGGTGATTTTGTCAGCTAAATCTCTTACGAGCGCGAATCCCTCTTCAATGACGTCTTCTTTCCCATCATCATAAATACTGAGACTGACATAAGTTCCCATCAGAAACTCTGTATCATTATAGGCTTGTGTGTTTACCTTGCCTTCGTTCCCGCATGCACTTAAGAAAACGAGCACACCAACGACTCCCAACAGATGTCGAATAATTTTCATATAATTTCTCCTAATTGTCTTTTCGCCAATTTTAACACACGAAAAAGGTAGGAACGAGTGTCTGTTCCTACCTTCTATCATTATCGTCACTATTAAATTAGTTGTCGATTTCGATTGTTTCTGTGTTTCCTTCTTTAGCTGCATCAATCAATTGTTGTGCATATTCTTTGAACATATCAGAAGAATGTGTAGCACCTGAAACAACTTCCACTTCAGAAGCATCTTGTTTTTCAACCAATTGATTATTTAATTCTGGAAGGTATTCTTGTGGGCCAACGCCAACTTTTTCAGACATTCTGTCTTGGTAAGCTTGGTCTTCAGATTTCAATTCGCCAGCTTCGTTTTTGTAGTCATAATTTGATTCAGTGATTTCGCCACCTTCAACTACCATTGTGAAGTCAACTTTCCAACCATTTTCGTCTAGATTTTTTTGAACCAATGTATATGTTCCATCTTGAAGTTCTGATGTCGCTACTTCAGATGTTGCTTCAGATGATTCCTCAATAACTTCAGACGCTGCTTCAGATGAAACTGATTCTTCTGTAGTTGTGTCGCTGCCGCAAGCTGCAAGCAACAATGTTGATGCTAAAGTTAGTGACCAAGCTGTCATTTTTTTATTTAGAGCCATAAGGGAAATACCACCTTTATTATTTTTGTTTTTTGCGAACCTTTCATCCTCCTGATAAAACGTTCACAAATGATTACAAGATAATATTACCATTACAAAAAGTAAGATGCAACCGAAATCAAATAACTTTATGAAATATTTCATTAACTAACAGTATTTTTTCATTTAAATTTAATATAAAAACAAGAAAGCCTATTATAAAGGCTTTCTTGTTTTAGAACTCTCGTGATAACATTTGCTCAGTAATTAGCGATAGCGTTTTTTTCGTGTCGCTTTCAGGCAGTTTTTCTATTTGTTTAAGCGCTTTTTTTGTGTATTTGACTGCTAAAGCTTTTGCTTCGTCTAGACCACCGCTCTCAATCACAATTTCGTAAATTTTGTTTACTTCTTCATTTGTGATTGCTTCTCCTTTTTCCAAAAGCGGATGAATTTCCGATCCTCGCTTCATTTTGGCATAAATTAAAGGAGCAGTATAGATACCATTACGAACATCTTGCAAGATTGGTTTCCCGGTTTTGTTATCGTCCGCCGCATAATCCAGGATATCATCAGTGATTTGAAATGCCATTCCGATATTACTGCCAATTTGGTATGCTTGTTGGGCGAATCGCTGCCCATACTGGGTATCGTACGCCCCCGAATAGCAACTCAATCCAAACAATTGGGCGGTTTTCCCTTGTATTTGGCTCAAATAGTCACGCATCCGCATGTTGCTGTCATACTTACGATCCATCTGATTCAATTCACCAATTAGGATTTTTTCCATTCCCTCAGTATTTAGTTGCAGACTGTTCGCCTCGCCGATATTATTTTGGAGCAGACGGAAACAAATCGTGAATAAATAGTCACCTGCATAAACTGCAACCCGATTGCCATAGGCACTGTTCAACGTTTCTTGCCCCCGTCGTTTAGCCGACTCATCAATGACATCATCGTGAATCAATGTAGCCATATGCAAAACTTCGAGTGCGGCCGCAGTTGCTCGCGCTTTGCTCTCATCTCGTTTATCGGAAAACTGGGAAAACAACAAACTGTATGCGGGGCGTAATAATTTTCCTCCCGAGAATAACATTTCTTTTATTTTATGTTGTACTTCTTTATTTTTGATGGTTATTTGATTATCAATTAGCGATATGGTTGCTTCTAACTCATGTCGCAGGGCAGGATAGGCATCCCACATTGGATGTACCTTCATCTAACTTTCACACTCCCTGAATTACCTTAAAGATAGGACATCGATTTCATTGTTGTTCTCAACTGGACTGTCAGACCGAACTTCCACCAGCATTTTATGCGGCAAACATAAAATCGTATCCCCTACTTGGTCTACTGCCGCCATTCTTACGCAAACTTGGTCCGAACAAGTGGCTTCTGTCATTTTTACCGACATACCCGTGCGGACGAGAACATTTTCATGTCCATGTTCATCTTTATAATGATACGTTTCCGTTTCACCATCATCCACTAAATCAAACACGTGGACAACATCTCCATCAACTTCCACAACCGCCTGTAAATTTGTTTGATCCGCGGTCGCTTGAACATAGGTAAAGACGCCTAAAGGCAAAAACGAACCCAACATCAATAACAGAACGACAATAATATCGCCACGCCTAATCATTTTTATATATTTCATCATTTCGATGTAATCCCTTCACTTCTTAGTTGGCTTCACTATATACGAAAAATGGAGGCAAAGGCAAGTTTCCCCACCTCAACCTCCA
Source organism: Jeotgalibaca sp. A127 (assembly GCF_052266745.1). Lineage (NCBI taxonomy): Bacteria > Bacillati > Bacillota > Bacilli > Lactobacillales > Carnobacteriaceae > Jeotgalibaca > Jeotgalibaca sp. A127. The sequence goes on from NZ_JBQPRC010000018.1 coordinate 18,715, forward strand.
TTGTTTTTCTATTATTTATTGACGCCCACTTCATAAATGGACTTGATGTCACCATACCACCACTTGCCTAGTTTCTTGGAAATCCAAGGAATGACATAGTAATCCAATCCAAAGGCACGACCTGATCCGTTCATCAAGCTAATTGCTACAGGAACGAACCACATATTAACCCAATAGAACATGCCTGTTAAACTGAACATTGCGACCAAACCGACTGTCAAAGCACTTACTAACCATGTGAACAGACCGAAAATTAATGCTAAACCAATCGCTATTTCCAACAATGTCATCATTTTTTGCATGAACAATGCCATTTCTACGTTTGGAACCATGAATTTCATGATGCTTTCGAACCAACCTGGCATTTTATCAAGAACCATCATTGGCTCCTCGCCGTAAACATAGTTTAGTCCAAACACTGTATGCGCCACTTCTTCAACTGCTTCAGATGCACCAGATGCCGGGTCTTGTAACCAGGAGAACGGCATGGTTACTTCATCACCAAACCAAGAAGTTGTTCCAGCGAAACCAAACATTTTCTTCAAACCTTCCCATAACCACATGGATCCATAGAAGACACGTAGTGGCAAGTTCCAAAGAACGTTACCGTAGCGAGACAAGTGTTTGCGGAAAATACTACGTCCGTCACGAATATGGAAGAATTCGTGGTGGATGTATTTCACGAAATAGAAGATGGAACCAATCGTTAGGAAGTAGAACAAGTTGATTAAGTGTTTTACAGCCATTGCCACAAAACCGCTCAAGTGGATTTTATCCATCAAGTAAGCAACACCGTAACGAGAACCAATCGAAATCATGAACCCTTGATAATTACCTTTGTGCGCAACTTTTTCTGTTCCTTCGATAGTAGCAATAATATTTTTAGCTGCTGTATGTCCGGTTTGTTCAGCGTTTTGAACGATTTGCGGAACAGGTTTGTTATCATTTTCTGGTTCTTCGTAGTAAACGATGTCCCCGGCTAAATAAACATCTTTTGCACCTTGTGCTTCCATGTATTTATTAGCAATCAGTCGACCAGCGCGGCCTTTTTCGATTCCGTATTCTTCAACATCAGAGTTTGCTTTAACCCCTGCTGTCCAAATAAGGGTATGGGTTGGGATAACTGTTCCATCAGAAAGTTCGATACTGTTTTCAGTAACGTTGGCAACACCGTTACTTTTAACGATGTTAACACCATTTTTGATCAAGTATCTTTCCGCTTTAGAAGATTCTTTCTCAGTAACAACACCCAAGATGATTGGTGCGGCTTCAACTAAGTGGAAGCTGAATTCGTTTGGATCTAGTTTGTTGTCTTTTGCTAGACGATCTTTCCATTCCATTAAGTCACCGATCATTTCCACACCAGTAAACCCGGCACCGGAAACAACCATTGTCAACATTGCTTTACGTTTTGCTTCATCATGCTCAATTGCCGCTGCTTCAACGGTATCCTTGATGTGACGACGCAATGTATTTGCATCTTCCCATGACCATAATGTGAAGCCATGTTCAGCAACACCTGGAATGTTGAATGTATTTGGTTCTCCACCCATTGCCAAGATTAGGTGGTCGTAATGGAAAGTTGATTTCTGCGTTGTAACAACTTTCTTTTCTTTATCTAAATGAGTCACTTCATCTGTTACGATATCAACGTTTTTGTTACGATTGAATAAACGTTGCAAGTCGTATTGGATTGCATCGGGCTCTACACGTCCAGCTGCAACTTCATGAAGTTCAGTCATGTACGTTTGGTAGGAGTGACGGTCAATCAACGTAATTAAAACGTCATCATTTTTCTTGAAATGCTTAGACAACTTTTTAGTTGCCGCAACGCCAGCAAAACCGGCACCGATTACAACAATATTAGTCTTTGCCATAATTTCTTCTCCTTAATATATCTATCTATGTAAATAATTGCACAAAATAATTCACTTACTAAAAATCACTTACCAAAACATTATAATTTACTTGTGAAAAGAAGTCCAATGTAATTTAAGTTTCTAGTCTTTTTTTAGAGCATTCTCATATTGAGACGTTTTTCTAATAAACAACTAACGAAAAAGGAGCTGGATTCACTCCAGCTCCTTAAATTCAGTCGTATATTGTGCATCGTACCACATGCGGGTTAAACGATCTGATTTAGCTTCTTCTCTTTGGAAGGTTTTAATGGTTACGACATGTTCCATCAAGTAGTTAGCCGCTATTCCTACCGCTATCCCCGAGAAAATTCCCGTTAAGGCTAAAACCGGTAAATAAAGCATCACACCGAATGATTGCGCAATGGTACTTGCCACAACCAACTGGCCCACATTATGCAGAATACCTCCAGTTGCACTGACGCCGATAAGACTCACATGTTTCGGTCCCAATCTCCGCACTGACAACATCCCGAAGTAACTCAAGAACGCTCCGGCAAAACTATAAAGGAAAGTCGACAATGTCCCACCTAATAATGTTGAAATCAAAAGTCGCATCCAAACCACTTTCAAACTGTCCCTGGAAGGTAAGGTAAAAATGGCCAAAATTGTGATAATATTTGCCAGTCCCAGCTTCGCACCCGGCGCAAAGGCAAATGGAAATGGAATCGAGCGCTCCAATAATGTAATGACGACACCTTGAGCGGCTAATAATGCGATATATATAAGTCGTGTATTTTTTTTCATAATCAGTACCTTTACTATTCATCGTTCTTTAATAATGAAACTGGCAAAAATTGCCAGAAGTGAGTCACTTAAGTTTAGCATAACTGAAGAACGAATAATATTAATCCCATACAAAAATAAAAGCTAGTGCTTTTGGCACCAGCTAATTATATGTCTGAGGTTGAATTATTTTAGATTATTTGGAGCAGTCTAAATTAAATTGAATTGAATTTTTGTCTACAGCGTTCAATTGCGTTTTTCACCCTTATGTATTCTACTTCCAACTCATCCGCAATGGCTTTTATTGACAAACCTCTGATGAATAAGAGATAAACCTCTTTTTCAAATTTCGAAAGAAGCTCACCATAGTCACGATACGCCTCGCGTAAAGCTAAAACATGCTCAGGCGTCTGATAATCTTTGAACTACCCCCACCTACACTATCGCTTAGAGGTGGGGGATTCCTACGAACACCGGAGTATCCCCCGGTTCTCTTAGTAGGCTATCCCCGCAGCTTCCTGCGGTTAGAAGCCTCATGGCTTCGTTTTTGAGATTGATGCTTGCGTTCAGATCCCGGTCATGGTGGGCACTGCATTGCGGGCAATCCCATTCCCTGACGGCGAGATTCTTTACGTCTTTGTTTTGATAGCCACAACACGAACAAAGTTGGCTGGAAGGAAAGTTCCGGGCGACGGCGACGACTTGCTTGCCGTACCATTTCGCTTTGTATTCCAGCATCGTCCGGAACTGCGCCCAGGATGCTTCGGCTATCCCTTTTGAAAGCCTTTTGTTCTTCAGCATGCCGAACACCTGCAAGTCTTCGATTCCGATGACGTCGTGGTTTTTGACGATTTCGGTCGAAATCTTTTGCAGGTAATCGGCTCTGGCATGACTGATTCGTTCATGGATCCGGGCGACCTTGACACGCTGCTTCTGATAGTTTTTCGATTCGGAAAGCTTGCGTCCGTCCTTCTTGGCCTGTTCCCTACGCCGGGAAAGGGTTCTTTGCTCACGGGCCAGTTTCCGCTCCTGTTTGCGGAAAAAGCGTGGGTTTCCGTAGACGGTCTCGTCGGAAATGACGGCAAAATCCTTCAAGCCGATATCGATCCCGCAAACGGAACCCGTTTTCGGCAACGGCTGAACCTCCGCCTCGACCAAAAGGGAAACGTAGTAGTTGCCCGACGGGTTCCGCCGAACAGTGGCGCTCAAGATCCGACCGGCGACTTCCTTGGACTTGGCGAACCGGACCAGCCCCAACTTGGGCAGCTTCAGCCTGTTCGCCAAAACGGCGATGTTCCCGTTGGTCTGTCTGGTCGTGTAAGACTGGACCGGATTCCGTTTGCTCTTGAACCGCGGGGCAGCGTTCTGTTTTTTGAAGAAGCGGTCGTAAGCATCACTCACGTTCCGCACGGCTGATTGCAGGGCGACGCTGTCCACCTCCTGCAACCAGGCGGTTGCCGGATCTTTCTTCAACACAGGTAGCCCGGCGGAACAGGTGCTAAAACTCAGTCCCTTTCCTGTTTCTTTGTAGGCTTTTTGCCATTCGGACAGGAAGTGGTTGTACACAAAACGGGAACAGCCGATGGTCTTCGCGATCAGGATTCGTTGCTCTTTGGTGGGATAGAGACGGAATTTGTAGGCTTTGTGGATGCGCATTTTTTTCACCTTCTTTTGTAACCCATAATACACGAACAAACGTTCTTCATCAAGCGGGGAAGTGTCTAGAACGCAAAGAATAACTTAGAAAAATGTAGGCTAACGCCTTCTCATTGGGAGATGCCCTTTTCATTCCTTGAAGCGAGATTTTTCTGGCAAAAAATGATTAAGGGCTACATATGAAGCCAATTTAGTACCATTGAGTTCTGAGGACAAAATATCTTTATTCGAAACGATAAAATAATCTAACAAACATGTCATATAAAGTTTATAAAATAAGTATGTAGATGTTCTTAGATAAGTGGCACCCCTAAAAGTAATAATAAAGAGGGTGATATCACTCAAACGCTTTATTTGGATTTCTATAAGAGTTGAGCTGATTCTTCATTCAATTCGTCTATGAACAGATTGAGTATCTGAAAAAATAAGTATACCTATCATACCCCCGCACGATGTGTTCAAGAGAAAATTTGAATAACAAAAACGGAGTTTTTGAGTGAATCTTAGAAACTCCGTTTTTATATAGTTTGATTTGTCAATTTAAGCTAGACAAAGTAGATTCGTCTAGGTAACTCAAAAATACTTCCAGTGGCGTCTGGTATGCCAAGGATTTTCGTGGGATGTTATTTCGCTTGTTTGCAACCGATGAAA
>NZ_JBQPRC010000019.1:0-15400 GCF_052266745.1 Jeotgalibaca sp. A127
TTCAGGGTTTCCTCGACCTCCCCTTGGAGGATTTTGTTTCGGTACTTCGTTCCCCAAACGATATGATAGTTCAGGTTGTAAACAGAAGTCCGACCATGTGTGAGTTTGTTTTCTTTATTCATATGACAATTATATCACTTATTTTTTTACCATGTGTAACGATATCTATTGAAAATAAAAAAGAAAGTGGGCAGGAAACACGGCCTTGAAAGACCGTGTTTCCTGCCCACAATCAAAAAGCTGAGTTCAGCACGAACGCCGAACGCAGCTTTTTCATTTTCTTTGTCTATTCCATGATTTAACAAATGGAACCGCACTCTCCCAAATATTCGTTCCGACGAAAAACAAACCAAATATCCATTTGCTGCGAACGATCCAATTTGAAACCAGTTCCGCAGATGAATGCGTAATATCAGCGATTACTTGGCTAAATTCGGGGTTGAACAACGTGCTATCAGTCAACATCACAATAACCACGATAACCAAAGCCACATTATATACAGCATTCACTGTGGCTAGCGGTAGGGTCCACCAACCCTTGATATATTTCCATATAGAGAACGCCAACTGGAATACCGCCATAATTAAGATAACCGGTAGATAAACCTCCAACCGTTCAAGATTAAAGAGTGGCGTGATAATCATGTTTTCGGCCTCAATATTTTGGTAAATGGCAATCAGTTGCGGCCGTAAATAAATCATCGCTACGAATAAAATGGTCAGGAACATTTCAAAGATAATGTCACCGCGGGAAATCTTTCCTTGTGCGTCAGCAGGTACTTCAGGTAAATCATCCGGTGTCCATTTTTTATTTCCAAATGGCAAATCGCCTGTTTCCGTTTCCGTTCGCTCAAGGATGACAAACACCAAGGTTACCCAGAATGCCCCCTGCAGTGCCCCTGAAATGACTGCAGAAATCAAGTCTCCAATAAAGCCGGCAATTTGATCGATGTAGTTACCATCTGCAGGAAACGCTATTATCCACTCCAAAATGGTTATGCCCAACAATACGAATATCACGATGGCTATGACCAATTTCAAGATTGAAATATATTTATGATAATAGCCAGGACCAATTAAATATTTTTGTTGCGGATTGTATTCACCTGCAAGTTTCCAAGGGTTACCAAGTTTGGTCAGCACCTGATGCACGTCTTTCTCCGTGTAGTTGTCAGGTAGCATATCTTCAATGTTTGCACGCAGTTCTTTTCCGACATCGCTTCGAATATCCTCAGGTAAATATTCTGTTACCGCATGGATATAACGTTCAATCAGCAACACGATCCTCATCCTCCTTTAACAAAATTTCCATTTGATTGGAAATGACTCTCCATTCTTTCTTTAATCGCTTATATACTTCTTTACCGTTCTCACTTAATGAATAGAATTTACGGGGTCGGCTTTCGCTCGTATCCCATTCACTGATAAGCAGACTTTGTTTCTCCAATCTCCTCAACAAGGGATAGAGGGTACCGGCTTCAATTGGCGCTTTTTTCTCCTCTAACTTTTGAACGAGGGAATATCCATACTCTTTCGTATGCAATTGACTGAGAACCAAAAGAACCAACGTTCCTCTTTTGAGTTCAACACTAAGTGAACTGATCAATTCATCGATTACATCCATTGCTATCACCTCACCCCTATTATAGTGTACGACATACACTATTTGCAAATGGTTACCATTAAATAATAAAAGAGCTTTGAAATGCCGAAATCAGCAATAATCAAAGCTCCTGTTTATTTTTCGTCATCCAGTTTTATCTCCATTTGAATTGGGCTGGATTGGGTTCATTTTGTACTGCAACAGCACGCAAAGCTACTTCCATCCGTCCACACTCTCGTGCAGCAACTTCCTCGATTTCTTCCCACGGTGCATCCGTCCCTACTTCACTGTAGGCTACAGCAAGGGCGCCGTAATAAGCTAAACCGATACAATGCCGAGCGGAATGAATGGTTGCGGCGCAATGGCCAATTGCTCTGGCAGCGGCTTGCGGGACAGGGTTCCCTTCTGCTTCTCTTGCAGCGGCATGACAGGCAAGAATTGCTGGTTTGGCTTCTGGGAATTTTATTTCGCCTAATAACCATTTACGCGCGGCCTCCAAAGCGGCTTCCGGTCGTTTGTCATGCGGATAATTTTTTCCCCACAATGGGAGAATCACGTGTTCCGCATACCCAATTGCCCAAAAAGCTAATGTCGCCTTACTTTGCGTTTCTATCAACGCTTTAAGTGTCTGGATATAGGGGGCATCTAGGTTCTTCAATACTTTCCTTATTTTCGACATGCTTGCTCACTCCATATGCTCATTTAAAGACTCAAGGTTGCATCGCACCGAAAAGCACAAGCCAAGCCAGGATTGATTTCGCAACGAGGCTGAGCACAATATAGACGCGCTCACCATAGAGATAATTCGCCCATTTTCCGACTTTCAGATATTGCAGGATCATGTTAATCGGGAAGGTGTTGAATGCAACAAAATAAGTCCCAACAATTGCCCATACGAACCAAGGAACATCTTCGAAATTACCTGTCCCGAACATGTACAAAAGAATGGCAATCCAGGGTGCAATTCCCGCCACAGAACCCCAAATAAATGGACCCCAATTGACATTTTCTCTCGGTTGGCCTGCATTTAATTGCTCCATCACCAGGCCGAAAAGATTCATCGCGGCGTTGACTATAAAGATCAAGATGAGTGAAGCAATATCATAGATACCAAACAAGGTAGCAATGAGTACGATCATAATGGAAGAGCTAAGGGCATACTCGAACCAGCGGAACTTGTTGATGCCCTTTTCCAAATCGGCATTATAGATGGCATTTAATTTATTGGGAATCGCAATTAGAGCATGGGCAAAAGCGGAGATAAGAAGGAATGAGGACACAAGAATCCCAAACGGTAACTCAAACAGGACCCGTGAGGTTGTCTCTAGTGACTGCGTTTCGGGATTGAATGATAGATAAAATTGGATGATTTCTGGGCTAAACTCGGAAATTTTTTGAATGACGGTGGTTGCCAAGAAAAGCATGGCAATACCTTGTACCAAATGTAGACCACCCATAATGAGATTGAAGCGGCGTAATTTTTGTGTGGTTATTTCTTTCATGATTAGCACCCTTTCTACTTTACGACCAAAAAAAATAGAAATTGAATGAGCATTTATATAAATATTTTTTACATGTAAAACCACGCTAGAGCAACAGCGATAGCGACCGCATAATAATGGAACCATTCCTTTTTCTTTCTTATGAGAAAATACAAGATACTCCCCACAACTAGAACCGATAGCACGCCCCCTATCAAGGGTCTTTGATAATATTGGACATTAACGGCAGCCATAAAGGTCGTTAGCGCACCAGCTAATATAACTGCTTTCCCCCACTCCCTTAAACGTGTTTGGTAGACAAGGAAGGCGAGTACTAGCCAAAATACCCCGTATCCTACCCGAGCCCATGAAACAAAATTATATGTATTTTCTGGATCCATAAAACGTTCCAATACCCTGAATAAGAAGAAATATCCTGCGAATGCCAATGCCGCGGTAATCAGACTGCCTACTGTTACCATTATCCCTTTCGATAAATTATCACGAAAACGATTCATCGTAATCACACTCATTTCTGTTTGCTTTTTGCTTTTTGCTTAACTATCCCATCATTTCATGACTGTCTTCTCTTTTGCCAATTGAGAAAAAACAAGAGCGCAACGACTAATGCGAAACCTGTGATGGGCAGACTTCTAATCAACACCATAAGCCATGTTTCGCCGACTTCCTTGGTATTCACCAGTAATAGAATGATAAAAGCTAGACCAACTACGGAAAAGGCGATGGCACCAAAGAGATCATTGCGCCATGCCACAATAAGAAGCAACGAAATAATGATAGAAGGAATGTTATGTATCAGAAAACCTAGCAACATTTCACCCAAACCCTGACCTGCTTCAAATACATCCAAAGAAAAAAGGCTTAGAAACGCGATAAACAAGATTGCTAAAACACTCGGAGCCCAATACAATATTTTTCCATTTTCTTTCATTTCTGCCATCTCCATTTCACAGTTATGCCAGACATGAGAACGTTCACTTGCTCACTATCATTTTACACTTTATTTCCATACAACACAAAAAGGACAGGCAATGCCGGTCCCAAAAACTTATAATTAAAATGATTCTGAGGAGTAGATGCATATTACGCCGTATGTTGGAAGTCTCCTGTCGAAAAATGATAAAAAAGGATTTTGAAGCAACACTCGCCCCAAAATCCTTCGTTAAGCACTTTACAATTTTCTTTTCCCGGTTATTAATTGGTAAACGAAGATGATTCCGGCAATGACCAACAGGAAGTGAATCAAAGCCCCACCAATTTCCAATACTAACCCGATTAACCATAGTGCAACCAACACCACAATAATGGTCCATAATAGATTTGCCATCATTTCCACACCTCTCTGGTAAGATACCTATTTGTATCCCTTTTCTTTTATTATAGAGATTTTTGTAAATGAGGCCAAACAATACGCTTATCCTAATTAACCATGATTACCAGAACTTCTTTTACGAAATAGCGATAAGCCACCAAATCCACTAATGATTGCCATGTAAAATCCTACGTCATACCACCAGCCAGTATTGATAGTTTCATAAACGCGAATATTTTCGTCAAACCATCCAAAAACAAGAGTGAACGGTGCAATCCAGCCATGCCAGATTCCCCAAAAAAATCCTGCCGGATCTTCAGGTGTGTAAGTGCCATCGCCCGGCATACAACCCGTCAACAAATAAATGTTTATCATCAAGAAAAACAATAGGAACAGTTTCTTTTTCATAATGAATTTCCTCCGTATATCAACGACTAATGATACTGCAGCAATGAATACGAGCGGCTTTTTTGATGCCTTCTTCTGTATCTCTTTCAAATACAATTCTTTCCTCTGGTGTTAGATCGTTGATTGATAGGAAACTCAAATTAGATAATTTATAGGTTTCCTTCACGTCACTGTCGTTTCCGAACGCGGTTGCCTCAATATTATTTAACACTTTATTCGGATTATTCGCGCCAAGAATCTCCAGGTTACGTTTGTCTTCCTCAGTAAAACGAACTGCCAAATTCAGTGTTGTTGTTTTATAGACCGGGCCACCGTTGAACGTGACGCGCGTTAGATATTCGTTCGTGACATCGTTACAAAGGATATATTCTTTTTCTTTTATTTGCTCCATGTGATATGTTTCCCTCCAAGGTTCTTCTCTCATTTATTATAAACCATTACGGCCATAGTAGTTACTTTTTGTTAATAACCTTTATAGGCTTTTTCAAGTTCGCTGATATTCATCTTATCCATACTAAGCATCGCAGCACTAACACGTTCGGCTTTAGCAGCATCTGGATCACGCATCATAATGTCCAAAATTTCCGGGGTAATCTGCCACGATAGGCCAAACTTATCTTTAAGCCATCCACAAGAAATCAACTCTCCATCTTTGATTAGCGAATCCCAAAGATAATCGATTTCTTCTTGAGTTTTGCAGTTTACCTGTATGGAGATTGCTTCAGTAAAAGTAAACATTGGACCACCATTTAGTGCGGTGAAATTTTGGCCATTCAATTCAAAATCTATTGTTGATAAATCTCCGACTTTCTTTCCTGCTGCTTTTGCCACTGACTCTGTGAGATACGATTCGTTAAGTATTTTTGCGTTTTCAAACAACGATACATACAAATCCACCGCTTCTTTTGCTTGATCATCAAACCAAAGAAAAGTAACAATTTTTCTCATAAGAATGTTCCTTTCTGATATTCAACACGAGGATTCCCCTATAAATCCTTTGTATTATGATTGCCATGACATGGTGTCTCATTTTAGCTAAAGACCTGTTTGCACCCCAACTCTACCACCAAAATACCACTTATAACAAACTTATTGATCATGATTTAAAGGATAGTTTTGGATAAATTTCCAAAAAATAAATCCGTGATTATGAACTTGTTTTGAATACAAGTTCATAATCACGGAAAAATACTTTTTTACTCTACTTATTGAATCATGACATTCATATAAGTATTGTGTATTTAATTAACTTTAACTTTCTAACTGTGTCCGCTCTACTCCCATAACCTGTATTGAACTACCCCCACCTACGCTATCGCTTAGAGGTGGGGGATTCCTACGAACACCGGGGTATCCCCCGGTTATCTTAATAGGCTATCCCCGCAGCTTCCTGCGGTTAGAAGCCTCATGGCTTCGTTTTTAAGATTGATGCTTGCGTTCAGATCTCGATCATGGTGGGCATTGCATTGCGGACAATCCCACTCGCGCACCCGGAGATTCTTCATCGGTTAAGACTGTTTGCGTGTCAACAGACAGACATTCTCAACATGCGTCGTATGCGGGAACTGGTCCACGGGCTGGACGGTCACGAGTTCGTATCCGAAGTCGCGCAGCCACACCAGATCGTCGGCCAGGCTCTTCGGGCTGCAGGAAACATAGACGACCTTGTCGGTACCAAAACGGCCGATACTGCGCATGACCTTGCCACCGGCGCCGCTTCTGGGCGGATCAAGGACCAGCAAATCGGGATGGCCCCAGACTTCATTCAAATCGATGAGTCCTTGGCGGGCGTCGCTGACCATAAAGAAGGTATTAGCCAAACCGTTATCCTCTGCGTTGCGGCGTGCCGAAAGGATCGAATTTTCGACGATTTCGATGCCGGCGAGGTCCTTACTATTTTTGGCAAGCGGCAGGCTGAAGGTGCCAACCCCGCAGAACAAGTCCAGGACGCGCATGTCCTTGTTCACGTCGGCCATTTCCAAGGCCAATTCGACCAGTTTTTCGGCTTGGACCGGATTAGCTTGGAAGAACGTGTCCGGCCAGATCCGGTATTTGAAGCCGTTCAGTTCATCATTGATGTAGTCACGGCCATGCAGGATGTACGTGGCATCGGCCTGGATGCGTTCCGTCGCCGTCGCATGTTCCACCCATTGCAAACTGACCAATTTCTCGAATTGGGCGGTCAGGCGTTTGACCAACTCGTCCGCGGCGGCCTGATACTGTTGCGGCGCTTCTGTTGCGTAAAGGACGACCATCATTTCTCCCGTCGCAAACGACATCCGCATCAACAAGTTGCGCAACAAACCAGTTTGGCTCGTTTTGGAATAGCCAGGAAGGTCGAAATCTTTCTGCCATTGGCTGATGATGTGCTTGATTTCAACCATCACTTCCGGTGCCAGGATGGAATCCTCCATATCGATGACCCGGCGGAAGTTACCTTGTTGGTGCATGCCGAGTTCGCCGTTTTCCCCGAAAGTCAGTTCCATCTTGTTGCGGTAACGCTTCGGGTTGTCCATGCCGATGATCGGCTTCACTAGGGAGGCATCAAAGCCTTTTTCCTTCAAATAGCCCTTGACCATCTCCATTTTGTATTCCAGTTGGGCATCGTAATGCATGTATTGCAGCGGTGTCCCCCCGGAAACAGCCTGATCGGTCGGGATGGCGAGATTTCGGCTTGGTCCCGGCTGCAATAATTCATCGTAGTCCACGACCGCTTTGCGCCGGCCTTTGGCATTCGGGATCGTTACCCGAACGACATCACCCGGCACCACATTGGTGACATTGATATTCAAGCCCTTCCCGTTCGAACCTTTGTCCGGTGGATGAACGTGTTTAGCGTAGCCATAACCACTGGCGTTGATATTTTTTATCGTTACTTCCAATACTTCGGTTGGATAAACCTTCTTTTTCATTTTTTCACCTCAAGATTGTACTTTGTCCATCATGACTAAAACTGTTGGTCAAATTCTTTTCCATGCCATTATACAAAAATACAGTTACTCAAAATAGAATAACTCTTCAAATTTTTTATCCAAAGCAATGCAGATAGTAAGGGCCAACTTCGCATTCGGATTGTATTGGCCCGTTTCGATCGAGCTGATTGTATTACGTGATACTCCGACCATTTCCGCAAGTTGCGTCTGAGATAATTTTTTCTCATTTCTGGCTTCTTTCAAATGGTTTTGTAAAATCAATTTTTCGTCCATAGCTCACCTATAAAATATTTGAGGTAATAATCAAATCACGGACATGGATGATCGAGAAAAGTAATGTTAAGAGGATATAAATCACCGCAAGCCAGATGTCTCTTTTTTTCTTCAGATGCATTGCCTTTGTAGTGTACCCAGTGGCTAAAGCAGAGGATACAACAGCGTATAGGCCGTAGTTCGTTCCACCACCGACAAATATCTGGATGACGATAAAAACAGTGGCGAGGATTGCTGCCACAACAGTCGCTGAATTTCCTCCGCTTTGACTTACTTCCTTTTCATACACATCCTGGTTCTTGTTCTCTTTTCTACTTTTGGCTAAAATTTCCTCCTTATTCATCCCAATACCTCCTATCAAGATGCCAAGTTACCTTGTCAATATTATACACTCGCCTAGTTTGCTTTGCAAACGCTCGTATAAAATCCCCTTGGTGCACCTTCTCATTGTGAGTTTGATGTGCGAAAAGCACAAAAAAATCCCCCTAAAGTAGGTTAATCTACTTTAGGGGGAATATTTTATGCTTTTACTTATTTGCTGTAATTTCATCGATTTCTTCTGGCGACAGATCTTTATATGCACCAAGATAAGTTAAAACGAAAGTGACTCCAAAAGAAATGGCAATAGTGATCAACGTATTTATGAAGTTCCCCCAGCTACCATCTGGTGAGATGTACGCAGGTAATGCAGCCAAGCCTGGATCGGATAGAGCGAAACCTTTGACACCGACGATACCAGCGTATAAACCACCGATGAACCCACCTGCAATAATCGAAATCATCGCTTTTTTGATAGGAATCGCCACACCATAAAGTGCCGGTTGCGAAACACCCAAGAGCGCAGTAACTGCTGCAGAAACAGAATATTGTTTGTAGCTATTCGATTTTGTGCGCATTGCGATTGCAAAGGCAGCACCCGCCATCGCCATATTACCCGGTAATAAACCTGTCATCATCAAATTATCAAATCCGACTTGTGCTAAATTTTGTGCAGATATTGGAATCAACGCATAATGACCACCGGCCATGATAATAAACATTCCAAATCCACCTAAAATAGCAGAAACCAACCAACCTGCAAATTCATTCAACCAAGTAATTGAAACACCTAGTGCATTACCGAAGAACGTGCCGACTGGACCAATGACAAGTACACCCAGGACGCCTGTAAGCATCAGGATTAAAACAGGTGAGAATACACCTTTAATCATTTTCGGGAGGACTTTATTCACAGCTTTTTCAATATATGACTGCGCCCAAATGATTAAAATAATCGGAATGACAGATGAAATGTAAGTGTTGTGTGCAACTGGTATTCCAAAAAAATCTCCTGTTCTTGTTTGAACTGCCTCTGTAAATTCTGGATGAACCAAGAATAGCGCTACACTGGCAGCCAGAGCGGGATTGGTCCCAAAGACTTTTGCAGATGAATAAGCTAATAGTACTGGCAAAAAGTAAAAGACAGCATCAGCAATATGATAAAGAATAAATTGCTCTGCGGTTTCAGGCTGTATGATATTAAAAGTCAAAAGTAAGATGATGATACCTTTAAGAATTCCGGCACCCGTCAATGCAACTAAATTAGGGGCAAAAATTTCTTTCAGTCCCATTAACAATTTGTCAATTAAAGATGTGTCTTTTCTTTTTTCTTGACTTTTCATAATGTATCCTCCAAATTATATTGATTTTTTTATATTAGTTTCAAAATCACAACTAATATATTACCATTAAATAATCATTTACAAAAGATTTAAATTGCCAATTACTTAACAAAACCAAGTTAATTTAAAAAACTTACGGGATAAATATAAAGTTATTTATAAAATAAACCGATTTCATTTCTTTGCTTTTTCATTCACAAAAGTCAGCTTCCTTGATAAAATTATTTTATCTAGGAAGCTGACCTCGTAACATTTATTTAGTTTGCCTTCTCCATCATAACAACTGTCTCAACATGCAATGTTTGCGGGAACAAGTCCACTGGCTGCGCTTCGGTCGCTTTGTAGCCTTTTTCATCGAAGATTGCCAAGTCACGTGCTAATGTTGCTGGGTTACAGCTGACATAAACGATACGTTCTGGATTCATTGCGACTGCTGCATCTATAAATGAAGCTTCCAATCCTTTACGTGGCGGATCCACTACAATGACATCCGCTTTAACATCATTTTCTGCCCATTTAGGCAGTAATTCTTCAGCTGCACCTACTTCAAAAGTCACATTGCTAATGTTATTTTCTTCGGCGTTGCGTTTCGCCATTTCAATTGCATCTGGAACAATTTCCATCGCAAAAACGTGCTCTGCTTTTTCGGCCAAAGCCAATGAAATGGTTCCAATTCCACAATAAGCATCCACAACCGTTTCTTTTCCAGTTAGTTGCGCTGCATCTACAGCTAATTGGTAAAGTTTTTCCGTTTGTGTCGGGTTAATTTGGTAGAAAGATTTAGAGCTGATTGCAAATTTATGGCCTAACAAGTTATCATGATAAACATCTTCTCCATAAAGAACGATGTTTTCTTCACCTAAAATAACATTTGTCCGTTTCGGGTTGACGTTTTGAACGATGCTCACAACTTCTGGTAATGCTTCACGGATATCTGGAATAATTTTACTTAGGGGGAATAGTTTCGCAGTACGCGTAACCAAAACAATCATCATTTCCCCTGTGTAATAACCGCGACGAATCATGATGTGGCGGATATTCCCGATATTTTTTCTTTCATCGTAAGGCTTAATACCATATTCTTGCAGGATATCACGCACTTTGACAATCGCTTCATCGATCTTTGGATCCTGGATATGGAAATTCTCCATTGGAATCAATTCGTGTGTGCCTTTACGGAAGAATCCCGTCACTAATTTGCCATCTTTGCCACGTACAGGGATTTGCGCTTTGTTACGGTAACCCCAAGGATTACTCATACCAATTGTTTCATGAACCTTGATATTTGGTAATTTTGCAATACGTTTCAAGTCTTGTGCGACCATATTTTGTTTAAATGCCAGTTGCGCACTGTAACGCATATGTTGTAACGGCATTGTTCCAACGCGCGTACCGAGTACATCGATAGTTGGAATGCGGTCCTGTGAAGTAGTCAAACGTTCTTCAATACGGGCATAACCATATGTTTTACCTACTTTTGTAACTTTGACTTGTGCTTTTTCGCCAGGAAGTCCGTCTACCACAAACAAAGGAAAGCCGTCTACTTTGGCAACGCCTAATCCTTCAGAAGTTAAATCTTCAAATGTAACGGTTAATTTATCATTCTTTACTACTGGTGGTGCTTCATAATTTTTTTTCATAATTTCTCCTTATTGGTGCCTGATAGGTGAGAGGGATTCATTTGAATTATACAAGCTTATAGTATAACACGACAGAGGCGATTACCACTCATTTATTTTTCTAAATTTGCAATTTCCTTCAAAAGTTTTGCTGTATGATTGTTCAGCTCAGCCGGGGAAGCATAGTCGGTCGTATTTCCCAAAATTCGTATATGCTGATGCAAGTTACGGAAAGTGACAGGGCCTGTCCCTCCGAACTCGCCATCCAGATTAAGTAAAAGAGGTTGTTGATCCAATGATTCGGCTGTTACAAATGAAGTATGGATATATTCTACTTTGGGATGAGTGATGTGCTTTCCATTTTGGATAATCATCCCCAGTATTTGCAGAATTTCAAATATGCTGGCAGTCTTGATAATGAAAAGCGTAAACAAACCATTTCCCATCAACATATAAGGGTCGATATTTTCAATTCCGCCAACCGATTTTGTGAGTGCCACAAAATACATGGAGGCTTCTCCGACAAAAACGCCCGCTTCATGTTCTATTCGCATTTTGATAGGTTTAACCAACGGCAATTTTTCTGCACCTTTTATTAAATAGGCTAAATAACCAAAAGCACCCTTCAGGCGAGGTGGAATCCCATAGGTAATGTCCGATAAATAGCCGCCCGCAGCAATGTTGACAAAGTATTTATCATTCGCTTTCCCTACGTCCATGGGAATCGCCTGTCCTTTAGCAATAACTTTAGCCGCCTCCAGTAAATCACCTCGTGGGATTTTCAAGGATCGGGCCAAATCATTGGTGGTTCCAGCTGGGATAATGCCAATAAGTGGCCTCTTAGGTAAATTGCTGATACCATTGATAACTTCGCTGACTGTTCCGTCTCCGCCCGCAGCAACGATTAATTCAAAGCCTTCCAGGGCCGCCCGCGTCGCTTCTTTAGCGGCAGACCGCGGTTCAGGTGTTGTTTCGTAGGTACTCGTTTCATAACCGGCCTCTTCAAGAATTCTGAGGATAGCCACCAAGTATTTCGTGATTTGTTCCCGACCGGATACTGGATTATAAATCACTCTTGCGCGCATGTCACACCTCCTTGTCCTTTAAGATAATTATACAATAATCCTTGTACAAAAGAGCCTTGAAATGGTATGCTCTATCTTGTAATTATTTCCACGAACTCCCCCAACTTCCCATAAGTTGCTCAAATTAAATTATAAAATGCATAACTTCATGCTTTCATCCGATTACCAAAATTTCTGATGATACTTTCCTCTAGCAATTAATCCGAATCTCCCTTAATATATGTAGTAGTTATATTGAACAACAAACACAACATGTTGTGTTTATATAAAGATTGAGGAGTGATTCGAGTGGCTACTGAAATAAATTCCACTTTAAAACATGGCTATGAACAATTGAACAGAGACATAGAACAATTCGAAGCAGTATTCCCTATTACAGAGGATATGCACATTACTTATAGTGGTGTGGCGCGCTTAGTTATGTTGGACCGTTACTCTTTCAAGGATACAAAGAAAACAACCCTTAAAGAAGGCGACTTCGTATTATTGACCGTTAAAGAAGACCCTAAGTATCCAGCACGTGGTACAGGTACGGTCATTTCCTTGGACTGGGATAAAGGTGAAGCGCTCATCCAGGTTTCTGAAGAATACCGAGCAACGATTGACTCCTTCAGTGAAGCAGAAGATGGTATCGTAAAACGCGCAATTATCACATTGGATAAACCATTAGAATTATTCTATGAACAAATTGCAATGCGTAACGCTCATGGCTTGGCACAGGTTGAAATAACACCAGAAAAACGTTATGAGGCTTTTGTTAAATTCTATGAAGAACAAAAAGTTAAAAATTTCATTCCAGCTGGTCGGGTTTTATATGGAGCAGGTTCTGGAACAGACGTAACATACTTTAACTGTTATGTGATGCCAATGGTTCCCGATTCACGTGGCGGCATTTCCGATCACCGTAAAAAAGTAATGGAAATCATGAGCCGTGGTGGCGGTGTTGGTACGAATGGTTCCACTTTACGTCCGCGTCATGCATTGGCACGTGGAGTAAATGGCCGTTCATCCGGTTCTGTATCCTGGTTGGATGATATCGCGAAATTAACCCATTTAGTTGAACAAGGCGGTTCTCGTCGCGGTGCCCAAATGATCATGTTGACAGACTGGCATCCAGACATTATTGAATTCATCATCTCTAAAATGCAAAATCCGCGTATTTTGCGTTATATCATCGAAAATTTCGAAGATGAGCAAATTCGTACATTAGCACACAACAAATTGAAATTCACACCCTTCACACCTAAAGAAACAAACATGTATACAGGTATCGTAAACTACAAGAACATCCCTGGTCATGGCGGATTCGATCATTCCGTCATCCGCGAAGCAGAATTAAAACTTCGTGATGGTGGTACATATACAGTAAATGATGCAGAATTTTTAACAGGAGCAAACATTTCTGTGTGTATTACGGATGACTTCATGGATGCGGTAAAAGCAGACGCAGAATATGAACTTCGTTTCCCGGATGTTGAAAATTACTCAAAAGAGGAAATGGCACATTACGATGCTGAGTGGGTAAATGTCGGTGATGTACGCGAGTGGGAAGCTGCTGGCAATGCTGTTCGCGTTTACCGGACTATTAAAGCCCGTGAGTTGTGGAAATTGATTAACGTTTGTGCGACTTATGCTGCTGAGCCAGGTATTTTCTTTATCGACAACGCGAACAAAATGACTAATGCACAAGCATACGGTCAAAAAGTTGTCGCGACAAACCCTTGCGGGGAACAACCTTTGGCTCCTTACTCTGTATGTAACTTAGCTGCCGTTAACTTGGCAGAAATGGTTAACAAAGATTTGCAAATGGTTGACTTTGCGAAATTGGAAAAAACAGTTCGTATGGGTGTCCATATGCAGGATAACGTCATTGATTCAACACCTTACTTCTTGGAAGAAAATCGCAAACAAGCGCTTGGCGAACGTCGGGTAGGTTTGGGAATCATGGGATTGGCTGATATGCTGATTTACTGTGGTGTACGTTACGGTTCCAAAGAAGGAAACCAATTAATCGATCAAGTATTTGAAACAATCGCAGTGACTGCTTATGAGGAAAGTATCGAGTTGGCTAAGGAACGCGGAAGCTTCCCATTCCTGGTTGGTGAAACAGGTCGCGAAACACAACAATTACGCGAAAAGTTTGTTAACTCCGGCTACATGAAACGCATGCCAGAACATGTTCGCGAAGGCGTCTTGAAATATGGTATCCGTAACTCTCACCTCTTGACTGTTGCGCCTACTGGTTCGACTGGTACAATGGCTGGGGTTTCCACTGGTCTAGAACCTTACTTCAGTTTCTCTTACTTCCGTTCTGGACGGTTGGGTAAATTTATTGAAGTGAAAGCTGAAATCGTCCAAGAATATTTAGACCGTCATCCAGAGGCGGATCCAAATAACTTGCCAGACTTCTTTACAACTGCAATGGAATTGGCTCCAGAAGAACATGTTGATGTACAAACAACCATTCAACGTTGGGTAGATAGTTCCATTTCTAAAACCGTAAACGCTCCTAAAGGTTACACCGTGGAACAAGTAGAAAAAATCTACGAACGTTTGTATGATGGTGGTGCTAAAGGTGGAACGGTTTACGTTGATGGAAGTCGTGACTCCCAAGTATTGACTTTGAAAGCAGAAGAAAACTTGTTCGAGGACAATTACGAAGCAGACGAAAAAGAAGCAGCAAAAGTAAACAAGGATAAAACTTTCTTGGTTGAATCCATTGTCGACCTGGAATCGACAGACGTAACGATCGGTAACGAAATTGGCGATACTTGCCCAATTTGCCGCATCGGAACGGTTGAAGATTTAGGTGGCTGTAATACATGTAACAACTGTGCTGCACAATTGAAGTGCGGACTATAAGATAATAGTTGAAGCGAGAACCTATTAATCTGGACCCCGTTTCAAGGACAATTTAAAAAAGAGGTTTAAGCAACCTTCAGAAGAAGTTGATTTCGGTATTGTACCGGGGTCAACTTTTTTAAGTGCCATTGGGCACGTTCGC
>NZ_JBQPRC010000020.1:0-11959 GCF_052266745.1 Jeotgalibaca sp. A127
GACGGTAAACGGCACGAGCCGGGGACTGGCTCTGGTCAAGAGACGTACCCGCTGCCCGTTGGAAACCCATCGGGTAAGGCAGCGTTGTTCCCAGAAGCTCGGGCATTCATGCCCGAGTAGTTCACATGGAGATAAGATTAGGAATTAATCCAGTTATCGCATAGAATATAGGAAACGAGGTGGGGGGGATTGAATGAAGAGTGAAAATTTAATGGCTGAACTAATGAAAGTACCTGGAATTGTTGGGATTGTATCGGGTGAAGCATTCCCGGACTCGGATCATGAACTTTGTTTGTATTATGAAGAATCGTTAGACTGGGACACAATAAATGAGATGTTGGATAAGGATCAAAGTGCAGAAATTGGTACCCTATGGAGAAATTACGCAAGGGCAGAAACAGCCATCGATGATTGTTTGGAAGGGCGTATCACCATTGATTATCGACCAGGACATCCTCACGGTTTCGTCAATACGATTTATGCAGCAGAAATTTACGACAGCCAGATTCTATGGGAAAGTAGTAATAAACCCCTATCAGCAATGAAGAAAAGACTCGAAGTTTACCCATCCAAATTGAAAACAGAAATAATCGACCATTTTATGTTTGAAGCAACTTATTCAATGGAGAATGCTGTCAAAGCAGCCGCTCGCGGTGATATTCATTATACTCTGGGTTGCTTCTTCCGAACGGTAAGCAGCTGGAATCAGGTGTTATTTGCCTTAAATCAGCGTTACTTGATAAATGAGGAAGGCGCTACAAAGAAGATAAAAAAATTGCCGCTTAAACCCGAGTACTATTTAGTTCGTACAGAACAAGCCTATACTTACTTTGCTTCTCACAACCCGGTATTAGGATTTGATGAGTATAAGCGTATTCATGACGAAATAAAAAAAATAGTTGCCCAAAACCATTGATATTCACTGTCATGATGCGGTATTATTGAATGTGATAATTTGAGTCGATTTTGAAAGAGGATGCGAAAATCAAGAGTAGGAAACGAAAGGGATTTTCGCCGAAGTATCAGCCTGATGCTGGGGTCCATTCTAATAGGATGTACACTGTCTAATAAACAAGCCCATTGTTTATTTTGGAGAACTTTCATTATTGCGGGCAGAAGGACCCTTCGAAAGCCTTTTGCTATTCGGAGGGTATTTTTGTTTCTCGGCTTAGTTAAAAAAAGGAGAGAACACAATGGAAAAAAAGAGATTTTCGTTTAAGATTCCCCACACTTACGTCCTTTTAATTGGCGTTATGTTGGTTATGGCAATCTTAACCTGGATTGTACCGGCTGGACAATTTGAAAGGATTGAACAAGCAGGACGAACAATTGCAGTACCCGGTTCATGGCACGCTGTGGCTTCAAACCCACAAGGATTTTTTGAAATCATCAATTCGATTCCGCGTGGTTTAACTGATTCGGCAGAGATTTCATTCTTCATCTTTTTGATTGGTGGCGCATTTACTGTCATCAATGAAACAGGTACAGTTGAAGCATTGATATATAAACTTTCTCAAAAACTAAACGGAAGAGAAAGCCTGGTAATTCCGGTCTTTCTGATGGTGTTTGGTATCGCAGGCGCGACACTAGGTTTTTCTGAAGAAACAATTGTGTTTATACCAATGGGTATTTCCTTGGCATGGGCGCTAGGATTTGATGCGATTGTAGGGATGAGTATTATTGCCTCGGGAGCGGCCATCGGCTTTAGTGCCGGTTTCTTGAATCCATTTGCAGTTGGGATTGCACAAGGGATTGCGGAACTACCTACTTTTTCTGGAATGGGAATGCGAATCGCATTGTTCATAGTTTTATGGATTATTACATCTGTATACATTATGCGTTATGCCAACATGGTTAAAAAAGACCCAACCAAGAGTTTTGTTTACAACGAATTTGATCAAGAGCATAAAGTTGAGAAAACAGATTTCGTTGAAATGGAAAGACGTCACATTATGGTTGGCTTGATTTTCTTGGCAGGCATCTTGGCCATTGCTTTTGGGGTCATTCAATACGGGTGGTATATTCAAGAAATCGGGGCAATTTTCATGATTACCGGTGTCATTGCTGGTTTTGCTTATGGTTATGGACCAAGTAAAATTGCCGATTTGTTTGTAATAGGTGCGAAAGATATGGTCTTTGCTGCACTAATTGTTGGTGTGGCACGTTCAATTGTGATCGTTATGGAAGATGGCATGATTATTGATACAATCGTTAACTTCTTGGCAGGAACCGTTGAAGGGTTGCCTGGTGCGCTGGCGGCAGTCGCTATGTACGTCATCCAAATCATTATCAACTTCATTATCCCTTCTGGATCCGGACAAGCAGCGGCAACCATGCCAATCATGGTGCCACTTGCGGATGCTGTGGGTATTACTAGACAAACAGCCGTTATGGCTTATCAACTAGGGGCAGGCTTCATGGATTCCATTATGCTGACATCAGGTGTTTTGATGGCGCAACTATCCATTGCCAAAATCCCTTATAGTAAATGGGTGCGCTACTTAGGCCCGCTTATGATTATTTGGTTGTTAGTAGGAGTAGTCTTCTTGGTGATTGCTTACTACACAAACTACGGACCGTTTTAATAAACAGTACCAAAAACGTCACGTTCCTATTCACTGGAACGTGACGTTTTTTATGTTGCTGCATGAAATATCGGGGTTCAATCATTTATTGTGTTGGTAGGTACTCCTCTAGGAAATCCCGTAGGATGGAGTGGTTGCTTGTGGCCGTGTCAAGGATGCAATGCGAAAGTAGGGAGCGTTGGCGCTTCAGCGTCTACGATTCCTTTGAGGCTTGCAAGCCCGGAGACTACAGGCTCCGGGCGGGTCCCACGGCAGCACACAAGCAACCGCGTAGGCCGAAGGGCATTTCCTTCACCAACACCAAATAACCAAGAACCGAAATAGGTTATCCCCAATGAAGTTGTGCATAACTCAAGTAAAAAATTGCTTTTTAAGCAAAAAAAACTTAGACTTACTATAGTAAACAAATTAAGGAGTGATTATTGATGGCAGACATTAAATATGAAATCGTCGCACATGTTGGGGTATTGAGTACTTCCCCAAATGGCTGGACCAAGGAATTGAATATTGTGAGCTGGAACGGCGGTCAGGAAAAATATGATATCCGCGATTGGAGTCCCGATCATACGAAGATGAGTAAAGGGATTACTTTGACGGAAGAAGAAGTAGGCCAGTTGCGATTACTGATCATTAAATAGAAAGTGTGTAAAAGATGATATTATTTTTTGATATTAAATATTTTCAAAAACTATTGGACTATAACCAAACCATAACTTGCAAAGAATGTGGTCATTTTGGCAGGTATGAGGTTTACTTGGTAGGAAATCGCTTCAGACTGTTTTTTATTCCCATCATTACGTTCGGCAAGCGTTACATTGTTAAAACGACCTGTTGCGATACTTTCTACCAGCTGAAACCGGAAGTAGGTAAAGCGATCGAAAAAGGAAGGCCTACCACAATCACTGAAGACGACTTAACATTATATCAAGTAGGTTCGAACCCAGAAACAAGTCGCTGTCCTAATTGTGGGCAAATACATGAAGTGGGGGCAAATTTCTGCCCGAACTGCGGACAAAATCTTAAATAAAAGGAAGGTGTTAAGATGCTGAGAAATGCTGATATTCGGCGTCAGGGTAGCGATAATCTACGCGGCAATTATTTAGCCGCAATCGGGAATTTTTTCATCATCACTGTTATTAGTTCCATTTTACAATCGTTATTTACCCCCGAGTTGGGTTTTACAACAAATGGCTATAGCGAACAGTTGTCAGGAGGAGAATTAGTCATTAGTGTCACTTTTTCGATTATTGCTTCTTTTATTATGGCACTTTTAACCATTGGCCTGCATTGGGGCTTTTTGGATATCCAGGACGGAGATAAAATGTCAGTAGGTCATCTCTTTATGCCGTTTAAATATCAACCAATGAAAGTTGTCGGTTTTGCTTTCCGTAAACAACTATTTATCATGCTTTGGTCATTATTATTTATCATACCGGGTATTATCAAAACGTATGCATGGGCGATGGCTGATTTCATCTACTATGATGAACCTGATTTACCAAACCAGGAAATATTAGCCAAGAGCGATGCTTTGATGCAAGGGAACAAATGGCGGCTTTTCCGTCTCGAGTTTTACTACTCCTTCCTTTATTTTGTCCCCATCTTGATCTGGATTGCGGGTCTTGCATTCTTTAGTGCCTCGATTACGGGAAATTCGGATCAGTGGTCCGGTTTAGCCTTCGTGTGGATATTTGTGGGCGCAATTATCGTGGGCATTATCGTCATCATCCTCACTTTTATATTAGAGCCAAGACGTAGTTCTGCCAGAGCGGCGTTTTACACCCAACTATAACAAATAATGAATCTAAAAAATCGAGGTTAATCCAAACCGCGATTTTTTGTGCCTTTATGTCCTTTGATTATGTTATCATCAAGATAAAGAATCATTACAGTAGGAGGGTCGTAAATGGCGGATCATGAAAGTATTTATGAAACTATTTTAAAAAAACGTGAAGAGCATCCAGCCTTACCTTATGTTTTTCAAGACACTGAAACAGCAGGCAGAGAGGATACTCTGTATATCTTGCTAAGTGAAGGGATTTCCTATAGCCAAAAGGAAGATATGGCACGTAATTGTTGTGATGCGATTCGTGAAGCTATCACTACCAATGAAGTGGAAAAAATAGCGAAACTACTGCTGGAACAACCAATCCGGACGTTCTTTATCGAACTCAGGGAAAGGTTACGTGTGTTGATCGAAATTGGCTCATTTACGCAACTTGAATTACATGATTTAGGAATGAAACTGGCTCGAAATGGTCGTGAAGCGGATATGGTGAAATTAGGTATCATCCTGATCGGGTTCTACCCACATGATATTACCTTAAAAATTTTCAAGGTTCTCGGCTATCATAGTGAGTTCACCATCTACGTTACAGAAAGTATCTATCATGCACATTTTCGACATAATGAAATCCTGTTCGACCTGGTGCAACATACAACCGGTTATGGACGTTTGGCGGCTCTGTTTCAACTGAAACCCATCACAGAAGAACAACAAAAGTGGGTCATCAAAAGTGGCGTAAAAAGTAATTTGTTGTCCAATATTTACGTCAATATCGCCTTGCAAAAAACGGATATCCGCCATTACCTATTTGAAACAGAAATCGATGAAGAGAATTATAGTGATTTCATGTATATCATGGCTTACCAAGAACAACTCGAGCAAAAATCTTTATCGGCCCAGGCACTGCATTTTATGGAAAAGCTTGTTGAACATCGGACTTTTGCCGATACCTTTATTGACGAGGCCGGTTTAGTTACGATTTGGTTAAAAGTTATCGATAGCTGGAAATATGATTACCAATATTTGGATGCACAAGTCAATGAATCTGAACCGATCAACAGTTATTGGAACCATCGATTCGATCGCTACGAAAAACTCATCCGTTCTGTGGAAGTATTCCTCAATAAACCAAAATGGCAACATACCGTGATGAAGGAAATGATTAACCCAAATGAAACCGACTACCTGATTGTAAATACGTTGCAATTTTTGGAAATGAAACCGGATTTTCATGTGTTCTCGACAATGCTGGCACGTAATCCATTGGGCTTAAATTTACTTGATTTCTTTCTGGTTCACTATCCGGAAAAATACTTTCAGGAAGCGAGTGATTACCTCTTCGCTTTACTGAGTGAGCAATTATTTGAATTGCCGTTACTTTTTGTGGAAAATTCAGAACCCCAATCCAGTGATCTGGTTAAAGTGAACATGTGGTTGGAAGCACTTTTGAAAAATATGCTTGAACAGGATTTCTTTGATATCGAGTGGTGTATCAAAATATTGGGATACTATCAACCGAAACTCCGTCGTATGGCCTTATTGGTTTTACGCAAGTATGCCGATGAGTGGGAGGATGATGATACCGTTCTGACAGCGTTGGAAACACTGCGTGAAGAAGAAGAGAACAGAAAGAATAGTCGAATTGTCTATAAGTTGTTGCATATGGAAATAGGACCGGAAAAAGAAGTCAAATATCTACCTGTTTCAAATGTAATCGAAAATGAAACCACATCTGACGCAGTGATATTGGATACAAAAATTGTTGGCACACGATTTCGGGATTTAACAATTGCCGAAGAAGTTGTCATCAAAGGAAAAGTTTTGCAACTGGTTAGGGAACCGAGCAATGAATTCGATCCCAAAGCTATTGCTGTTACACTGGAAGACGGTTATATGCTGGGCTATATCCCGCGCACGGATAATCGTATTTTAGCAACGTTGATCGATAATGACGAAGTCCTCTTTGCCCGTTTCGAAAGTGAAGACCTGGATGAAGAAGAAGCGAAAATATCGGTTTTATTACGCAAAAAAAGAGGACCTATTTTCCCGGATAAACCATTTGGAGGCAACGTTGTGCCATTCCCAACAAAATAAAAGCGTCGCTTGCACCTCATTATCTCAGGTGCAAGCAACGCTTATTTGTTATTTATATTTATTCATGAAGAACAAACCGAGTGTCCCTATACCAGTATGAGCAGAAATTACGGCACCCACTGGATAGTCAAGCACCTCTTTTGGCCCAAACTGGGCTTGGATATGCTCTTTCATTTCATTCACTGTTTCAGCATCATTCGTATGAACGATTAAAACAGTTTGCTCATCTATATCTGTTGCCTCACTCAGGCGCTCATACATTCGATTAAGCACCCGCTTGCGACCTCGGAATTTTTCTTTTGCTTCTAATTTACCGTCGATGACTTCCAATAGGGGATGAATGTTCAATAAACCGCCAAGGAACGCGCTTGATTTAGAGAGACGGCCACCCTCAGCCAAATAGTTCAAATCTTCAACAGTAAAAATGGAAGTGACATTGTGCGACATGAACGTTAGGCGTTCACAAATTTCCTCTACCTCAAAACCATCTTCTATCATTTGGACTGCTTCACGGACCATGATGGCAATTCCTAAAGAAGCATGACGGGAATCAACGATGCGTAAATCGAAATCTGGATAGTCTTCTTTTACGTGCGATTCTGCTAAAACCGCAGCTTGATAAGTTCCTGATAGCTCTGATGATAGCGCAATATAAATAGCACTTTCACCTTCAGCCGCTAACTTACGGAATACGGAGTCGAATTTTTCTAATGGCACCTGGCTGGTGCGGGGATGTTTACCTTCTTTTATTAATGCATAAATTTGTGCGTTACTGATCTCTATCATATCTACATATTCTTTATCATCTACGATAACGGATAGGGGAGCCACAATGACATTGTGTTCTTCTAAATAAGATAAAGATAAATCACAAGCACTATCAACGATTAATCTCATCTTTTTTCCTCCTTTGTTACAACCTAAATAGTGTGAACTAAGTATACCACGCGGTTACTTATTCGGCACTCACTCATTGAAGGCAGCTTGGATATTTTCAGCAACTTTCACAGGGATGCCAAGCTTTTTGAACTCTTCTATATCCGCTTCACGCATATTTTTCATTGTTTTAAAATGCTTCATCACCTTGCTGCGGGTTTTTGGACCGACACCGTCAATTTGATCAAGTTGCGAAGAGAAACTGTTCTTGCCACGTACTTGACGGTGGAAAGTAATCGCAAAACGGTGAACTTCTTCCTGGACTCTTTGGACAAGGTGGAAAGCTTGGCTACGTGGGTCGAGTTCCACAATTTCATCATTGTACAACAAAGAAGCCGTTCTATGTTTGTTGTCTTTTACCATTCCGGCAACCGGGATATCCAGTCCCAATTCATCTTCCAAAACTTCTTTTGCAGCACGAACTTGAACTTTACCACCATCCATCAAAATTAAATCAGGCAGGGGTCTTTGTTCCCGCAGTAAGCGCGTATACCGACGACGGATAACTTCTTGTGTCGTCGCAAACTCGTTGCTTCCTTCGACTGTCTTAATTTTATACTTCCGGTATGCTTTTCGATCGGGCTTACCATCTTTATATACGACCATGGCAGATACCGGGTTTGTTCCTTGGATGTTCGAGTGGTCAAAGGCTTCAATAGTCTCTATATACTCATTTCCAAGCGCTTCTGACAACTCTTGAATGGCACCAACAGTCTTATGATTAGAGCGCTCAATCAATAGAAACTTCTCGTTTAATGCCAATTCACTGTTAGTGGTTGCCAAATCAAGAATACTTTTTTTGTTACCACGCTTCGGAACGCGTACAACTGTTTCCAAAGTTTCCGCCAACAATTCTGTATCGACACCTTCGGGGACCAAAATTTCTTTAGGTAAAATATGATTTTGCTCTTGATAAAACTGCATGATAAATGACAGGAGCTCGTCCTCAGGTGTCCCATAACATGGGAAAAGGGCAGCCTCCCTTTTGATGACTGTTGACTGTCGCAACAAGAACACTTGAATCGACAACCAACCTTTATCCATATGATAAGCAAAAACATCTCGGTTTGTATAGTCGCGAGACATAATCGTCTGTTTTTCAACGGTTGTTTCAATATAACGAATTTGATCACGATAATCGGCAGCTTGTTCAAAATCCATACGTTCTGCAGCTTTGTGCATTTTATCGACCAAGTTCAATTTGATTTCTTTTACTTCGCCATTCAGAAAACGGGAAATCCTCTGAATTTGCGCAGCATATTCCTCTTTAGAAATCTCATGGTCACAGCACCCAATACATTGACCCATCGAGTAATACAAACAAGCCCGCTTCGCATTACGGGCGCATTTACGCAAAGGATAGACTTTTTGAATAAATTGTTGCGTTTCGGTCGCTGCGTAAACGTGCGGGTAAGGGCCAAAATAAATGCCGCCATCATCCTCCACCGTGGAAGTGATGATAAGCTGCGGGTCTTTTTCATTGGTCACTTTTAAATAAGGGTACATCGTCCCTTGTTTCAGTTTAATATTATATTTTGGTTGGTATTGTTTGATGAGACTGATTTCCAGTAACAAAGATTCTTTGTTGGTCTTCGTCACGATAAATTCAAAATGATCAATATCAGCCACGAGCAAAGCCGTTTTTCCTTCGTGTTTCTGTTGGAAATAGGATTTTACGCGATTGCGTAAATTTTTTGCTTTCCCGATATAGATGATTTCGTTATCAACATTCCTCATGATATAACAACCTGGTAAATCCGGCAGAAGGGCAAGTTTACTGATGATTTCTTCTCTTGTCATATCTTTCAATCCTTTTAATTCTAATTGGTAACAGTATACCACGATTTTAAAAGTTGCGAAGTAATACGGGTTGGCAAGGAAGCGTGGTAAAATAGGGCTAGGAGGTGAAACCATGTCCAAATACTATGAAGCACAGTGGCAAAGGGATATCAGTTTGTTTCTCTTCAGCCAAACCATTTCCTTGATTGGCTCAACGATTGTGCAATATGCCATCACCTGGCATTTAACCCTGACGGCAAAATCAGGATTCATACTCACCTTGGCCGTTATTTTTGGTTTTTTACCTACTGTATTTATAGCGCCGTTTGCCGGAGTCTGGGCGGATCGCTTTAACCGCAAGAAAGTTATTGTCATGGCAGATGGTTTCATCGCAATCGCAACGTTGATTCTGGCTATCCTGTTTTATAGGGGCTATGATTCTATTTGGGTTTTATTAATCATTTCATCCATTCGGGCTTTTGGTTCAGGCATCCAATCTCCCGCAGTTAGCGCGGTTTTCCCCCAACTTGTACCGGAAAAAAAGTTAATGCGCATCAATGGGTTGAACGGAACCATTAATTCCATGGGTAATTTATTCTCGCCTATGATAAGTGGGTTTTTATTGAATTATTTACCATTGGCGACTATTTTTATGATTGATGTTATCACTGCTCTGATTGCGATTATTATTGTTGGATTTTTTATTAAAATTCCCGTCCATAAAAAGGCAAGGGAAGTACCAACGACCTACTATATCGAGGATTTAAAGAGCGGCTTTACCTACATCCGTGATCATGTAGTTATTCGTAAACTTTTTGGTTATTATGCCTTTGCCTTCTTGATGTTTGTACCAATCAATTTTTTATCTCCTTTGCATGTTGCGCGCGTCTTCGGTGACGAGGTATGGCGTTTATCGACCCTCCAAATTGCCTTTTCAGCAGGTATGATTATTGGCGGTGGGGTGGTCATCGTTAGTGGAGGCTTTCGCAATCGGATGCACTCCGTTTTATTCTCGGCCTTTATGATTGGTTTGAGTGGTGTATCCATGGGTCTCGTTCAAAATTTCTGGTTTTTTATCAGCCTGATGGGTGTTGTGGGACTTGTGGTCCCTCTTTTAAGTACACCAAGTATGGTGCTCCTGCAAGAAAAAGTATCGGAAGCTTATCTCGGTCGGGTTTTCGGCGTGGCTACCATGTTCGGGAATCTCGTGATTCCCATCGGAATGGCTATTTTTGGTCCCTTGGCCGACCGCCTTGCGATTACAGATATCTTGGTTTTTACCGGGCTCGTGATGATTATAGTGGCGTTGCTGGCTTTCCGCGATAAAGTCGTGATTGAAGCGGGGGAGCCAGTCGAACAAGAGTGAAAAAGAGGACGACTTCCATTCAGGAAGGAGGAGCACGTATGGATAGAGATCAATTTTCACAATGGAAACGAAATATCATTTTATTTTTAAGTAGCCAAACGGTATCGTTAATCGGCTCCTCTATTGTCCAATATGCCATTACCTGGCACCTGACGCTGACAACCCAATCAGGGTTTGTCATGACCTTGGCTGTAATTTTTGGTTTTTTACCCACCTTTTTCATTTCCCCTTTTGCCGGTGTTTGGGCCGATCGTTATAACCGTAAAAACCTTATTGCCCTCTCTGATGCATTCATTGCGCTTTCGACATTATTTCTCGTCTTCCTTTTTGCCAGCGGCTACGACTCCATCTGGGTTTTGTTGGTGGCCTCATCGGTTCGTGCTTTTGGTAGCGGAATTCAGATGCCAGCCGTAAGTGCGATTATCCCGCAAATCGTTTCCAAGGATAAGTTGATGCGGGTGAACGGCTTGAACGGGACCATTCAAGCAATGGTAACCTTGATTTCACCGATGATTAGCGCATTGTTGCTCAATTATTTTTCGTTGGCGCAAATTTTCATGATTGATGTTATAACAGCTGTCTTGGCAATCATTATTGTCGTGTTTTTCCTGCGAGTCGCTACTCCCGAAAAAGAACCGCTCGGAATGGAGAGCCGTTACCTGGATGAAATGAAAGCAGGCTTTATATATATCCGTGACCATGTTTTTATCCGCAATTTGTTCATCTACTATGCTTTTATTTTTATTATGTTCGTGCCCCCGGCTTTCCTTTCTCCTTTGCAGGTAACACGGACCTTTGGTAATGATGTCTGGCGCTTATCGGCACTGGAAGTGACTTTTTCCAGTGGGATGATAGTAGGCGGCGCAATTATTGCGGCCTGGTCTGGTTTTAAGAATCGTATGCATACTATTATCGGGAGCGTCATCGTTATGGCGGTTTGTACGCTTGGAATGGGAGTTATTCCCGATTTTTGGATATACATGACCATGATGGGGATTATCGGTTTGGTCGTCCCTATGCTCAACGCACCCAGCATGGTATTGATGCAAGAGAAAGTGGAGGATGCTTTTCTGGGCCGCGTCTTCGGTGTCCAAACCATGATTTCTACCATCACCATGCCGCTTGGAATGCTTGTATTCGGTCCACTGGCTGATCGCGTCCCGATTTCCTGGCTCATGCTATTTTCCGGTTGTGCCATGTTAGGTGGCTCGCTTTATGCACTTAGGAATAGCGTATTAATTGCTGAAGGAATTAAAGAAGAATAACAAAAAAAGCGAGGACCATGATATAAAATGGACCCTATAAAGTGGACTCTTTAAAAAAGAGACCCTTTATAGGGTCTTTTTGTATATCAAACTGGATGGAACATCAAGTTTATTGCTAGACTGGTAGAAACAGAATAGAACCTGCAAA
>NZ_JBQPRC010000021.1:0-5889 GCF_052266745.1 Jeotgalibaca sp. A127
TGTGAGTCCTCCTGTTGTTTTGTGTGGTAACTAAATTATAGGGGTTCACTGGCCTTTTTGCATTTAAAAACAAAAATGGTGCCAGTGAATCAAAATGATTCACCAACACCAAATATTATAGAGCCTAAAAAATAGCTGTCCATCTTTGTACACTTTGGTTGATGTACAAGGATAAACAGCTCTATTTCTATATTACGAATCCAACAACCCACGCTTATGCAGCAAGTAGGCGACCCCAACAGACAAGGCCATAACCGAAATCAATACATAACTTTGAACGGCACCGAAATTTTCTGGGCCGATGAATAAGTAGGCTCCTAATGCGATGATGATTGGCGTAATTGTGAGCTTTTTCGCTTTAAACAGCTGTGGAAGTGTAATCGCGCCCAGTAAAGCAGGTGTAATATTATCAAATCCCGGCTTTAACACGGGATTACTTAACAGTGGTGCCAGGATTTCTCCGACCACGAAATTGCCCAAAATCAAGATTGCAATTGTTACCAAAGAGGATATACCAACACTAATGATGGCAATGACATCCCCTTTATCCGAACCTGGCTCCACGTTTGCAATTTTGTGGCCTGAAACAACGGCAGGCAATTTCATATTCAAAATGTTACCCGTAATGGAACTCAAGTACATGGCCCCCGCGCCAAATACAGGATAGTAGGAAATGTTCTCTACCACTGCTGTCGGCAGGAATGTCGCAATCAAGCCGATGGATGCCGCAAACACTTCACTGAATTTGAAATCCGTTCCATAATAATAAGCCGTTCCAAAAGGGACAAGCAACATAAAGAACAAGGCAATCATACTCGTCAATCGTCCCAGACGGTTTATACGTCTGCTAAATAATTCATTTTTTTCGTTCATTTCCCTTCACCCCCTCAGACCAATTGAACATAGAGAATGACTGTCGCCATTCCCACGATTAAAGCAATCGGCAAGGAAAAATCACTTAACCCTCGCAGATTTGTCACTTCGGCCACTCTGTTCAACATCATGACCACAATTCCTGAACTAACAAAAGCGATGATTGCTTCGATATTCTGGACGTTTGCGACATAAGGGACTGATAAAGTAACAAGCAGCGCAACAAACAATGCACTGGAGAAGACGGTGATAAATCCACCGGCAACTTTTTCTTTTCGACTCTTTGAAAATTTATCCAAACGGCTCATGAAGAGAATGTTGAAGACAATTCCCCAAATAATCCCTATCGTCATTACAAACATGATGATCACAAAGTTTCTTGGAGTCATGTTCGGATCTGTGAAGCCTTTCAACCCCATGCTTTGGGCTGCCAAATCAGCTGCCATCCCTTCATAAGCGGCCGAACCAACAACCGACAAACGCAGCCAAGGAAAATATCTTCCTAGCGCTTGCGAGAGAGCCAACATCATCACAATAATCGGCAAGGAAGGGACAATTGAAAAGATGGCACTATTGGTCATCGTACGGCGCATGACCTGCTTGGACAAGCCAATTTCCTGACCCCTGCGCCAAGCAACCATAACAAAAATAAACGCTTGGATAGCAACTACACCAATTATTAAAGCACAAAGCAGAAAGACAATTGGCCCATTGGCTATTTCTAGATAATTCACATTACTCACTCCTCATTACATTAAATAATCTTTTGCCACGTCAACAAACAAATCACAGAAATAGAGATAGTCGTCAACTTCCACGTATTCATCAACGGTATGGGCTAGTGCCGTTTCACCAGGTCCAAAAATAGCCAAATCAAATTTTTTCTCGACGCGGCAGAAGTTGGATGCATCCGTTGCCCCGCCTAAGCCAACTGCGGGTAGATCCCGACCCGTTACTTTACGGATGGATTGGACCAACGCTGATTCATCCGAACGTTCAACGGCCATATTATTTTGTAACACATTTAATTCCAAGCGTCCATTAATCGTTGCATTTATTTCTTCAATCGTGGAATTTAAAATATCCAGTACCACTTGGTTGTCACATTCCGGAATAGTACGGGCATTGGCTTTCAGGATTGTTTGTTCCGGCACACTGTTGATCTGAGTCCCACCTTCGATGACGGTAAAGACATTCAACATCCGGCCCAACTTTTCATTGTTGGCTGTTTTTCCTGCCGCTTCGAACTTCGCATCCGCTTTGGTAATGAACGCATTCATCTGCATCAATGCGTTGATACCTTTTTCTGGTATGGAACTATGGGCTGCACGGCCGTGAGAAATAACTTCATATTGAACAGACCCTTTGTGGGCAGTGATGATGCCATCTTTACCAGACGGTTCACCAATAATCATCGCATCGATATCATCCAAATAGCCTTCATCTGTTAATTGTTTAGAACCATACATCCCGATTTCCTCACCAACAGAAGCAACCAGACGTAACGTGCCACTGAAATCTTTTCCCGATTCTTTTAACTCAATCAATGCAAGCACCATAGCGGTAAGTCCGGCCTTCATATCCGTCGTGCCGCGACCATACATTTTGCCATCCACAATTTCTGCACCATAAGGATCGTAAGTCCACTCTTTCAAATCACCAGCCGCTACTACATCCATGTGACCACTGTAGGCAAGGACTTTCCCAGATTGGGTACCTTTGATTTCAGCGACTAAATTACTTCTTCCGGGAACATATTCAATTAGCTTAGATTCAATGCCATACTCAGCCAATAAACGTTGGAAATATTCTGCAACTGCCGTTTCATTGTTGTTCTCTGATTTTATTTTGATAACATCTTGCAACACCGAAATTTTCTCTTCTCTATTCACTCCGCTACACCCCTAATTGTATTTTAATTTATAACGCATCAACCCTATACCAAAATAGGAGTTAGTAAAGTATATTTGTCACACACCTCATTATAAACTGTATTATACCAACAATTTGCACGACAAAAAAGACCACCTAAGAAGATGGTCTTAACGCATGGGATGTGTCTGATTCAGACTTTGAAGATGATTAAACCATTTCGCTCTCTAAATGGACTGAAAATGGTTCAAAAAACAATAATTAAACCATTTCGACTGCTGAAATTTTGCAAAATGGTTTAATAACACATAATAAAACCATTTCAGTGTTTCTAGGCAGCTCAAATGGTTTTATTATTCTACTATATTAGTTCTTAATCAAGTTGATAAGTCTAAGCCAGCGCCCGCTTCGCAAAAACTGATACCACAATCCCAACCACCAACAAAACCATCGCCATCATTACAATCGGTGCAGATGACCCGTTTGCCAACAACCACCCACCTACCGTGCTACCGATCATGATGGAAAAGTTAAAAGCAGCTGATTGTAAGGAGGTCGCAATAGCAGTCCCGCTAGTTACTTGACGGGTGACGGCTGTTTGGAAAAGTGTCACCAAGGCACCAAACCCAATGCCCCAGAGGATAAAGGAAAAATGATGCAGAACGGTCAAGTCTGTCCAATAGAACAATGCCATTGCAACGCCTGCCGACGCCAACATGCCAATACAAACCGCTTGTAAGTGGCGGTCGATGAAGCGGCCGGCAATCAAGACCGATAGGATTGAGCCAATACCAAACAAGATTTGTGCCAAGCCGATGCCCGGATAATTCATGTCACTTACCAGGTTTGTGATATAGGTGTAAACCCCGTAGTTCGCCACCACTGCCAGAATGGTTAGCAAAATCACCAGTAACACCCCTTTGTTTTTCAACATAGTAAAGGGGGAATTGGATTTGGAACGTTTCTCGCCCACAACATGAGGCAAATAAATCTGACACAATATGCCGATGATCAAAACGAAAATTCCCATGACAACAAATTCAGTATGAAAACCAAAAGCGGTCCCAATCATCGTCATGATGGGCAAACCGAGACTCATTCCGAGCGTAGTCCCTGCCATGATTACCGCCACTGCCTTGCCATATTCGTGTGGGGCAACCAAACTCATCCCGTAAGCGGAAATCATCGGCCATAACGCCCCCGCACAAATACCACCGACAACCCGCGCCCCCACCGCCAGCCAGTAATTGGAAGTGAAACCTACGACCAGGTTCGCAGCGGCAAACCCCGCCAACAGAATCATCAATAGTCGTTTCCGGTCCCATTCAACTGTTGCCGAAACAATTGGAATCCCAAAGATGGCACTGGCGATGGCATATTGCCCGACAAAGCCACCCGCTTGTGCTTCGGTGATGCCGAAACCAGCAGCCATTTCAGGCAATACACCTGAAGGCATTAACTCAGATAAAATAGCCATAAATGTGATACTACCCATTAAAATAAATACCGGCCAAGAAAAGCCATGTTTGTGTGTTTGTTGCATGAAAATAATTCCTCCTACAGATTTGTGATTAGATACTGCATTCCATCATATCAACATTTTGAAACAAAATCAAAACAATAAATATAACGGGTTATTTCAACATATATATTATTTTTCATCGGGTTTGCAATATTCCCTTAAAGGTAGTAGAGTGGATATAGATTAATTTAGGAGGTTATATGGATTGAATAAAAAATTCATCAATGCCACCATCTACAAACATGATGGCGCATCAGAAATTTTAGTGAAAGATGGAAAGTTTGCAGCCATCGGCAAAGACTTAGGTGAGGCAGACGAAATCATCGACTTGCAAGGGCGCTTTGTTCTACCGCCTTACGTGGATTCCCACTTGCATCTCGACTACTACTTCACAGGTCAAGATGACGAAATCAAAAATGAATCAGGGACTTTATTTGAAGCCATTGATTTGTGGAATGACTACAAAAAAGGCACCACTAAAGAAGAAATGAAAGAGCGTATCCGTCAAGCTGTTAAAGACGTGGCTTCATACGGGACACAATACATCCGTGCGCAAACTGACTGTACGGATCCAAACCTAACTGGTATTAAAGCAGCGATTGAAGTGCGTGACGAATTAAAAGATAACATTACGATCCAAGTAGTGGCATTCCCACAAAACGGTATGTTCTCTTATAACGAAGAAGGTAAAACAGGCCGTGATTTGGTAGAAGAAGCATTGCAATTGGGTGCTGACTGTGTGGGTGGTATTCCGCATAACGAATGGAGCCAAGAAGACGGAAATGCATCCGTCAAGGAAATCGTTCGCCTAGCTATCAAGTACAATAAATTGATTGATGTACACTGTGACGAAACCGATGATGACCAAGCACGTTTCCTGGAAATGCTGAACGCGGAAGCGATGAAACAAGGTTACGGCAAGTCAACCACTGCTTCGCATACGACTTCATTTGGCTCAGACAATGACTCCTACGCTTTCCGGATGATGGGCTTGTTCCGTCAATCTGGTCTTAACTTCGTAGCTTGTCCAACTGAAAACTTATTCTTACAAGGTCGCCAAGACACGTATCCAAAACGTCGTGGTCTGACACGCGTAAAAGAATTCGTTGATAATGATATCAACGTGGCATTCGGTCAAGACTCCATCGTTGACTTGTGGTACCCTGCTGGTTCAGGAAACATGATGAATATTTTGGACAACGGTATTCATGCCACACAATTGATGCGTGAAGAAGACTTCCCACGTAACTTCGATTTGGTAACTTATAATGGCGCAAAATTGATGCAACTAGAAGACGTATACGGTTTGGATGAAGGCAAACCAGCAAACTTTATCGTCCTGGATGCACCAAATGCCTTTGAGGCACAACGTCGCCGCGTTGAATGTTTAGCTTCTGTCCGTAATGGTGAGTACTTGTTCAGTAAACCAGTACGCGTATATGAAACAGAACTGGATATTGATCGTAAGACAAAATAAAAAAAACGACCCGCTCTCAGTAAAATGGACCCTATAAAGTGGACTCTTTAAAAAAGAGACCCTTTATAGGGTCTTTTTGTATATCAAACTGGATGGAACATCAAGTTTATTGCTAGACTAGTAGAAACAGAATAGAACCTGCAAA
>NZ_JBQPRC010000022.1:0-3559 GCF_052266745.1 Jeotgalibaca sp. A127
CACAGCACTTACAAGCCTCTGGTGTATAGGTCAGCTTGGCGGAGATGATTTTGCAATGCAGGCCATTTCTAACTTCTTCCTTCAGCCAATCCTTATC
Source organism: Jeotgalibaca sp. A127 (assembly GCF_052266745.1). Classification (NCBI taxonomy): domain Bacteria; kingdom Bacillati; phylum Bacillota; class Bacilli; order Lactobacillales; family Carnobacteriaceae; genus Jeotgalibaca; species Jeotgalibaca sp. A127. The sequence goes on from NZ_JBQPRC010000022.1 coordinate 98, forward strand.
CGTCACTTTAATATTTTTATCTTTTATTACCAGCAGATTTAATATAGAATGTTTATGAGACAAATGAATTTCCTCCCTAACATAAAGACTCGATTCCTTCATTTTAACGGAAAAATTCATTTGTCTCTTTGTATTTTCACAAAAGGGCCATGGGCCATCAACACTTAATATTCTAGAACCTACGGAGCAATGTTAAATTCGATTACCTCTGATATGAAAGGCAGAACGGATTTATCAAACTTCAGAAGTATTGGTTCAGTTATGGCCAATGTTATTGTTACTTCCCTTGCACCATTAATCCTATTCGATCAAATGGATAATCCTGTTGCTAATCGTTTTGTATTATTAGGAATTATTCTTTCAGTCTTTACTGCAGTCTGCCTGCTCTTGACCCATGTTTTAGTTAGTGAACGGGTAATTATTCCGGACAAGACTGATGAGCAAAAGAGTATCAATTATTTCAAAGTTATGAAAACTTTTGTTAAAAACCGTCCGATGGTTGCAGTTATTTCAGCCTACATCATCACTAAATTCTTTATCCAAACAACAGGAATCATGAACCAATATGTATTCATGAGCCATTATCGTGCCACAGAGCAACTTGCTGCACTAGGGTTAGCGACACTAATTCCGACATTGGTTGCGATGATTTTTGTTAAACCGATGATTAACCGTTTTGGTAAAAAGAACTTAGTGACTTGGCCAGCTCTTCTAGCAGCAGCCTCATTTTCAGTTAATGCCCTTTTCCCAGTTTCATCTACGCAATACATTTTCTTCCAATTGCTAGGACAATTTTTCGTTGGCTTCTTTAGCCTACTCATTTGGTCTTTAATTGCTGATGCGGTCGATTACCAAGCTTACTTAACAAAAGAACGGAATGATGGAACCATTTATGCAACAATCACATTTTTAGTGTTCTTGGTTTCGAGTTTCTCAACATCGATGATTGCGTTGTTATTGGATGCAGTTGGGTATGATGTGGCTCTTGGAGCGGCACAAACAACTGGAGTCGCAACCGCAATCAAATTTATGGGTGGTATTTTACCTGTTATCGGAGCAGTACTAATTTTCTTCTGTTTCCACTTTATTTACAATATGACCGATGTAGAAATGCAAAAGATATCTAAAGAGGTAAACAGTTTGTAATAGGGAAAGGATGAGTGAAATTGGTAATAGATACTAAACCGAAAATCGCAAAAAAAATAACACAACTTAATGAGAATACTTGGAATATTAGCGACTATTTTCTAGACAATTACTATGTGGCCGTCGGGGATGAGTATGCTGCTCTCATAGATACGGGAGCTGGTATCGGTACTATCATCGATGATGTGAGGAAAATCACTGATAAACCTATCAAAGTATTGTTGACACACGGACATCTGGACCACTTAGGCGGTATGTACGCTTTCGAGGAAGCATATATGCACCCAGATGATGACCATCTCTACCGCGAACATTACCCAAGTGTGGCTATGAGGAAATGGTACATTGAAACACGAACGCCAATCCGTTTTCCAGGCGAAGGGCATGTGGAAGCATTACTGGAACAATTACCGGAAGAAAAAGACCTGTCTTTGTTCCCATACAAACCGATTAAAGAAGGAGACACTATTGATCTCGGGAATCGTGTTCTGGAAGTTTTTGAAACACCGGGCCATTCACCTGGACATGTCTCTTATCTCGATCGCACGAATCGTCTACTGTTTAGTGGAGACACAATTAATGATAGTATTATCATTTTTAACAAAGAAGGTGGTAATCGTAAGGATTTAGAAATTTATCAAAAATCCATTCAAAAGTTGTGGGACGTGAGTGATGCCTATGACACACTTTTAGTGGGCCACGAAAACCCAACGATGGATAAGGCAGTAGTAAAAGACTACCTCGAACTAGCAACAGGTATTTTGGATGGAACATTGAAAGGAAACTATGAAGAAATTGGCTTCCGCAAAGGTGAAGTCATTCGTCAAAACGGAATAGAACTATGGTATAAATGTGATGCCTAAGGAAATAGAAGACCCGACTATAATATGTCAGGTCTTCTATTTTTGAGTACGAAACTGGCCTGGCGTTATGCCTGTAAACTTTTTAAATACTTTAACGAAATAACTAGCATCAGAGAAACCCACCTCGTAAGAAATATCTGTAATAGAGTATTTCGAACTTCGTAAATATACCTTACTTAATTCAACGCGTCGTTCGTTGATAACTTCGGTAATATTCCTACCAGTTTCAGCTTTGAATTTCTTCTGCAACGTATCGGGATGTAAATGGATATGCTCGGCTAAAATACGGGTGGTTAATTCATTTTTTATGTTCATATCTATTAACGTAAGCACTTTAGCTGAAAATTCGCTGGTTTTGATGTTGTCTAGTGAATTTACATAGTCGCAATACGTATCAATCATTCTACAAGTGATAATAAAAGCATCTTCTGGTCTTTTCATGGCATTAATCGTCTCAATGTGAACTAAAGAGAGTGAATAGGCAAACACAGAGGGAGCCAAACGATCTAATAATAATGCATAAACGAGTCCATGGAAAAATTGTGTACGACCAATTGCCGCAGCTAATAAGTCTTCTGGTGGAACATAATTTTGGTGATCTAAATCGATATATTGGTAAAATTCCTTCAATGCTTCTTTTGCCTTCTCAGCATTATGAGTGGCAATACTTTCTTTAAAAAGCATCAAATAGTCTATTCGTTCGTAGACTGTTTCCAGATGTCTATGGTCATGGATTGTTCCATCTAAGAAATTCTGAAAAGTGTTAGCCATGTGTCACCTCCTACTGTTATTTTATAGATTAATGGAACCCTGGTAAAGAGTCTAATTAGTTCTGCGATAAAGGTAACTTAATCAGTGGGATAGTTAGTCTGAAAGAAGACATAATAAAACTTCAATTAGAAATGAAATACCACTTTATTTGACTAGACAAGCCACTTTAATAATAAGGATTTCACTAAAGATATTAAAGAAAACGCAATCATAGTTGCTTTATACAAATAATTGCAATAATTGCATAATATGGTGCAAATTTTGGTTTATTAATGGTATTATGATGAATATATTAGAAATAAATATACATTCATTGAGAATATATTTGTTTGGCGTTATTTGTATATTAACTCATGGAAATTAATTAAGAATATATCTATAAATCGAAACAAATATATTTATCAATTTTCATTCAGGAGGCACGAAACAATGTTTTACCTCAAAGTAAAAAGACTAACCGATATTATACTTTCAACCTAGGACTAATTCTGCTGTCACTTAAATTTTGATTCTTATTATAGATTAAATTAGACACAGGAAGTCCATTTATTTTTAAAATAGTTTGATTTGTCAATTTAAGCTAGACAAAGTAGATTCGTCTAGGTAACTCAAAAATACTTCCAGTGGCGTCTGGTATGCCAAGGATTTTCGTGGGATGTTATTTCGCTTGTTTGCAACCGAT
>NZ_JBQPRC010000023.1:0-2875 GCF_052266745.1 Jeotgalibaca sp. A127
ATAGTTGTGCGGTGGCGATGGCGAGAAGGCCACACCTGTTCCCATCCCGAACACAGAAGTTAAGCTTCTTAGCGCCGATTGTAGTGAAGGGTTTCCCTTTGTGAGAGTAGGACGCTGCCGCGCAACAACATTATTCCGCAATAGCTCAGTTGGTAGTAGCGCTTGACTGTTAATCAAGATGTCGTAGGTTCGAGTCCTACTTGCGGAGTTTTTTTATTTTCCTTGCCGTCTTAGCTCAGTCGGTAGAGCGCCACCATGGTAAGGTGGAGGTCGTCGGTTCGATTCCGACAGGTGGCTTGAAGTGAATGTGAGTACTCTACATTAGAATAAATGATAAAAGTCATGTAAATTGCTTATAGTAGCAGTCTGCATGACTTTTTTGTTGTCTTAAAAATTATAATTAATCAGCAGCATTTTCCGAGGAAAACTTGATGGATGTTACGCTTCTTGGTTATTTGGTATTGGTGAAGGAAATGCTCTTCGCTCTATACGTTGGATTAGTGTTGGCGTGTACTACCGCCCTGAGCCTGTAGTCTCCCGATTTGCAAGCCTCGAAGGGAACGTAGACGCTGAAACGCAAGTGGTCCCTATTTTTCGCATGACATCCTTGACACGACCACGCCGTCCTACGAGATTTCTGAGAAGAATATCTACTAACACCATAAATGATAGAGCCGATATTGACTGACAGTTTATCTAAAGGTATTTCTTGCCTTCACGAATACTCAAAGGTGCCATTTCATTATGGTACTGTTCTATAAAGGTTCGCACCCATTCAGGGTTCGTTTTACTGTAATCCCTAAGTGCCCAGCCAATCGCCTTATTAATAAAAAACTCTTTTTGCCCCAAATTATTGATAATAATTTCAGCTAACAGTTTCTCATCAGTTTTTGTTTTAAAAAGAAGTTGATGGTCAATTGCGACTCTGCGTAACCAAAAATTATCTGCTTGGCTCCATTCCAGCATCATTTTTTTCACTTCAGGAAATTTTAAACTCATTTTTCCAATAACCCCATCTAAACCATCAACAGTATCCCACCAAGACTTAGTCAAAATATATTTCTTAACTAAATGAAGATGATCTGGAGTAAGTATGTCTTGGATGGCGAGTAGATAATCTACTCCCATCAAATGAAACTCCCGTTCCTCTTTTTGAAAACATGCCTCCACAAAATCAAAGTCAATGATTTTGTTTTTTTTGGCAATTAAAAAATAAGATTTAGCAACACTCTTACGTGGGTCTGCGGCTATTCCTAAAAAAGGGAACTGGTTACGCATATATGCCGCCATTGGAATTGCTCTTTCAGGGTTTTGTAAAGCTTCTAATTCATTGAAGAGATTACCATACCACATGTTATTTCCTCCCAATTTTTTTTACATATTATTATACATTATCTTGAGGGATATGGTATACTTTTAAAAGTGAAGCGTTTACAAGGGAGGGCGAAAATGAGAAAAATAAATATAGCACAGACAGATTTAGAGGTTTCAGAAATAGCACTAGGAATCATGCGAATGAACAGCCTGTCAAATGAGGAAGCCGAACGGGTTATTGAGACAGCATTAGATAGCGGCATCAATTATTTTGACCATGCGGATATCTATGGTGGAGGAGAATCAGAACGGATTTTTGGCGAAGCATTTTCTGAACTGGATACTTCCCGAGATTCAGTTTATATTCAATCCAAAACAGGGATTATACCTGGGAAAATGTATGACTTCTCCAAAGAACATATCATCCAATCGGTAGAAGGCAGTTTAACTCGCCTAAAAACCGACTACTTAGATGCTCTATTATTACATCGCCCGGATACCTTGGTTGAACCAGAGGAAGTAGCGGAAGCATTTGAGCAATTGGAACGACAAGGAAAAGTACGATTCTTTGGGGTAAGTAATCATAATCCTATGCAAATTGAATTGTTGAAAAAAAATGTTCGGCAGCCGTTAGTTTTTAATCAGCTTCAAATGAGTGTCAGCCATCATCCGATGATTGATGCTGGGTTTAATGTGAATCGCTCTAATGAACTATCTATTGATCGGGATGGGTCAATTTTAGATTACTGCCGCTTAAATGATATTACGATTCAGCCTTGGTCTCCTTTCCAGGCAGGAAATGATAAGCAGGGCATATTATTCGACCATTCGGATTATGAACAGTTAAATAAAGTCCTTTATAGGTTGGCAGAGGAATATAATGTTAGCCGTGAAGCAATTGCGATAGCATGGTTATTGAGACACCCGGCTAACATGCAACCGATTATTGGAAGCATGAATCCTGGAAGAATAGTTTCGAGTACGCAAGCTTCAAGTCTCCGCCTATCTCGAGAAGAGTGGTATGAGCTATATCGATCGGGTGGTTTCCAGTTACCATAATTTTTAAAAAGTACTTGCTAAAAATTGTTGTGGGTGATAGGATATAAAAGTCGTTATTAGTGCGTCAACTTGTTGAAAAAATAAATGATTATTTTTCTTGACATTGTTACTTATATGAAGTATCATATAAAAGTTGTCACATGGGCAATAACTTATCACCCAAAACAATTTGAAAAAATAATTTCAAAAAAGTGTTGACATTAAGTTGCACAGGTGGTATTATTAAGAAGTTGTCACGAACGAAACATCACGTAACACGTGATAACGAATTGACCTTTGAAAACTGAACAAAGAATGAACGAACCAAACGTGCAGGGCATCCCAACGGATGCACATTAAGCCGACACGCAAGTGTCGCAACACAAGTAAGTCAGCAAAACAAGAGCAATCAACTTAAACATTAGGGTTTCTGTACAAGAGCCCACTTTTAATGAGAGTTTGATCCTGGCTCAGGACGAACGCTGGCGGCGTGCCTAATACATGCAAGTCGAACGGACGGAAC
>NZ_JBQPRC010000025.1:0-1491 GCF_052266745.1 Jeotgalibaca sp. A127
ATAGATGTGCGGTGGCGATGGCGAGAAGGCCACACCTGTTCCCATCCCGAACACAGAAGTTAAGCTTCTTAGCGCCGATTGTAGTGAAGGGTTTCCCTTTGTGAGAGTAGGACGCTGCCGCGCAATATTTTGGAGGTTTAGCTCAGCTGGGAGAGCGTCTGCCTTACAAGCAGGATGTCGGCGGTTCGATCCCGTCAACCTCCATTATCCAGGCCCCTCAAACAGGCCGGATGGTGTGGACCGAGGTCCGCAATGGATTGTTTGAGTCATTAGCTCAGTTGGTAGAGCATCTGACTTTTAATCAGAGGGTCGCAGGTTCGAGCCCTGCATGACTCATTCTATTATAATTGCATAATAGTAAACGCGGGTGTGGCGGAATTGGCAGACGCACTAGATTTAGGATCTAGCGCCGCAAGGCGTGGGGGTTCAAGTCCCTTCACCCGCATAAAAGCCGGCTTAGCTCAGTTGGTAGAGCATCTGATTTGTAATCAGAGGGTCGAGGGTTCAAGTCCTTTAGCCGGCATTTTGCGGAAGTAGTTCAGTGGTAGAACACCACCTTGCCAAGGTGGGGGTCGCGGGTTCGAACCCCGTCTTCCGCTTTCACATTTTGCAGCCATAGCTCAACTGGATAGAGTACCTGACTACGAATCAGGCGGTTGTAGGTTCGACTCCTACTGGTTGCATTTTTATCATCGGGAAGTAGCTCAGCTTGGTAGAGCACTTGGTTTGGGACCAAGGGGTCGCAGGTTCGAATCCTGTCTTCCCGATTGAAATATGGGGGCTTAGCTCAGCTGGGAGAGCGCCTGCCTTGCACGCAGGAGGTCAGCGGTTCGATCCCGCTAGTCTCCATTTTTTATTTTTTTGGCGGTGTAGCTCAGCTGGCTAGAGCGTCCGGTTCATACCCGGGAGGTCGTGGGTTCGATTCCCTCCGCCGCTATTGTTTTATTTTTTTAATATTTTATTATTTATTATCGCGGGGTAGAGCAGTTGGCAGCTCGTCGGGCTCATAACCCGGAGGTCACAGGTTCGAGTCCTGTCCCCGCAATTGCCATGGTCATTGACGCTTTAGCGGCATTACGAACATGGAACACTTGAGCTTTAGCTCACAGTGTCCCTTTATTAGGCTTGGTAGCTCAGTTGGTAGAGCACTTGATTGAAGCTCAAGGTGTCGGCGGTTCGATTCCGTCCCAAGCCATAACATTATTTGCGGGTGTAGTTTAGTGGTAAAACCTCAGCCTTCCAAGCTGATGATGGGAGTTCGATTCTCCTCACCCGCTTTTTTATGGGCCTATAGCTCAGCTGGTTAGAGCGCACGCCTGATAAGCGTGAGGTCGATGGTTCGAGTCCATTTAGGCCCATTTATTTTGGTTATGGGGAAGTACTCAAGTGGCTGAAGAGGCGCCCCTGCTAAGGGTGTAGGTCGCGAAAGCGGCGCGAGGGTTCAAATCCCTCCTTCTCCGTTTCATCTTTCTATTCCGGCCCGTTGGTCAA
>NZ_JBQPRC010000026.1:0-1122 GCF_052266745.1 Jeotgalibaca sp. A127
TCAAACCTTCATCGCTGAAACAAAACTCGTTGAACGACACTGCTTCATTTCCAACATTATTAAACGGACAATTGCGATGGAACTGCGGGAAATCCAGTCCATGAGATTGGTGGCACAACATCTTTCCGTTTCCAGCAACACGGTCATCCGGGTCCTTGAAAAAATATCAGAACCATTGGCACCCAACCATATCTATCTCCCGCAACACCTTTCCATCGATGAATTCAAGTCCGTCAGAAATGTGTCCGGTGCCATGAGCTTCCTGTTTCTTGATGCCCAAAACCACCGGTTGATCGATGTCGTCGAGGACAGACGGCAGAATCAGCTGATTGACTACTTCATGCGCTATCCCAAGGAATCGCGTTACAGCGTGAAGACTGTCACGATGGACATGTACTCCCCGTATCTAGCGGTCGTAAAAGACTGTTTTCCTAAAGCGCAAATCGTGATCGATCGGTTCCATATTGTCCAACACCTGAACCGGGCACTCAATTCGTTCCGTATCCGCGTCATGAATGAAGCCAAGAAAAAAAGCGAGACGGACTACCGGAAGCTGAAGAAACAATGGAAACTGCTTTTGAAAAATGAATGGGAATTAAACGTCATCGATTATCGGACGCACCGGCTTTACGAGGGGCTGGTGACCGAGAAGATGATGGTGGATTATTTATTACATATCAATCCCCGTTTACGCCAGTTTTATACCTTGGTGAATGACCTACGTTTCGCCCTCCAAAGACATGACTTTGACCAATTCAAAACCATTTTAGAAGAATCCAGGAAATATGTACTGCCCAAAAAAGTCCGTACCACCGTGCAGACTCTGTTTAAGTATCAGGAAGGCATCCGGAATGCTTGTGTGTATACGTTGTCCAACGGGGCCATCGAAGGGGTCAACAATAAAATAAAAAACATCAAGCGTTCCGGATTCGGTTATCGAAATTATAGTCACCTGCGTGCACGCATCCTCATCAGTTACCGCCTGACTGCGAGCCAATTTGAGCCGAAGGCACTCCATTACAAGGAGGAAAAGCGCCGACAAGAAGAAAAAGAAAAAGCCAAAGCGAGTTAGTCTTCGCTTTGACTTTCATTTGGTCCACCAACACTATTTGACATAGAACC
>NZ_JBQPRC010000027.1:0-891 GCF_052266745.1 Jeotgalibaca sp. A127
TTACGAGATTATGTGAATTGTTGGAAGTATCCACTTCGGGATACTATGCCCATCGGGATTCCAAAAAAAGGGAAAAAGATTCTTTGAAAACGGGAATTGAATTGCTTTGGCGGGACTTGGTGATTGAAGGGATGAACTACAAGAAAGTTGAAAAAGGCTCTCGTGCACTTGTTATGTATTTCAAGAACCGCCTTTGGGTCCGGGTTAACCGGAAGAAAATCCAGCGGATTATGCGGAAATTTGGCCTGTTTTGCAAAATCCGCCGAGCAAATCCTTATAAACGTCTCGCAAAAGCCACAAAAGAGCATCGGACTGTACCGAATTTGTTGGAACGTAACTTCAAGCAAGGACAACCGGGAAAGGTTCTCCTGACGGATATTACCTATTTACCGGGAAAAAACGGCTTTATGGGCTATCTATCCACCATTCTGGATGGTGAGACGAAAGAAATACTTGCCTACTCTGTCTCGGATCGTATCAAGTTAGATATTGCGCTCGAAACGGTCAACGACTTGATGGCAAAGCACGGCCCATTTCTGCCAGAAAACTGTTTGATCCACTCCGACCAAGGAGTACATTATACCAGCCCTACTTTTCAGAAGTTAATGAAGAAATATGAAATTAGCCAATCCATGTCCCGTCGGGGAAATTGTTGGGACAACGCTCCTCAAGAGAGTTGGTTCGGTCACCTGAAGGATGAAATCCATTATCATGACTGTCAGTCATTGGCGGAATTGAAAGCAATTATTAATGACTACATATATTATTACAACTGCGAACGTGCCCAATGGCACTTAAAAAAGTTGACCCCGGTACAATACCGAAATCAACTTCTTCTGAAGGTTGCTTAAACCTCTTTTTTAAATTGTCCTTGAAACGGGGTCCAGATTA
>NZ_JBQPRC010000028.1:0-868 GCF_052266745.1 Jeotgalibaca sp. A127
GTTGCTTGGGCGTGCACTTCCGTTCGCACGCTTTCCTTAGCCTCCTGCGTCCCTCCATCGTTCAAACAAAACCAACTGGTACAGGAATATCAACCTGTTGTCCATCGCCTACGCCTATCGGCCTCGGCTTAGGTCCCGACTAACCCTGGGAGGACGAGCCTTCCCCAGGAAACCTTAGTCATTCGGTGGACGGGATTCTCACCCGTCTTTCGCTACTCATACCGGCATTCTCACTTCTAAGCGCTCCACCAGTCCTCACGGTCTGGCTTCGCCGCCCTTAGAACGCTCTCCTACCACGGAACCCGAAGGTTCCATCCACAGCTTCGGTGATCTGTTTAGCCCCGGTAAATTTTCGGCGCAGGGTCACTCGACTAGTGAGCTATTACGCACTCTTTGAATGATGGCTGCTTCTGAGCCAACATCCTAGTTGTCTGTGCAACCCCACATCCTTTTCCACTTAACAGATACTTTGGGACCTTAGCTGGTGGTCTGGGCTGTTTCCCTTTCGACTACGGATCTTATCACTCGCAGTCTGACTCCCGGACTTGAATCGATGGCATTCGGAGTTTATCTGAATTCGGTAACCCGAGAAGGGCCCCTAGTCCAAACAGTGCTCTACCTCCATGATTCCTATTGTCCGAGGCTAGCCCTAAAGCTATTTCGGAGAGAACCAGCTATCTCCAGGTTCGATTGGAATTTCTCCGCTACCCACACCTCATCCCCGCACTTTTCAACGTGCGTGGGTTCGGTCCTCCAGTGCGTATTACCGCACCTTCAACCTGGACATGGGTAGGTCACCTGGTTTCGGGTCTACGACCACATACTCATTCGCCCTGTTCAGACTCGCTTTCGCTGCGGCTCCGTGTTT
>NZ_JBQPRC010000029.1:0-744 GCF_052266745.1 Jeotgalibaca sp. A127
TGTTCCTTGAAAACTGAATACCATAACATGAAAGTAACAAAGAAAGACCAAAACATTTTACCGCGTCGGCCAGCAATGGCCGCAGCTTGACCACAGGTTAAGTGAATAAGGGCGCACGGTGGATGCCTTGGCACTAGGAGCCGATGAAGGACGGGACTAACACCGATATGCTCCGGGGAGCTGTAAGTAAGCTGTGATCCGGAGATTTCCGAATGGGGCAACCCAATACCTTTGATAGGGTATTACGCTGCACTGAATACATAGGTGCAGCGAGGTAGACGCAGGGAACTGAAACATCTCATTACCTGCAGGAAGAGAAAGAAAAATCGATTCCCTGAGTAGCGGCGAGCGAAACGGGAAAAGCCCAAACCAGAGAGCTTGCTCTTTGGGGTTGTAGGACTGGGACATGGGACCACGATGGATAGCAGAAGCCAACTGGAAAGTTGCGCGATAAAGGGTAACAGCCCCGTATGCGAAATCCAAAGCGGCCCTACCAGTATCCTGAGTACGGCGGAACACGAGAAATTCCGTCGGAATCCGGGAGGACCATCTCCCAAGGCTAAATACTCCCTAGTGACCGATAGTGAACCAGTACCGTGAGGGAAAGGTGAAAAGCACCCCGGAAGGGGAGTGAAATAGTACCTGAAACCGTGTGCTTACAAGTAGTCAGAGCCCGTTAAGGGGTGATGGCGTACCTTTTGTAGAATGGACCGGCGAGTTACGATCCCATGCGAGGTTAAGTGG
>NZ_JBQPRC010000031.1:0-625 GCF_052266745.1 Jeotgalibaca sp. A127
GCCTCCATCGAAACTGGCGTCCCGACTTCTATGGCTCCTACCTATCCTGTACATGTAGCAGAAACAATCAATATCAACCTGCAGTAAAGCTCCATGGGGTCTTTCCGTCCTGTCGCGGGTAACCAGCATCTTCACTGGTACTATAATTTCACCGAGTCTCTCGTTGAGACAGTGCCCAAATCGTTACGCCTTTCGTGCGGGTCGGAACTTACCCGACAAGGAATTTCGCTACCTTAGGACCGTTATAGTTACGGCCGCCGTTTACTGGGGCTTCAATTCGAAGCTTCGCCGAAGCTAACCTCTCCTCTTAACCTTCCAGCACCGGGCAGGCGTCAGCCCCTATACGTCATCTTTCGATTTTGCAGAGACCTGTGTTTTTGATAAACAGTCGCTTGGGCCTATTCACTGCGGCTGACCTTGCGGTCAGCACCCCTTCTCCCGAAGTTACGGGGTCATTTTGCCGAGTTCCTTAACGAGAGTTCGCTCGCTCACCTTAGGATGCTCTCCTCGACTACCTGTGTCGGTTTGCGGTACGGGCAGTTGGTTTCTAACTAGAAGCTTTTCTTGGCAGTGTGACATCGGGAACTTCGCTACTAAATTTCGCTCCCCGTCACAACTTGTCCTT
>NZ_JBQPRC010000032.1:0-620 GCF_052266745.1 Jeotgalibaca sp. A127
TTTGATTTGTCAATTTAAGCTAGACAAAGTAGATTCGTCTAGGTAACTCAAAAATACTTCCAGTGGCGTCTGGTATGCCAAGGATTTTCGTGGGATGTTATTTCGCTTGTTTGCAACCGATGAAACAAAGGCTTGGTCCACTTGGTTGAAGTCCATTTCTTTTGGCAACCCATCTTTTCGCAGCAATCCGTTGGAGTTTTCATTTAATGCACGCTGTGATGGCGTTCCAGGATCAGCGAAATAAATAGCGATGTCATGTTGGTTGCTCAGGGTTTTCCAATTGGAAAATTCTTTCCCACAATCAAAGGTGATGGACTTAAATAAATGTCTGGGAATCGCTTCAAACCACTTGTTCATCGTATGCTCGATGTCACTTGCCTTCCGCCCATCGGGCTTCAAGGTGATAATGACTTTGGAGAGACGTTCGACCAAGGTTATGACGGCACTTTTGTGATGGACACCGACAATGGTATCGCCTTCGACATGACCAAATTCTTCCTTGAATGTCGGGTAATCATTCTCCCTTTCAGCGATATTCCGCTTGAAGGCCTGTTTTCCCCGACGTTCCTGATGGCCGTTTGGTTTCCGTTTTCCCTTCATGGGTAAGGTTGTTTCATCGA
>NZ_JBQPRC010000033.1:0-618 GCF_052266745.1 Jeotgalibaca sp. A127
CACGTGTCAGTTTTATGAATACCCTGAAGAAATCAAAAGACTTAAAGGCTAATCGAGATTACAGGAAGCTGAAGAAATACTGGAAATTAATCCTGAAAAAGGAAGAGACATTGAATAGCACCGAATACCGTTATCACCGGCTTTTTAAGGGGCTCATGACGGAGAGGGGAATTATTGACTATCTCCTCTCTTTGGACGAGGGATTGCGCCTTAATTATAACGCCTACCAAACCATCATCTTCACGGTTAATCACCGGAAACCAAAGCTGTTCAGCTCTTTCATTCATGAAAAACAACAGGGGCTGACGGTCAAAATGGACCGGGCTTTGAAGACATTCCGCCAATCCGAAAAAGCAATTATCAATGCACTGAACTATGATTACTCGAACGGCTTAGTGGAAGGAATCAATAACAAAATCAAGGTTATTAAGCGGACAGCCTATGGCTATCGTAACTTTTCTAGTTTCCGTAACCGCATCTTTATTGAATATAAATTGCTAGAAATAAAAACAGCAGCTTAGGAACCGTTCGGTTCCCAGCTACTGCTTCATAGATTGTGAATTTTAACCTTCATTCAATCGGAAAAATACACTATCAACACTTCTTGACAAAGAGCCA
>NZ_JBQPRC010000034.1:0-538 GCF_052266745.1 Jeotgalibaca sp. A127
GACGAGGAACATATCTGAAAAGGATATTGCGCTTGAACACCGTGTTTCCAATAACACCGTCAAAAGGGTTTTTGGAGATTTTTATGATACATTCCGCCAAGTCTATACTCATCTTCCTGAGAACATGGCGATTGATGAATTTAAGAGCGTAAAAAGCGCCGAGGGGGCAATGAGCCTGATTATTTGTGATTCTGACAACAAGAAAATTTTTGATATTCTGGAGGATCGTCGAAACAAATCAATCATTGATTACTTTATGCGTTTTCCACAAGAACAACGAGCGAAGGTCAAGACGGTCGTAGTGGACCTTTACGGTCCTTATCAAAAACTGTTTCAGGACCTCTTTCCTCAGGCAGCGTTGATCATTGATCGTTTTCACATTGTCACACAGGTGAACCGGGCTCTCAATATGGCACGTGTCAGTTTTATGAATACCCTGAAGAAATCAAAAGACTTAAAGGCTAATCGAGATTACAGGAAGCTGAAGAAATACTGGAAATTAATCCTGAAAAAGGAAGAGACATTGAATAGCACCGAA
>NZ_JBQPRC010000035.1:0-536 GCF_052266745.1 Jeotgalibaca sp. A127
TAACCCCTTGTGGGAGCCAGCCGCCTAAGGTGGGACAGATGATTGGGGTGAAGTCGTAACAAGGTAGCCGTATCGGAAGGTGCGGCTGGATCACCTCCTTTCTAAGGAATAATCGGAACCTGCCAAGTTCATTCATTCTTGTTCAGTTTTGAGAGGCCAACTCTCATATACAGGAGAACCATCTTACCGGAATCTCTTGGGCCTATAGCTCAGCTGGTTAGAGCGCACGCCTGATAAGCGTGAGGTCGATGGTTCGAGTCCATTTAGGCCCATTCCTTTTTGGGGTACATCCTGTAAACTTCATAACCCATTTGGGGGCTTAGCTCAGCTGGGAGAGCGCCTGCCTTGCACGCAGGAGGTCAGCGGTTCGATCCCGCTAGTCTCCATTGTAACCTACGGGTTACATTATTTTGTTCCTTGAAAACTGAATACCATAACATGAAAGTAACAAAGAAAGACCAAAACATTTTACCGCGTCGGCCAGCAATGGCCGCAGCTTGACCACAGGTTAAGTGAATAAGGGCGCACGGTGGATG
>NZ_JBQPRC010000036.1:0-518 GCF_052266745.1 Jeotgalibaca sp. A127
AGGAAGGGAATGTGGCCGATCCGCTGCCTCTTTAATAAGGCGGAACTTTTCCGCTTTAGTAAGTTCATTTCCCCTCCTTTCGGCGAAGTCGAGCTTTTTTAGAAGTTCATTCTCCTGTTTGAGCAGTTCGATTTCCAGTTGAGCCCGTTTCAGTTTCTCCTCGGTCGAGAGTTCGGTGAGGCGAGGGCGGCCGGAGGCCCCTTTCCTGTTATCCTTGATTGCTTCAATTCCTTTTGCGCGGTAGCGTTTCATCCATCTATCAGCGAAGCTATTTATTCTGTATTCTCCCAGTGTTTCAACTGGGAAACCCGCCTCCTGAAAGATTTGATTATTAAATTTTCCTTTCTGCCGTTCAACGATGAAATGCACTTTAAAATCATCAGTATATGAAATACCTTTATTCGAAACCCGTTTGACAAAGGGATTTTTAGCGATTTCTGCCACTTCTACATCGGTAAAGAGCCGCTTCGACATGCTCATCCTTCCTTTCCTGTTTGCAGGTTCTATTCTGTTTCTAC